>JAJDEQ010000206.1 GCA_029259695.1 Planctomycetota bacterium
CCCGCGACGCGTAGAGGAACAGTGCCGCATCCGCGCGCGGTTCGGCCGGCGGCGTCTCACCCTCCTGGACCACGACGACGTCGAAGCGGCCGTCCACCGCCCCACCGGATGAATAGGTGAAGTCGACTCCGTAGCCGGCGAGGCGCGAGGCGGGCAGTTCCGCCGGGGCATCGTCCGCAGCGTCCCCATTCGACCCGTTGCTACCGGCGGCGTGGTCGCCGGCCCCGGGCCCCTCACCGGCCCCGGCGAGGATCTCCTCGTCCACCGGGCCCGACGCGTCGGGCCCGGCGTCGGCGTAGTGCGCGATCACTTCGGGTGCCCCGTCGAATGCGAAACCGATCCAGCCGATGTCCTGCACGTAGCCCCAGGGCCCGCCGGCCCCCGGCTCGCCGTCTACCGCCGGTACGTCGACCGGCGCATCGCCCGGCGCATCGCCCGGTGCATCGCCCGGTGCATCGCCCGGTGTCATGCCCGGCGTCGTGCCCGGCGTCGTGCCCGGCGCTGACACGGCCGACGTTGTCATGCCCGCAGCCAGGCCGGCCGCGCGCAGCACGCCGACCATGTACCCGGCAGCCATGGCGCCACCCCACGACCCGGTCTCGCGCCCACCCAGGTGATCGTGAGCCAGGTACTCGACGTGCAGGCGCAGGTCCTCCGCGGTGATCGCGGTCGACGACCGCCGGCCGGCGAACTCCGCCTGGAACGCCTGCGTCTCGCGGGAGCGGGACAACAGCAGGGCATCGAAGGGAGCCTGGGCGGCCGCCGCCTGCGCCAGGGCAAGCTCGGCGACCAGCGCCGCCACGATGCCGACTCTCGAGAACATGCTGGGTCTCAGGGGAACGGGGAAGGAAGGCGGCGCGGGGCGCCGGCAGTCGCTCGCGACCTGCGGTACTCCGCGGGATCGACTCGGGATCTACTCGGCGGCAGCCTCGACGTCGGGGGCGGGCAGCAGCGCCGGGCCGCGGATGGCGTGGCGCCAGAACGAGTGGGCGCGCTCGACGGCCAGCGCCAACAGGGTGCCGTCCGGGTAGTCGCCGCCGTCGCTCATCGTCCCCGCACGCCGACCGGTGAACAACTCGAGCGCTTGCTGGATCGTGGCCACGGGATACACGGCGAAGCGGCCCGCGGCGCAGGCCTCGACCACGTCCTTGCGCAGCATCAGGTCCCCGGCGTTGCTGTGCGGGATGATCACGCCCTGGCTCCCGCTGAGTCCCCCACCCAGGCACGCGTCGAAGTAGCCCTCGATCTTCTCGTTCACGGCGCCGATGGGCAGGATGTTGCCCACCTGGTCGATCGCGCCGGTCATGGCCAGGTCCTGGCGCAGCGCGACGTCGGTGAGCGCGCTGAGCAGGCAACACATCTCGGCGCCCGAGGCCGAGTCGCCGTCGATGCCGCCGTAGCTCTGCTCGAAGGCGATCGACGCACTGAACGCGAGCGGGTGGTCGGTGCGCAGCAGGTAGCGCAGCAGCCCGCCCAGGATGTAGAAGCCCTTGGTGTGGATCGCGCCGCTGAGCGCCGCCTCGCGCTCGATGTTGATCGTGCCCGCCGTCCCCGGCCCGATGGTGGCCGTGATGCGCGCCGGGAAGCCGTAGCTGAGCGGACCGGCGCTGGCCACGGCCAGGCCGTTGACCTGCCCGACCGCCGTGCCGCGCGTGGCGATGCGGATCGTGCCCGCGTCGATCAACTCCCGGAAGCGTCGCGCGGGCAGGTCGCCGCGGCGCTTGTTGCGACGCACGGCGTTGATCACGTGCTCGCCGGTCACGGACGTGCTCACGTCCTTGCGCGCCAGGTACGCGGCCTCCCGGGCCACGTCGGCCAGCCGGCCGAAGCGCGTGGTGACCTTGGCCGGCTGGGCGGCGATGCGCGCTCCGTGTTCGAGCAGTTCGGCCACGGCGGTGCGATCGAAGGGCGGCAGGTTCTCGTCCCGGGCGAAGCGGGACAGCACGCCGGCATAGGTGCGCACGGCCGCGTCGTCGCGATCGATGACCGACTCGAAGTCGGCCAACACCTTGAACAGGTTGGGGAAGTCGGGGTCGAGGTCGTCCAGGGCGGCGTAGATGCCGGCGTCGCCCAGCAGGATCACCTTGACCTTGATCGGGATCGGCTCGGGCTTGAGCGTCAGCCGCGCCCAGGGGCCCTCGAACTCCGGCTGCACGATGTCGAGCTGGCCCGCGCGCAGCGTACGGATCAGCGTGCGCCAGGCCCCGGCGTCGGCGATCACGTCGCGCGCCTCCATGATCAGGTAGCCGCCGTCGGCCGCCAGCAGCGAACCGCTGCGCACGCTCATGTGGCTGATCTCGGGGTTCTCGTCGGGACCGATGTCCACGTCGACGTTGCCCGCCAGCGTCTGCATGGTGGGGACGTTCTCGACGATGATCGGGCAACCCTCGTCGTCACCGTGACCGCAGATCACGTTCACGCGGTAGCGACGCGTGAAGGTCGCCACCGAGTCCTGCTCCTGGGGCAGGCGCTGCACCGCGTCCTCGGTCACGGCGTCCAGGAAGCGCTGCACCGACGCATCGGTGAACTGGTGCCGGATGTCGGCGGTGGCCTGGCGCATGAGCAGCCGCACTTCCTCATCGTAGAGCGTGCGGATCTTGTCGGTGTAGCCCGCACGCACCGCGCGGATCGACTCGCCCACCTTCTCCAGCCGCTCGGCGAAGGGCGGGATGCGATCGCGGATGGCCTTGGCCTCCTCGGCCGTCATGCTGCCCTTGGCCTGCAACTCGTCGAGCGCTTCGGGCGCCACCGGTTGGTCGTCCACCAACGGCACGATCGCCGGCTGGGCCACCTGCCCCACCATGATCGTGACCAGCGCCAGTCCCGACTGGCGCAGCTCCTCGTCGAACGGCTTGCCGATGCCCTCGATCTCCTTCGAGGCCATGTGCTCCAGCGTCTTGCGGCTGTTCTGCACCGACTCCGACTGCAGCGCGTCCCCGAGGTCGTCGCGCACGAACTCGATCAGGCGGTTCATGCTGCGCTTCAACACCGCGCCCTGGCTGCGCGGCAGGGTGATCAGTCGCGGCCGATCGAGCTGCTCGAAGTTGTGCACGTAGCAGCGATCCGCGGCCAGCGGACAGGCCGGCAGGATCTCCTCCAGCAGGTTCTTGACCAACGTCAGGCGGCCCGTACCGGCCAGGCCGCGCACGAAGATGTTCTGGCCCGGCGCATCGATCTCCAGGCCGAAACGCAGCGCTTCCACCGCGTCCTGCTGGCCGGCGATGCCGGTGTAGGGGTCGACTTCGGCGGTCGAATCGAAGGACAAGGAGGCCGGGTCGCAGCGCCAGCGCAGGGCTTCGGGACTCAGCGCGGGCACGCCGATCTCGGCGTTCGGTTCGGAAGCAGCGGTCATGCGCTCATGATCTCCATCGCGGGGTCCGGCGTGAAGGCTCGGCGCGGAACGGTCCGGGCAAGGGCACCGCGTCGTGGGCCGCCGGGTCGTCCTCGCCCGCCGCCATCAGTCGTGGGCCGCCGGACCGCTCACGCCCCGGCCATCACTTGCGCTCGAGCGCCAGGCCCTCGCCCTCGGCCCAGGCACGCAGCCGGCCGGTCTGGCGCGCCTCGACTTCCAGCAACAGTTCGATCACGTCTTCGCGCACCGTCGAGTCCACCACCTCGGCCAGTTCGCGCACCTGGGCCAGGGCCCGGCCGGCCGTGACCGGCACGCACACCCTGTAGCTGCGCTGGTAGCCGGCGAAGTGGGCACGCACGCGCTCGGCCAGCACGTCCAGCCCCACGCCGGTGCGCGCGGAGACCGCCACCGCGCCTTGGTAGCCGTTGAGCAACGCCTGCAGGTCCATCGAGTCGACCACCGCGTCGACCTTGTTCACGATCAGGATCGTCGGCACCTCGCCCGCGCCGATCGAGTCCATCACACTGCGCACGGTGTCGATGTGCGCGCCGGCTTCGGGATCGCTGCCGTCGACCACGTGCAGGATCAAGTCGGCCTCGATGACCTCCTCCAACGTGGCGTGGAACGACGCCACCAGGTGGTGCGGCAGGTCGCGGATGAAGCCCACCGTGTCGGACAGCAGCACTTCGCCGCCCTCGGGCAGGGGCCAGCGCCGCGTGCGCGTGTCGAGCGTCGCGAAGAGCCGGTCGGCGGCGTAGGTCTCGGCACCCGTGAGCACGTTGAACAGAGTCGTCTTGCCGGTGTTGGTGTAGCCGGCGAGCGCCACCTTGCGGGCGTCCTTACGACCGTCGAGGGTGAGCTGCTTGCGACGTTCGAAGACGTGCAGGCGCTGTTGCAGGTCGCGGATGCGGCGATTCACGATGCGGCGGTCCGTCTCGAGCTGCTTCTCGCCCGGGCCGCGCGTGCCCACACCGCCACCGGAGTAACGGTCGAGGTGCGACCACTGCCCGCGCAGCCGCGGCAGCGCGTACTTGAGCTGGGCCAGTTCCACCTGGAGCTTGGCCTGCGCCGTGCGCGCACGCAGGGCGAAGATGTCCATGATCAACTCGGAGCGGTCGATCACGCGGACACCGAGCAGCTTGGTCAGGTTGCGCGCCTGGGCCGGGCTCAGGTCGACGTCGGCGATGGCCAGGTTGGCGTGCTGCGACTTGATCACCAGCTTCAGCTCGCTGACCTTGCCCGAGCCGAGATAGGTGGCGGCAACCGGCCGTTGCAGCCGTTGCACCATGCGATCGACCACCACGACGTCGACCGCTTCGGCCAGCCCGGCCAGCTCATCCAGCGGGTCGCCGTGCAGGACCCGTCCGTTCACGCTTCCGAAGAGCACCGCCTTCTCGACCGGTGCGACGTTCTCGATCAGCGGGCGACTCATGCGCGGGAGGGGTGTTTCCGGGAGGCTGCGGGTTCGGGGACGGGGGGACGGCGGGGCGAGCAGAGCCTGCTCACGTCACCGGTTCCGGACGCACGAAGGCCATGTCCTTCTTCCAGTTCTGATCGTCGATCTCGGGGAAGTCGTGCCGGTAGTGCGTGCCGCGACTCTCCTCCCGCGCCTGGGCGCCGCGGGCGATGAGCGAGCCCACCAGCACCTTGTTGGCCAGCACCCAGCCGCGCACGTCGCCGAACACCCGGCGCGACAGCAGGCCGTTCCACTGCTCGAGCCGGTGCACGGCCCGCTCGAGTCCGACCCCGTCGCGCTCGATGCCCACCCGGCGCCACATGATCGAGCGCAGGGCGTTGTCCATGTCCGCCACGTCGAGGAAGCTCGCGTCGTAGGGGCGCTTGGCGGACGGTCCGAAGGCCGCGCTCATGCTCACCGGCCGGGCCTCCACCGCAGCCGCCACGCCCGCGCGCTCACCCAGCACCGCGCCCTCGAGCAGCGAGTTGCTGGCGATGCGGTTGGCCCCGTGGAAGCCCGTCGAGGCCGTCTCGCCCGCCGCGTAGAGCCCCTCGACACCCGTGCGCCCCGCCGAGTCGGTGGCGACGCCGCCGACCATGTAGTGCACGGCCGGGTGCACCGGGATCAGGTCGTGCGCCATGTCGATACCGAACTCCGCGCACGAGCGGTTGATCACCGGCCAACGCTTGCGGATGCGCTCGGCGTCGATGTGGCGCATGTCGAGGTAGACGTTGGTGTCGCGCGTCTTGCCCATCTGCTGCACGATCGCCCGGGAGACCACGTCGCGCGGCGCGAGTTCCGCGTCGGGATGGTAGTCGGGCATGAAACGGTAGCCGCTGCGATCGACCAGCTGGCCGCCCTCGCCGCGCGCCGTCTCGCTGACCAGGAAGCGCGCCATGCCCGCCACGTACAGCACCGTCGGGTGGAACTGCACGAACTCCATGCCGCGGATCTGCGCCCCGGCGCGGTAGGCCATGGCCACACCGTCGGCGGTGGCGTCGGGCGGATTGGACGTCTCGCGATAGAGCTGCCCCACCCCGCCCGTGCACAGGATCGTCGCCCCGGCCCAGACGCAGAAGAAGCCCTGCTGCGGTGACCAGGCAATCACGCCGCGGACGGCCTGCTCGTCCGTGATCAGGTCCAGGACGAAGGTGTTCTCCAGCACCGAAAGCTTCTCGAGCGACGCCGCCCGGGCGATCAGGAAGCGCTGGATCTCGGCGCCGGTCTGGTCGCCGTTGGCGTGGATCACGCGCGGCGCGCTGTGGCCGCCCTCCATCGCCAGCAGCAGCTCGTCGTCCTGGCTGTCGAAGCGCGCGCCCCAGCTCAACCAGCGCTCGAGCAACGTGGGTGCCGCGCCCACGACCTCGCTGGTCAGGCCCGGGTGACCGAGGCCCGCGGCCACCTGCACCGTGTCCCGCACGTGCGCTTCGGTCGTGTCCTCATCGTGGACCGCCACGGCCATGCCGCCCTGGGCCCAGTTGGTGGCCGTGTCACGCCGCGAGCCCTTGAGCAGGGCCAGCGTGGTCACCCGCTCGCCGGCACCGATGGCGGCCGACAACCCGGCCACCCCGCCGCCGACCACGAGCACGTCCACCTGCCGTCGGGGCAGGCGCAGCGGGTTCAGGGGCATCAGGAAGCGCGGGCACGGGACCCCCTCCCTGGCCTCCTGCGGAAGCTCGGCTACCACGGGCGCCTCACGCCACGATCCTCGGAAAGGCCGCTCGAGCCCAGTTCTCGCCACTCCCTGACAAAACCTGAAAATGAACCTAACAAAGCCCTGAATCCTCCCCCGCGTTCAGCCGATGTTAGGGTAACGGCGGCCTAACCCGCCAGCTTCCCGCCGGCCGCAGTTGCGACCCCGGGTGCCCCTAGAGAAGGAGCATCACCATGATACGCGAGATCCTCGCCAAAGAGAGCCTGACCGTCGCCACCATGCTCATGATGCTCCTGGCCTTCCTCTATATCTGAGGTCCTCGGGGCCAGGCGGCTTGCCGCCCGGCTGCTGGTGAGTCGGTCCTCCCGATTCCCGCCGCCCGCCGTCATCGGCGAACCGAAGCCCCGACACCCGCCGCTTGTTCGCCCTCCCAACGTCCCCTTGTCCAGATCCCCTCGCTCAGATCGGAAGACACGCGATGTTCCTGACCGAGAAGCAACTCGCGGTACTCAACTTCATCCGCGACTTCATTCGCGACAAGGGGATCTCTCCCACGCTCGACGAGATGTCGCAGTACTTCGGCGTCTCCAAGATCACGATCTACGAGCACGTCAACGCCCTCGAGAAGAAGGGCGCGCTGACCAAGACACCGAACATGGCGCGGTCGATCACGTTGGTGGACACGGGATCGGCCGCTGGGTCTGCTGTCCCTGGGGCCGCGGGCGCTGATGGCGGCGTCCGTGGCCTCACCATTCGCGGTCGCATCGCTGCCGGCGCAGCGATCGAGGCCGTCGAAGACCGCGAGACCTTCGAGTTCGATGCGATCGCCCCGACCAACGAGGAGTACTACATGCTCCGGGTCGAAGGGCGCTCGATGATCAACGACCACATCTGCCCCGGCGATCTCGTCATCGTGCAGCCGTCCGATTCGGCTGAAGACAACGACATCGTCGTGGCCATGTTGCCCGACGAAGAGACGGGGAGCCGCAAGGCGACCCTCAAGCGGTTCTTCCGCGAGTCGGGCCACATCCGCCTCCAACCTGCCAACGACGAGATGGATCCCATCCTCGTCACGGACGTCGAAATCCAGGGGAAGGTGGTCGGCGTGGTACGCCCTCGGGTGTAGCCCACGCGGCGCGCCGCTCGCGCGCTTCGGACGTTCCCGTCGCACGACACGTCAGCGCCCAGAAGGGCCAAGCGTGCTGCGACCGTCGCGTCGACGACCTCCTGCCTCGTCATCTCCACTTCACTCCCACCGCCAACGGTCTTCGGACCGTCTCCAACGAGGCCTGCCAACGCGCCAACACCCTCTCTGATGAACACCAAGGGCCTTCTTCCCTGGATGACTTGAAGCACCCCGCTCTGCGGGGTGTCTTCTTTTGGTGACTGCTTCCGGGGCTCGGCAAGGCCCTGCCCCGCGCGCGGCGCGTTAGCCCGGATTTCTCACCAGCTCCTGCTGCGGACACGTCTGGCGCTGGAGGGCTGCGTCGATCGACGCTTTCGGTGCTCGACGGGGTGTCACCCCGCCTCCGCGCCGAAAGCGACGATGTTTCCTTGCCCTCCAGCACCAGTCGCGCCCTCGCGACGAAGCTGGTGACAAGTCCGGGCTAGACTGGGGCCGGAGGGGAGGACGAAGAATGCACCCGATCAAGGCTGGCAGGGCGGACGCCGTCGCCCTCTTCGGCAACCGCAACTGGCTGCGCCTGGTGTGGGGCGCGTTGTCTGTCCTCGTCACGTTGGCCTTCCATCTGTGGCTGGGCGCGACCGCCGCACTCGTTGCGGCCTTGGTGATGCTCGGGCTGGCCTTGCTGGTGGAAGTCCTCTCTCCGCTGCCGGTCGGCGTCCTGGTCACGAAGGACGGCCTCTCCGTCTCCGATCACGTCGAGGATCCCGACGGCGGTGATGACGAGTGGTCCGTCCCTTGGGAGCGAGTGGTCGAGATCAGGGCCGAGATCGTGCGGGACGAGCGCGTCATCAGCGTGATCGGGACCCTCGCTGACGAGCAGCCCCGCACCCTGCTGACCCTCGGCAAGGCCGTGCCGAGCCGACTCGAGCCGCAACACGATGTCCTCGATCCGGCCGCGTCGTTCGAGCTGCTCCGCGCCCACGCACCGGGGCGGGTCATGATCACGGAGCCCGCCGATGACGAGCAGCCGGCCCCCGAGGCCGATGGGGACGCGCCCGCCGAGCCCCCACGATCCTCGCGTCTGCGTCGCTACGTCTGGATGGTGGCCCTCCTGGGCCTGGCCGTCGTGTCGTTCTCGATCGGCAGCAGTTGGACGGTGGGCCTCGCCCTGACCGCCGTCATCTTCGTCCACGAGATGGGGCACGTCCTCGCCGTGCTCGCCCGACGGCTCCCGATCAAGGGCATGTTCTTCCTCCCCTTCCTGGGCGCCGTGGTGGTCTACGAGGACCTCGACAAGCAGCAGCGGTCGCCCGACACGCGCGTGTTCATCGCGCTCGCCGGTCCCGTCGTCGGAGGGCTGGTGGCCCTGGCGGTGTGGTCACAGGCACCCCATCACCACACCTTCGCCTGGTGGTTCGCGATCTTCGGCCTCGTCATCAACCTGGCGAACCTGATCCCGGCCATGCCGCTCGACGGAGGGCAGGTCGTCCGGGGCCTGCTCGAGAGTCAGCTGGCGCGGAACCGCACCGCAGCCATGGCGGTCCTGATTCCCTCCGTGCTGACCGCAGGCGGGATCGCCCTCGTCGTCCTCGTTCCGATGCTCTTCTTCCGGCTGTTGTTCCTCTGCTTCGCCCTGGGTGCGGCGGGCGGCATCTACGACGACGCCGCTCCCGTCGTCACCGACCGTTGGCTCGCACGACACGGCGTGCGCCCCGCCCGCCTGCGGGCCGCCCGCGCCTGGTTCGCCGGTGGGCCCTGGTCCGAGGCCGGGCCCGAAACACCCGACGTGGGCCCCATCCCAGGGCCACAGGTCGCGGCCTACGCAACGGTCTACCTGGGACTCGCCGCGGCGTTGGGCGCGGTGCTGGTGTAGCCGCCACATCATGCCGCATACTCCCGCCATGAAGCCGCTCTCGCGCGACACGGACGAGGCCGCCGAGGCGGTGCAACTCGAGCTGTTGCGCAAGGCCGGCCCCCAGCGGCGCGCGGCCATGGCCCTGCAACTGAGCGATACGGTCATCGCGCTCGCCAAGCGCGCCATCCGGGAAGCCCACCCGCACGAAACGGATGAGGAGCTCGCCGTGCGCTTCGTGGCGATCCACTACGGCGATGAACTCGCCGAAGGTCTCCGCCGCCACTTCGAGTCGGTCAGCTCGTGACGGTCGCATCGGCCCTGGCGCCCCTGGCCGATGCCTTCGATGCGCTGGGCGTGGCGTACCACGTGGGCGGATCGGTCGCGAGTTCTGCGCGCGGCATCGCCCGCGCGACGCTCGATGTGGACGTCGTGGCGGCCCTCCGGCTCGAGCACCGACCGTCGCTCATCGAGCGGCTCGCAGGCGAGTACTACGTCGATGAGGGGGCCGTGCGCCGAGCGGTGGAACAGGAGTCGTCGTTCAACGCGATCCACCTCGCGTCGATGATCAAGATCGACGTCTTCGTCCCGGGCGCGGATCGCTTCGAACAGGCGGCCATGGCGCGGGCCAGCTCCGGGCCACTCGAAGGCGGGGTCGCTGCCCGCAGCTTCCCCATTGCGACGACCGAGGACATGATCATCAAGAAGCTCCGCTGGTATCGCAGTGGTGGTGAGGTGTCCCGCCGCCAATGGAAAGACGTGCAAGGCATGTTGCGCGTCGTCGGAGGCGGTCTTGACCGCCCCTACCTCGAGCGCTGGGCGGACGAACTGGGCCTCCGCGCGCTGCTCGACCGGGCCCTGGGCGAGGCGCTCTCCTGAAGCGTCAGAAGCCGGCGTCGAGCAACGTGACGGCGCTCGAGGAGCCCAGGACGATCACCGGGTTGGAGAGGGTCGCGCAGGCGCACACCGGCGAGCCTCCTCTCTCTCAAAGCCCGTGGCTCGCACACCCCCACCCCGCGCTCCCGCCCGCCGCACCCATCCGCTAGACTGCCGCCCGACGGCCGGGAATCAGGTGCTCCCCCCGGCCCGGCTCGGGGTGTGGCGCAGCTTGGTAGCGCGTCTGCTTTGGGAGCAGAAGGTCGCTGGTTCGAATCCAGTCACCCCGACCAACTCAGCTGCTGACCGAAAGAGAACTTCGGTCACGTCCGGCGTCGACTGGCAGCGCGGCCCGCCATCATCACCTACTGAAAGTCTGCCGGGGCTGATGTCACGGGTCGAACTCGTGGCATCCGGCCCGAGCTAGTCTCTTGCTCCATGCGCCAGGAGCATGGCAACGATCTCCCCATGCTTGCCATCGCGCGCCGCACCCAATGCGGTCCTGCCCTTGGCCTCTGCGTTGACATCGGCCCCGTTCGCGACGAGAGACGTCACGACATCCGCGTGGCCGTTCTTTGCCGCCCAATAGAGAGGCGTCCGTCCGTCCGCGAATCCCATGTTCGCGTCCGCGCCGCTACGCAGCAGCAGTTCCACCACGGACGGGTGCCCGAACTCCGCGGCCTGCTGGAGCGCCGTGTGGCCGTCGTGGCCGGCGGGCCCCCATCCACCTCCTGGAGTCCTGGCATTCACGTCCGCCCCGCCGGCGATCAGGGCCTCGACCACCTCGCGTATGGCGGCTTCTCCTTCTCCCCAGCGTGTTGCGGTGATCAGCGGAGTGAATCCGGCGCGGTCCTTCGTGTCGACGTCGGCTCCGCGGACCACCAGGAGTTCCACCATCTCGCCGTGCACCAAATCGGCGGCCAGAGCCAGCGGGGTCTTCCCGTCCTCATCTCTCGGGTCGATCCTCGCGCCGGCATCGAGTAGAGCCGTCGCGATCGCAAGATTGTCGGCGCTCGCGGCGAGGTGCAGCGGCACCTGGTCTTTCGAATCACCGAGGGCATCAACGTCGGCACCGTGCTCCACGAGAACCCGGACGACCCCCGCGTACCTGGCGTCCTCCAGCTCCCGCGCCGATCGTTCCTCCGCGCGAGGATCATCGCCCGACAGACGCAAGGCCAACGCCTCCTCCCTGGAGAGTGACGGCCCCTTGGCGAGCCAGTGCATGGCCGTCCACCCGTTCAACATGTCGTCCGTCGCGATCCGGGCCCCCCGGGACAGCGTCCACTCGACGCCGTCGCGGTTCGCCGCCTTGGCAAAGCAGAAGATCGGGTCCATGCCGGACGGGCCACCGGCGATGCTCGCCCCTCTCGCGACGAGGGATTTCGCCGTCTCGAGATGCTGCTGGGAGGCGGCAAGGTCCAGGGGGGCGTATCCGTCTTCATCGGACGCGTTGACGTCGGCTCCGTGGTCGAGCAGGGTCTCTGCGATCCGCGTGTGTCCCCCGAACGCCGCTCCGGACAACGGCGTGCTGCCGAACCTGTCCCTGGCATCGACTTCGACGCTGTGAGCCAGGAGCCAGGCCACCACCTCCGGTTGCCCGGTGAAGGACGCCCGGTGGAGCGGCGTCTGGCGCAAGCTCCCGTCCGGAGTGCGAATCAACTCGGGGTCGAGCGCGACCAGTTGTTTGCACTTCGCGAGATCGCCTGCCTCGACGGCGTCGTTCATCGCAAGGACGGGCGCGGGAGTCGGCCGGTGGCCGCCGGGCATCGCGCATCCAACGAGCCCGAGCATGATGACGACAAGCGCGACCAGCCCCGTGGTTGCCTTGCAGACTCGCACCGCGAATCGGGGTTTCATGCCGTTCCTCCACCCTCGGCCAATTGCTCGGTCGGACCCCCGTTCGGTCCGCTGCTGTGCGAGGGGCTCCAAGGCGCGAGCACGAAGGAGCCCGACGGACGCACGACGATACAACGGCCAGAGGCCCGCCGTGCGCATGGGGCCCTCGCGCGTTCGCCCTTTCGTCGCGCCATCGTCTCCGTAGCACTACGGAGATTCGCACGATTACACCGGCGCGGACCTACTTGGACAGGCTGACCTCGAGGTCTTCCCACTCGCCCGCGCGTAGGTCGAGCGTCAGGCTGCGCTCCGCGTGGCCCGGGGAACGGAGCACGAGCTGGTAGGTTCCGGGGTGCAGCTCGTTGAACGACTCGTGGGTTCCGTGCGGGAAGATCTTCCAACTGGATGCCCAGCCCTTGTCCTCGAGCACGTGCGTGTTGAGATCGACCGGGTATCCCAGGTCGTCGGAGAACTCGTATTCGCCACCCAGGAGCTTGCCGTCCTCACCGCGCACGGTGAAGCGCAGCCCCGCCCCCTTCGGCATCAGGATCGACCGCGTGGCCGCGACGCCGGGCTGGAGCTCGAGCTCGAACTCGTATTCGTGGAAGAGGCCGGCGGAGCGGTCGTCTCGGCCGGCGCGCACGCGAACGCGGTACTCACCGGGGAAGATGTCCTCCACTTGCAGCTGTCCCTCCGCGACGGCGACCGGGCGCGCGTCCGGCGGCAGCTCGTCGTTGCCTGCACGCCACAACTTGACCAGGAATGCCTCGGGGAGCTCCGACTGCGGATGCTCCAGCTTGATCACCAGGGTCGCGGGCTCCTCCAGCGGCGCGAGCACGACGGGAACTTCGAGCTCCCCGCCGGGCTTCGGCGTCCGGAAATCGAGCAGCACCGGCTGACGATCGGGGAACCTGACTTCGCCGGTGATGTGCTTGTCGGGCGGAGCGTGGAGCACATGGGTCGGCTCGTTCCCGGAGAGTTGGAGCTCCCGCGTGTAGAACTCAGGCGCGATGCTGAGGTTCCTGGCACGGGGGTCGACCGGAGGGAGGTCCTCGTCGTCGGCGGTCGAGTGGCCGGATGGGGTCTTCAGGAGCAGGCGACCCTCGTCCCCGCTCTCGAGGTCGCCCCGGAGTTCGAAGCGGACCCACGTCCAGTAGTACTCCAGCGCGACTCCGTGGTCGGGGGCGGCCACGATCCGGGCCGGCAGGTCGCCGTGGATGTGATACATCCACTCCGCGTCCGTATGGTCCCAGTATCCGGGCAAGGTGTCGTGCACCTCGGTGTGCCCCCGCATACGAACCAGGTACTCGCCGGCTCCCAATCCGCGGAAGGCGAAGGCGCCGCTGTCGTCCGTGGAGACTCGCTGGCTCGCCAGCTCGAAGCGGCCATTGCGGCGAGAGCCGAGTCCCGGCTCGGTCGCACCGCTCGCAAAGTTCGGAGGCAGCCAGAGCAGATGCACGGATCGAACCGGGGTGGCGAAGGCCCGCCCCTCGTAGACCGACGCGTGCATGCCACCGGCGATGTCGCCCGGGGCGGCGGCCGTCTTGTGCGTGGGCGGCGTCGCGGAGACGGTAGCTCCTTCCAGTGGCCTGCCCTGGCGCAGCACGTGGCCCGTGATTGCGTCACCGGACTCGAGCAGCAGGGTGCCCACGTCGACGCGCGTGCCGACGAGCGCCTCCACGCGCGTCGTCGTCGGACGCCGGCCCTCTTCGTAGGACGTGAGCGCATAGCGGCCCGAGGCGGGCACGCGAAGTTCGAACTCCCCGTCCTCCGCACACTCGACGGCGCGGCCCTCGGCTTCGATGGGAAAGTCGTCCTCGAGCAGCAAGGCCCCCACCATGCCTTCCGACGCGGGGACGCCGCCCTCCCGCGCCAGGCTGCCGTGAATCACAGCGGCGGGAACCAACAGCACCCGAGCCTCGTAGACGACCCGGCCGCTCGCCAGCTCCACACCGCCGGTCAGCGGAACCCGGACCCGCTCGATGAGGTGCAGCGGAGAGTCGACCTGGACGGCCAGTGCGTCGATGCGCAGCTCGACCTCTCGCTCCGCTACGCTCGCGAAGAACGGCTCCAGGTCGAACTCGCTCGCCAATCCCTGGCACGACCACGAGTCCCGGATCTCCGCGGGCCACTCCTCGTGCTCGTCCACACCCGTCAACGTGACTGTCGTCAGCGGCGCGTCGTCTTCGGTGATCCCCTCGAGGACCACGCGCAACACGTTCCCTCCCGCGATGGCAGGCACGTCGGTGGGAGCCTCCTCCACGACCAGGCTCTCGACCTCGGCCGACCTGGCCGGGAGTTGCAACGCGGGCAGGACCGGAGCATCCACGCGTTCCACGACGGCCGCCGGCGGCTCGACCGCCGCCATCGGCGGTGACTCTGCCCACGGCGTTCGTGTCACGAAGGACACGACGACCGCGGCCACGACGACGACGGCGATGCCGGCGAGTGCGAGGCGGCCCTTCATGGTCATGCACTGGCCTCCGTGTCCGTGCCTTCTCTACTTCCCGCGCAGATCGACGATCACCTCCGTCGTCTCGCCCGCGCGCACGTCGACGAGCCGCGGCGGGAGCGGGTGGTAGCGGTCGGCGTCGATGCGCTCGAAGCTGATCTCGTAGAGCCCGGGCGCGCTCACCTCGACGAGCATGTCCCGTTGGAGACCGCCGTCCGTCACGCGACCCTCGTGGTCGACCGCGCGGATGTCCTCGGTCGTGTGCAAGCCCTGGGGGCCGGTGGGCAGGGCGGTCCCGTCTTCGCGGAACTCGAAGCGCATGGCGTAGACGGGCGCGAACTCGAACCTCACCGACTGGAATCCGGAGACCAGCTCGAACTCCATCCCATTCCCGCCGAGTTCCCGCTCGGCCCCGTTCGGCCACTTGGGCCAGACCCTCACCAGGCCGGGCGCTGCCCAGAAGCGGAAGCGGCCCGGCTCCTCGGTGTCGGCCCGGGCCAGGTCGTTCTGGACCTGATCCGGGTGGGGCTCCAGGTTGCGGTACCAGAGTTCGTCGCGAGGCACCCGCACGCCTGTCCCCCCATCGACGGTCTCGACGAGCACTTCGGCGAGCTCCGGGAGCACGAGCTCCAGATCCTCGCGGCCAGCAGCCGGGAGGTCGATCATCCAGACCTTCAGGAACGGCAAGAGCTGAACCCGGTACATGCCGACGGGCAGGTCCTCCACGCGGAAGGACCAGCTCGGGAGCGCGCCGCCGACGCGCTGCAGGTCGGCCAGCGAGAACTCGAAGTCGGGGTCGCGCCACCTCTGTGTGGGTTGGAAGTAGAGCTGCAGCCGCACCTTCTCCTCACCCCAAATGGCCGTGCGGGCCGGGAAGGAGACAACGCCGCCGAGGCTCGCGCGCGCCGGCGGCGCGGGCGGGTCGTCCAGCGCCAGCACCAGCTCGCGCATGTCGCCGGCGGCGAGCGAGACCTCCTCGAGGACGAGCACGGGCTGCTCCGTCCACGACCCGCCGCCCAGTTCGACCGTGATGCGGTGCCCGCCCGGCACCAGGCTCTCCAGCTGCAGCCCTTCGGCCACGAGCGTCTCGTCGAGCCGCTCGAAGTGGACGTACTGGTTTCCCCCGTCCTCCCGGATCCGGTAGACACAGAGCATGGGCACCACGTCGAGCGCGGCGTAGCGCTCCAGCTGGACGTTCGCCAGCCGCACGCCCAGCGTGGTGGCCGGCTCCAGCAAGAGTTCGCGCGCGCCCTTCGAAACGTCGATCCAGGTCGAACTCCAGGCGTAACCGGGCGCCCGCGCGGACACGTTGACACCGCCCCCGGCCGGCTGCCGGCGCACGAGTTCGACGAGCCGGGGCGCCTCGTCCGCCGCAGGCCGCAGGGCCATGCCGGCGACCCCGGCCACCGGTTCGCCCGGCTCGCGGCCGCCCATCAGGACGATGGGCGAGGTCAGGCCGCCCGCCAGCAAGGTCCCCGGCTGGTTCCGCCCCCACAAGGCTGCGCCGGGGCCCGACCTGATGCGAAGCTCGACGTCCTCGAGGTGCGCCCGCGTGTGCGCGTCGCGCACGGCCAGCGTGAACTCCGGCCAGAACTCGGGCTGGACCAGCCGCACCCGAACCTCGTGGACGAGTTGGCCATGCGTCGACTCCTCGTCGCGGGCGAGAGAGACGCGGTCCCCCCCGCCAAGCTGATGCGGATGTTCGACCGCGACCTCCAACTCGCCCTGGCGCAGGTCCTCCCGTCGCTCCAGCCGCGCGAGGACCGGATCCAGGTCGAACTCGCTGGTCAGTCCCTGGCACGGCCACGAGTCTCGGACCTCCGCGGGCCACCCGTCGAAGTCGTGCACACCCCTCACCGTGACCGTCGCCAGCCGCGCGTCCGCTTCGCTGATCCCCTCGAGGACCACGCGCAGCACGTTCGTTCCCGCGACGGCAGGCACGTCGGCGGGAGCTTCCTCCGCAACCAGGCTCTGCACCTCGGCCGACCGGACCGGGAGTTCGAGCACGGGCGCGACTGGCGCACTCACGCGCTCCACCTCGCCCGCCCGCGGCTCCACCACCGCCACCGGCTGGGACACGGCCGCGGGCGTCCGCACCAGGAAGTACACACAGGCCACCGCCACGAGAAGCGCGACGGACACCCTCGACTTCGTCCCCATGGCCATCCCTTCAGGTCACACGAGTGCGGTCACGACACCGCTGCCGACGGGGCAGCGAGCGCCGTGACCGCACTCGTCTCGAACGCGCGAGTCGCTGCGCTCAGCACCCACCGGTGACAAGGTAGATGCTGTCGAGCCAGCGCAAGTAGATCATGCCCTGCAACGATCCGACGAGCTCCCGCACGTGAGTCGGCAGCGATTCGATCAGCGCAGCCGCCTCGGGTGTGCCCGGCGACACCTGGCGGTCGTGCTCGAACTCCTTGCCACCCAGACGCGCGTCCTCGAAGTCCTCGACGAGGTCATCGGCCACCCACATGTCCATGGCTCCACTGCCGAAGCGCACGAAGTAGTCGCACCCGTCCGCTTTCGCATTGGGAGACGTCACTGTCGCCACCGTCGTCACCGTCGCAACCGTCGTCCCGATCGGGGAGGCCGCAACCGCCGTCCCGAGCGAGGAGAACGTGAACGCCTTGGCCTCGGCTCGCGTGCGAATGGCGCTGCGGATCGCGAGATCGAAGCTGCCGATGTTCGTGGTGGCCTGACGCGCCAGCTCCTTGTTCAGCAGGGCCTGGCGACGTTGATCGAGCTCGTTGATCTGACCCTGCAGCTTCGTCCGTCGCTGCTGCATGGCCTCGACCCTGTCCACACGCTGAGCGAACGTGAGCGCCCGCATGTCTTCGGGCAGCTCCTCCTCGTCCACCTCCGCCAGGTCCACGTCCCCGCTGCGGATCGCGTCGACGAGGTCCCACGAGCCGCACGAGTACAGCTTGCTGGCCTTCGTCGCAGCCCGTGATGCCGCGTTGGCCAGGTTCAACCCCGCCGCGTTGGCATCCTGCGCCAACTGATTGCTGCAACCGGCCTCGCCCGCGGTGCCAAAGGGGATGTAGGTCTCGTTGATCTCGGCGGAGAGCGTGATCAGTTCCTGGTCATAGGGCGTGGCGATCACGACCGACCCGTTGTCCTGGTCGATCATGGCGAACTCGCCGTTGCCCGACCTGGCAAGCTCCCTCCAGCCCGGCCGGACTTCACTGTCATCGTCGCCATAGACGCAGTAGATCGAGTTCACATCGACCCCGCGTGCGTTGGCTTCCTTGCAGATGCTGCGGACGGCGACCTGATCGTCCTGGTCGGCGGACTCGTTGCCTGCCACGAAGATCATGCGCAACGCGTCGTCGGAGGCGTGCCAGTCGAGCTCCTGCAACGACGTCTGGACCACACGCCCGACCAGCTCCGTGCCACCGTTGGTCGTCAACCCGAAGAGCATCTGCGAGACGGTGTCCAGATCCTGCGTGAACGCTGTCTCGACGTTGACCCAGCCGTTCTCTTCATTGTTTCCGTCGTTGCCATAGCTGAGCAGGGCCACGCGGAGTGTCGGCGTGGGCTCGGCCTTGGCGAGATCGTTGACGATCGTCCACAGCTTCTGGCGCGCCGAGTTGAGCAGGCCATCCATCGAGCCGCTGGTGTCGAGACAGATCGCCAGCTCGATGACGTGCTCCTGGGCCACTGTCGATGCGTTGCCCGGGCGCGCGAGATCCTCGTCACCGACGTTGGGCAGAGGTGCAGCCAGACCGCCGACCGCGAGACCGGCAACGGCAAGGGACGAGATGAGTGCAGTTTGGTTCATGACCGTTTTCCTCGAGCGGGGTTGAGTCCGGGCGCCATGACGTCGACCACATGGGGCGGCCGCAGCGCGCTGGGTGGAGGCGCCCGCATCGAGCGATGTCCTCCGGGCGCCTATGTCCCGATGGGCCCGCGCGTATGCAGCAGGGCGTCTTTTCTTGCCAGAAAGACGGCGAGCCCCCTCCCGCCCGGAGCAGGGCGCCCGGAAATCCCAACGCGGGGGAGCCGCAGAGCGAATAATCGGGCCGCCTGCAATTCCCCCGCCTGCCGGCGACATCCATGCCTGACGATCCCGGAGGTCATGACGAATCCGACCAGCACACCCGCGTCGCCGCCGGGCGGCGATGGCCGGCGAGAGCAGCGACCGATCTCCTCGGAGTCGGTGCTGCCGGCGTTGGATGCCGAACAGTTCGCTGTCCGCCTGCAGGCCTCGTCCCGCGTGTTGTGGGCCGTGGCGGCGGGCGTGCTGGGCAACCGATCACATGCGGAGGACATCGTGCAGGAGGCGGCCCTGATCGGCCTGCAGAAGTTGGACCGGTTCCGACCCGACACCAACTTCACGGCGTGGATGGCGCGCATCGTGCGCTTCGTCGCGCTGAACCAGTTGCGCACGCAGTCCCGTCGACGCACCTTCGACTCCGACCCGGTCCAACTCGATCAGGAGCCCGGCCTGGCTCGCGACGTCGCCGCACCGGCCCGGCCCGCCGTCGACCTGCGGGGCGAGCTGGTCCCGGACGACGGCGCCTTCGACGACGAACTCTCGGGCGCCCTGGCAGAACTCACTCCCATGGCGCGCTCGTGCCTGCTACTCAAGACCCTGCTCGGCCTCGAGTATCAGGAGATCGCGCACTCTCTCGACATCCCCCTGGGGACGGCCGTGAGCCACGTGCATCGCGCGCGCCGCTTCCTGCGGAAGCACCTCGCCAACGGACCGACACCCTCCTCGACGCCCGCAGCGTCCGCGCCTGGCGCGGCCGCCGGGAAGAAGGACCTGCCATGAACGACACGCACAGACCCGGCGATGACATGGGGCAGGAAGAACTCGACCTCTACGTCGACGGCTTGCTCGACGACGAGCGGCGGGCGGCGTTCGAGCGCAAGCTGTTCTCGGACCCCGAGCTGGCCGCCGAGCTGGAACGCCAGCGCTCCCTCGAAGCGCGACTGACCGCGGCCTTCCCCGTGCCCGAGAATCCCTTGGCCGCGGACCCCGTGCACGAAGGCCCCGTGCCTGGAGACTCGGTGCACGAACACTCCGTGCCCGCGGACTCGATGCCCGAAGATTTCGTGCCCGCGGACTCGGCCCCCATCACGCAGAGCGGTGGACAACCACGGATCGCCGGAGGGCGCTGGTTCGCCTGGCTGCGCGTCGCGGTAGCGGCGTCGCTGCTCGCGGCCCTGGGTCTGTGGGCGATGCGCGTCTTCGACCCCGTCGACGAGGAGCCGGCGCTCGTCGTGGACACGGGCGGCAGCGCCCCCGCCGGCGACGGTCCCGCAGACATCAACGGACCCGGCGACCTGCTCCAGCTGGTCGGCCCCCCCGGGCCGGCCGTGCCGGAAGGCAGCTGCGTTGCCTTCGGCGGTCTGTACGCCGAGCTGGCCGATGAGGGGCGTCAGGCGGCCGCGGTCTGCGGACTCCCCCACGATCTCGCGCGGCACTTCGAGGACAGCCTGGGGCAGGAGCTGGTCGTCGACGCGACGGACGAGCTCCCCATCGAGGGTCCGTTCTCCTGCCGACGTTTTCCGACCAGCACGCTGCTCGTGTCTCCGCAGGAACCCGAACCGATCCTGATCCTGGTGGACGAGCTGGCCCGCGACCCGCAGCCGGTGCTCGAAGCAGACAGCCCGGCGAACCTGTTCCGTCGCGAGCTGGGCGACCTCGTGCTCTACGAGTTCACGCCGTCGGACACGCCCCAAGCGCTGGAGTTGTTCCACCTGCGGTAGTTGCCGCACCTGTCGGGGCGGGCTTCGCACGACGGACGAGTCCGGAAGAGCACGGATCCGATCGGGTCAGTCCCGATCCCCCAGTTCGACCGTTCCCTTCTCCTTGTCGAACTGCACTTGCACGAGTGTGCGCTCCTCCCAGATGGGAGCGTCGTTGCGCAGGGAATCGACCAGGCGGTCGAGCACGTCCTGGCGGACGTCGCACTCGTAGTGGGCCAGGGCGGCGGCGCGACCGGACGCTCCCAGCCGCCGTGCCACGTCCACCTCGAGGCTGCCGAACTTGTCGCACAGGGGCGCGAATCCGCAGCTGCGGCACTCGGGCACTCCCGGCAGGTCCACACCGGCGTCACGGCGCGAGTCACGATCCACGCGCCCGCGCCACGCGTCCGGCTCGGGGAGCAACGCCTCGAGCGGTTCGAAGAGGTCATGTGCGGCGTGACGGTAGGAGCGAGCCCAACGCCCGTCGGCCGCGACGTAGAGCCGGGACTGCTGCTTGCTCCAGCCCACCGACTTCGGCCAGCCGACCAGGGAACCGACGAGGATGCTGCGCCACGGCTGGCTGCGCTGCAGCCCACTTCCCAAGCGGTCGGCCAGGGTTACGGCCAGGGCCCGGGCATGCTCCAGACTGCGGGCGAGGCCGGCGTCGTCGAGCGCAGGGTCCGGGCGGGGCGCGAGACGGACTGCGCCACAGCGGCCGTCGGTCAACCACGCGTCCGCCACCGGGCGCACGTCGTCCGCGCAGCGCGGCTCCAGGTCGAGCACGCACTCGAAGCCCGCGTCCGCGAGGCGACGGCACGCCGACAGCTCGTCTTCACCGGGCATCCCGTCGGGATCCCGTGGGCGCAGCACTGCCCGACAGCGTCCCACGTTCTCGAGCAAGAGCTCGGCGGCGTCTCCTTCGACGTGCACTGGCGAGACCGGAAACTCTGCCACCCAGGCCAGCCCACGCCCTCGCCCTTCCCGGCAGGCATCCTCGAGGTCCTTCACGAACTCGCCGAGCTGTCCCTGCAGGCGCCCCCAGTCGGGCCGGGTGTCGGTGGGGAACCGGAAGCGCAGCACGAGGCCCGCCAGGTGACGCGCGGAGCCGAGCAGGCCGTCGAGCACGGCCCGAATGCCGTCGCGGGAGACCCCGCCGTCAGCGCCCACCTCGATCTCGAGCACGACGTTGCCCAGGTGCGGCGAGCCCACCCCGTCGGGCACGGCCCAGTCCGGATCGGGCAGCGACGCATCCACGATGCGCCCGCTGTCCCGCAGGCGCGCGAGCAGGGTCGACTCGGCCTCGTCGAGGGGGTGCTGCGTCGTGCCCGCCCGTAGCTTGTCCAGCAGGGACAGGAAGACGTCCCGCTCACGGATCACCAGCGGGTAGCCGCCATCGTAGGTGGCGTCGACGAGGAGGACGTCGTCACCGTCGTCGTCGACGAGCACCCAGTCGGGCACTCGCAGGCCCGTCGAGGAGGTCACTTCTGGCCGTCGCCCGTGGCGAGGCGCGCCGACTCGAGCAGGCGCTCCAGGGGTTCGCCGCCGTCAGCCGCCACCCGTTGGTACAGGGACTCGGCCGCCGCGTACATCATCTGCGACCAACCGCAGTAGACGTCGTGCGGGGTGTAGATCGAGCCCGTGTCGGACAGGTTCGCCGCGGGGCAATAGCCGCCGCAAATCGGGTTCACGGGGCACTTCGTGCACGAGTCCTTGTGGATCGTCTCGTGGTCGAAGTCGATGAAGCCCTTTTGCAGCTCGTGATTGAAGTTGCCATTGAAGATGTTGCCCAGCCGGAAGCTGCCTTCGGCGCCCGCTGCCGTGTCCGCTCCGTCGAAGCGATGACAGGGCCAGATGTCTCCGGTGTAGTCGACCATCATGTAGCCCTTGCCCGCACCGCAGGGCGTGTTCTGGAACTCGATGTTGTTTTCCCGGCCGGTGGCACGCTGGTCGATCAGCTTGGCGATGGTGTACTTGAACAGGGTCAGGTTGAAGTCGTCGCCCGCCCGGTGACGCTCGTGGACGAAATCGACTATATCCGCGACCTGGCGCTGCAACGTGTCCAACGAGTCACCATCCCAGAGGTGGTACTCCGACAGCGAGACGGCGACCTCCTGGAAGCCGATCTCGTGGAAGTAGCGCACGTTGTCCAGGAAACGGTTCGCATAGTCGGGGTGGATCGTCGCCCGGGCCGTGGCCCGTGGACGCGTCCGCAGCAGAGAGCGGGCCCAGTGCTCGACGACCTCGGACATCTTGCGCCCGTTCTTCGACGGCCGCTGGGCGTCCTGGACCTCGGGGCACCCGTCGATGGACATGAGCAGACCGAACCCGTACTCATCGACGAAGTCGCGGATCTCGTCGGTGAACAGGGTCAGGTTGCTGGTCATGCTGAAGGTGACCTGCTTGCCCCGCGCTCGGGCCCGCCGTCGCGCCCAGGGCGCGAAATCGCGGATCTGCTTCCAGCGCATGGTCGGCTCGCCGCCCATGAAGTTGCAGTTCACCGAAGGCGCACTGCCCGCCGCGTCGAGCAGCCACTCGAGCGCCTTCTTCATGGTCTCGAGCGACATGTTCTCGGTGTACATCTCGCCCTTGAAGCAATAGGTGCACCCGAGATTGCAGTTCTCGGTGACGTCGAAGTCGAGGTTCGTCACCGAGTGGAGGCGCGGCAGCGACCCTGGATGGATCGGCTGCTCGCCCGGGTCCTGTTCGAACTGCCGCGGTTGGAGCGCCGTCGCCGGCGGAGGACTCAGTTTCTCGCTCATGGTCTCAGACCACGTCCAGGACGTTGTCTTCGTTGAGCAGGGCCAGGGCCGTCACCGAGTTACCGGCCCAGAACGTGCACTCGTTGGCGTCCGCAGGGGTACACGTGTTCAGGTTCGCCGGGTTGCAGTTGATGATGTTCGAGTCGCCGATCCCGCCGCAGCCGTTGGAGTGCGAACCGCCGCAGGCGTTGGTGGCACCGGTGTTGCAGGAGTTGGCGCCGCCGCCGAAGTGGCACGTGTTGGCCTGGGTGCCGCTGAAGCACTCGTTGCTCGAGCCGGAGCCCGTGCAGGAGTTGCTGCTGTCCGGGTTGGTGCAGTCGTTCGTGTCGGCGCCGGTGCAGGTGTTCTGGACGCCCCCCGTGCAGTTGTTGCTGCTGCTCTGCGCTCCGCAGTGGTTCGCCTGGCCTCCACCCTGGCAGTCGTTGCTGGCCGAGCCCGAGCAGTTGTTGGAGGCGCCGCTCTTGCACACGTTCGTGTCGGGACCATCGCAGATGTTGCCGCCCGAACCGGTGCAGTTGTTCGAGGCACTCTGGGTGCACACGTTCTTGTTGCCGGCGTTGCACGTGTTGCCGGCCGAACCGGTGCAGTTGTTCGACGAGTTGGCGAGACCGCAGGTCCCCGCCACGAGGACGCCGGGAGTCTTGGCCGTGGTCTTCAACGTGGTCTGGGCGGCTGCGCCGGTGCCACTCGTAGCGGTCACGTTGGCGTGCCCCTGTCCGTAGACCAGGAACGAGGTGGCGAGCACGGCGCCGACGGCGAGGCGCAGGGCCTCACGGCGCGAGTGCACGGGCTCGTCACCGGCGCGTCGACTGCGTCGACGAAGGACTCGGGGTTCCTCGGCCAGGTGTGCGGCGTCGCCGGAGGACGGGTTGGTGGGATCCACGTGCGTCATGACAGGAGTCTCGTCGGGGCCCGGTCGCCCACCCGCCCGGACAGCCCAAGCCCGAACCCCAGGGGTGGCGACGTGGGATCGATCCTATCGGAGTTCTGAGGATCGACAAGCCCACTCGCGGCTCCGAAGATAGACATGAATACACGTCGATATGCACACGCCGTGCATTCGACGACACGTGCCGATCGGACCTGTGGCCCTCAGCGCCACGAGCACCGCGAACACGCGCCGGAAGCACGGACGCACGCGGGCACACGGGCACGCGGGCACGCGGGCACGCGGGCACACGGGCACACGGGCACACGGGCACGCGGGCACACGGGCACACGGGCACGCGGGCGACGCACGGTCACGCAACGGCGAGCCAAGGACCGCGCGAGGTCTCTAGTCGGCGACGGCCACCAGCGCGAAGTTCTCGCCACCGCGAATGGTCGGCACCGTCGGTCGCTGTCGACCACCGCTCTCGCGGTGCACCGCCTCGGCCGCGTACTCCTTGAGCTCCTCGATCTCCACGGCTCCGTTGCCGTCGGCGTCGGCCTCGCCCGACATGCCGTCGAGCAGCGCCCGGGTGAAAAGTCCGTTGCCGTCGCGTTCCTGCGCGAAGCCGTCGTCGGCGCTGGCGGCCAGGATGTAGAGTCCGCCCCGGGCCCGGTCCACAGCCACGTCCACCTCGAGCTGCTCGAACAGCGACACGCCGCGCAGGTCACCCCGCGCCCCCTCCAGTCCCTCCCCCGACTGACAGGTGTCGATCAGCAGCACGCGCCGCGACGCGTGCAGGTGCTTCCAGGTCACGAGCGACTCCAGCGTGGCACGATCGACACCCTCGTAGGGGTCGGCCGGCGTGCACTCCTGGGTCAGGAAGTAGTACTCACCCTCGGGCGTGCGCACGCCGTGCCCGGCGACGAAGACGACGATCGTGTCCTGGGGCTGGGCCCGGCGCAGGAATTCGTTGCGCGCGCGGCGCAGGGCGCCCGGCGTGACCTCGCCGTCCACGAGCCGGACGACGTGCACCGCGTCGTAGAAGGCGCCGTGCTCCCGCTCGAAGCGCGCGATCAGATCGTCCACGTCCTTGCCCGGATAGGCGAGGTCGAGCACATCGTCGTCGTAGTCCGCGACGCCGACGGCCAGCACGTAGAGCTCGCGGGTCTTGGGCTCGTAGCGGATCAGCCGCCGCTCGGGCTCGCTCGCGACGCCGCGCCGATTGACGGCGGTGAGGCTGGCGTACGTCTCGTTGCTCTCCTGCGGGATGCGCACCGGGTAGCGGAGCCGCGCCCGGCGGCCGCTCTCATCGAGTTCCAGGGCGCCGACCACCGAAGAGGCGGCGACGACCTGCCCGTCCTGCTCGATGCGCACGTCCCTGACGCCGGTGGGATCGGTGACGAGCGCGTCGACCACGACGCGCCGCTCGTCGGTGAGCGCGGGAGACAACTCGGGAGACAGCACGGTCACGATCGGCGCGACCTCGACGCCCGCGCGTGCCTCCTGGCGCAGGCGCGCGGCATCGTCGTGGCGCCCCAGCCCTTCCAACGCCGCGGCCAGCGCGGCGCGCGTCTCCTGCAGCGCGGCGTGCTCGGGAGGCAGGCCCGCGCCCCGCTGCGCGACGAGCAGCGGCTCGAGCTGCTGCCGTGCCTGGTCGAAGCGGTCCGCCCGCAGCTGCATGCCACCGAGCCGCGCCCGGGACTCCAGCGTCAGCACGTGGTCCGGACCCAGCACCCGCTCGCGCACGGCGAGCACCTGCTGGTCGAGCTCGATGGCGCGCTCCAACTCGCCGCGTTGCTCCAGCACCTCGGACAGGGTCTGCAAGCAAGCCGCCGTGTCGAGGTGCCCGGCGCCGAGCGTTGCACCCAGGATCTCGCGCGCGGCCTCCAGGTGGAGCTGCGCCTCGTCCGGCTCGCCCGCCGCGAGCACGATCGCCCCTTGCAGGTGGCGGCTCCGGCCGACGTCGGCGTGCGCCTCGCCAAGCGTCCGCCGGCGCAGGTCGAGGGCCCGCTCGCACGTGCGCAGCGCGGCGAGCAGCCGGCCGTCGTCCAGGAGCAGTCCCGCCAAGGCGTGCAGACCGTCGGCCGTGACCGGGCTCGCCGCGCCCAGGCTGCGCTCCTCGATGGCGAGCGACTCCTCCAGCAGGCGCAGGGCCTCCTCCCGTCCCCCCTCCGCACGGGCGAGCAGCGCGAGGTTGCGCAGGCTGCGCGCCGTGCTGGGATGGTCGGCACCGAGACTCTCGCGACGGATGCTCAGAGCCCGCTCGAGACACGCGCGGGCCTCATCCAGCTCGTCGAGCCGGAGCAACAGGCGCCCCTGCAGGTCCAGGCTCGCGGCGACGAACGGGCTCCGCGGGCCCAGTGCCGCCTCGCGGATCGCCAGGGAGCGCTCGACGAGCGCCCGGGCTCCCCCGTACTCACCGAGCTCCGTACGCAGGGCAGCCAGCTTGGAGAGGCTCGTGGCGACGTGCATGTGTTCGGCGCCGAGCTCCTGCTCCAGGATCGCGAGCGCGCGTTCGAGCAGCGGCCTCGCCGCCTCGTAGTCCCCCAACTCCATGAAGAGGTCGGCCAACTCGTTCAGGGCCCGGCCGACGTCCCGGTGTTCGGGACCCAGGGCGGCCTCGCGGATCGCCAACGCACGCTCCAGCAAGGGTCGCGCCGCCTCGTACTCGCCCAGGTCGCTGCGCAGCCGGGCGAGGTTCTTCAGGGTCCAGGCGATGCTGACGTCCGAGGCCACCCTTGCCTTGATCGCGAGGGCGCGCTCGAGCAGCGGCTGCGCCGCGGCATAGTCGCCCAGCTCGAGGAACGTCTTGCCCAGGTTGTTGAGGGCCGTGGCCAGGTCGACTTCGGAATCCGCGGCTTCGCGGATTGCCACCACGCGCTCGAAGAGCGGTCGCGCCGCGGCAACTTCGCCGAGCTCGCCCAGCGTGATTCCCAGGTCGCTGAGCGTCCTCGCGAGGTCCGGATGAGAGGGACCCAACGTCTCCTCGCGAATCGCGAGAGCGCGCTCGAACAGCGGTCGCGCGCGCTCGTAATCTGCGCGCTTCTGGAGCCTCTGGCCCATCCTGAAGAGACTCGAGGCGATCCGCTCCCGGGCATCCTCAGTGCCCGGGTTCCGCGCGTAGATCTCGAGGGCTCGCTCGAAGCGCTGCCGAGCCGCGGCGTGGTCCCCGAGTCGCGCCTCCACCTCTCCGAGCCATTCGAGGACTTGCGCCACATCGAGATGCTCTGGCCCGAGCCGTGCCTCCCGAATCGCCAGGGCTCGCTCGAACGGCCGCCTTGCACCGGCGTCGTCGCCGAGTTCCCGGATGACATGGCCCAGGTTCAGGAGATCGCGTTCGTTGGCCTCCGTTCCGGGCACGGCGTCCTGGATCGCGACCACGCGCTCGAACAGCGGCAACGCAGCGGCGAAGTCACCGAGACTGTAGAGCGCGGCTCCCAGCAAGTTGAGGAGCTCCGCGAGGTCGGGGTGCTCTGGCCCGAGCCGTGCCTCCCGAGTCGCCAGGGCTCGCTCGAACGGCCGCCGTGCACCGGCGTCGTCGCCGAGTCGCCGCAGCACATGACCCACGTTCACGAGAGTGACCTCGGTGAGCGCGTGCTCCGGTCCGTACACAGCCTCCCGGATCGCGAGTGCGCGCTCCAGCAACGGCAACGCGGCGGCGAGGTCACCGAGGTTGCCGAGCGTGGCTCCCAGATCGTTGAGCGACGAAGCGAGGTCCGGATGATCGGGACCCAAGACGTCCTCACGGATCGCGAGCGCGCGCGCGAGCAGGGCCCGTGCTCCCTCCTCGTCGCCGCGCTCGAGGTGCCGATAGCCCCAGGTGGAGAGCCGTGCGGCGATGGGCGCCACCAGGGCTTCGTTGCCAGGACTCCGTTCGTAGATCTCGAGAGCCCGCTCGAAGCGCTGCCACCCCACAGCCTCGTCCCCCATCTCCCCGTCCCTGACAGCGAGCGCGACGAGGAGCCTCGCGACGTCCGGGTGCTCTGGCCCGAGCCTTGCCTCTCGAAGCGCCAGGAGTCGCTCCAACGGCGGCCGTCCAGCAGCCTTGTCCCCCACTGCGGAGAGCGCATTGACCAGATTCACGAGCCGCTCCTCGGGGAGCACATCGAGGAAGGCCAGCGCCCGCCGGGCGTCCTCCCTCGCCGCGTGGGTTCGTTGCTCCGGGGACAGCTCTGCGGGCTGTCCGGGCCTGAGCTCGATCGCGAAGGGCCCGCGCAACCCGTGCAGGGCGCATGCGTCGACCCTGTAGGACGCCCCCTCCACGAGTTCCACGACGACGCGCGCATGGTGATGCAACAGACCGTCGTCGTCCTCGGACAGGATGTTTCCGTCCTCGTCGCGCAGGACGAGGTAGGCGTCGAAGAAGTGGGAACGCAGGTCGACGTGGTAGGTGCCCGACGCCTCGACGGTGAGTCCGTACGTCCGGCCGAGGACCGGCCGCTCCAACGCCAGCAGCGTCGCGGTCTCCACGACCGGATCGCCGTCCTCGATCACCGACTCGAGCAGCTCCCCCGGACGGAGCTCGGGGATGGGAGGCTCGCCGGCCGAGAGGACCTCTTCCTGCACCGGCAGCAACACGGCGACCAGCAGCAAAGCGATCACGCGGACTCCTTCATCGAGGACCGGGATTCGAGGATCATCGCAGAGCGGAGCTCGAAGGACGCGCAATCATCGCAGATGGCGAGGGCCGCAGGATCCAGGGCGACGGAGAGGGCACCGAAGCATCCCACCGGCCGTGCCCACCGGACGCGAGACCGGAATCCGCGGGTCTCGCCCATGCGGGTGCATCGCAGACCCTCGTCCGTCGCACCCCTGCGGAGGAACTGAACGCTCGAAGGGGCGTACACCGGCGCCCGGCCCGGACTACGAACCCAGGATCAGCTCCAGGGCTGCCGTGAGAGACGCCGCGCCGAGGATGCTGCCGCCGGGGTCGGCCACGGCGGATTGGATCCACACCTCGAAGCCCTGCAGGGCGGGGTTCAGGGGGATCGGCAGGGTGAGCTGAGAGCTTCCGTCCCCATCGGTGACCCCCGCCGCCAGGAACACCGGCGCCCCCATGTAGACGTCGCAGCCGGAGAACTGCCAGGCGCCGAAGCTGTAGGACAGGTAGTGCGTGACGGTGGACGACGGCGCGGCCAGGTCCAGCTCCAGCACCAGGCTGTCGCCCAGTGCGGCGCTGCCGCTGGCCGACAGGGTCGGTGACACGCCCGAGGAACCGGGGCAGCCCACGCCGAAGGGTTCGGCGACCCAGCCGTCGAAGAGGCCGATGGGCACGCGGTACAGCTCCCAGCTCGTCTCCGGTTCGAAGGCCAGGAAGTAAACGTGGTCACCCATGCGCTCGGCATTGGCCGGACTGGCGTTCGCCGGGCCGGGGTTCAGGTCCATGAGCGGGAAGGTGCCGGCGGACGTGCCGTCCGTGATCCACATCTCGCTCCCCACCACGTCGTCTCCGGCGGGGAACAGCAGCTCGGGACTGGACGTGGCCCGCCAAGCGCGGAAGTTCACGAACTGCGAACCGTCGGGATGGATCTGCTTGATGATCCGGGTGCCGGCGGCGGTGCCGTTCGTCCCCAGCAGTTCGAAGCTGAAGCCCTTGCCGCGGACCATGCCGATGGCCAGGTCGCCGATGGAGCCCAGCAGCCAGTTGGTGTTCACGTCGAGCGGCGCGGAGGTGAGCTGCTCCACCGTGGTGCCGTCGGAGCCGAAGTAGTTCCACTCCAGGTCCTTGCGAGCCCGGAACACGATGCGGTCGGCGGCCACGACGAAGGCGGAGGGCTGCGAGCTGCCGGCCGGATCGATGTCGGCCACGAGTGTCGTGCCCCCCGCCGTCCCGTCCGTGCGGTACAGCTCGAAGTCTCCGCTCCCATCGCCGCCCTGGAAGTAGAGGTGGTCGCCGAGGCTCACGGCCGCCGCGCCACCCCCCGACCAGACCACGCCCGGGTCCGGACCCGGCGCCAGGTCGACCACGAAGTCGGTGCCCGCGGTGGTGCCGTCGGTGCTCCAGAGTTCCCGACCGGTGTCGGCCCTGGTCGCGGCGAAGTACAGCAACCCGTCGTGCTCCACGCCTCCCACGGGGAAGCCGTCGGGGGATCCCGGGTCGATGTCCTTGACGATCCGGGTGCCTGCCGCGGTGCCGTCGGTGGCGTACAGCTCCCGGCCCGTCGCGAAGATGTCGGCGGAGAAGTAGAGCTCGTCGCGCCAGACGGTCAGGAACTGCGGGTCGGAGTCTCCGTTGGGGTTGAGGTCGATGACCATGTGGGTGCCGGCCTCGGTCCCGTCGGTGATCCAGAGCTCCTCGCCGAAAGCGTCGGCGTGGCTGAAGATGGCCCGGGCCCCCAGCGCGACGATCTCGTGGAAGCCCTGGAAGGTCGAACCGTCCGGGGTCAGGTCGACGACCATCTGGGTACCGGCCTCCGTCCCGTCGCTCACCCACAGCTCGTCGCCGTGGATCCCGTCGTCCGCCGTGAAGACGAACCGGTCGCCCAGGGGCGTGATCAGACCCGCGCTGCTGCTCAGGTCATTGCCGACGAAGGCGAGGTCGACCACCTGGGACGTGCCCGCGGTGGTCCCGTCCGTGACCCAGGGTTCGATCCCCAGCACTGAGTCCGCGGCGAAGTACACCTCGGACCCGAAGGCCACGAGTTCGCTGGGCGAGGACGATTGCATGCTGAAGGCGATATCCGCCACCAGGCCCGTGTTCTGCGGGGTCCCGTCCGAGAAGAACAGCTCCCGGCCGGTGTCGTCCGTGTAGGCCGAGCAGAGCACGCCGTTGCCGAAGCCCACCATGTCCTGCGGGGAACTGGACTCGGTGAGCACGCCGTCGCCGGGGAAGAAGTCGGCGTACAGGGTCTCGGCGCCGAACGCTCCCGTGGTCGACCACAACTCCCTGCCGGCAATGCCCAGGCTGTGGGTGAAGAACAGGCGGTCGCCGATGACGGTCAACTCGTCGGCGGCGAACAGGTTGCCCAGCGACGTGACCAGGCTCGTGCCGCTCGGCGTGCCGTCGGTCTTGTGGATCTCGCCGAACTCCGTGGGCTGGGTGGCCGTGAAGTAGATCTCGTCCTCGAACTCGGTGAACTGGGAGGGGTTGGAAGCCCAACCCACGGGGCCGAGCGGGATCATGCCGCTGCCCCCCCCCGCGCCGTCGCTCACCCAGAGGTTGCGGCCGGCCACGGTGGTGGAGGCGGACCACGCCACGAGATCGGCTGCGCCGGTGAGTTCTCGCACGCCGCCCGTGATGGAATGCTCCACGTCCAGGATCAGGCTGGCGTTGGCCGGCGTGCCGTCCGTCGTCGACAGGGTCCAGTGCCGCGCCGGCCCGACGAACTTGCTGGTCGCGAAGAACAGCAACGTGTCCGTGCTCGCGATGTTCTCGTCGCTCACGGACGTGGGGTCCTGGAGGTCCTCCAGCTTCACCGTGCCGGGCAGCGTCCCGTCGGTCTTCCAGAGACCGCGGGGACCGCCTTGATCACCGCCGAAGAAGTACGCCTCGCCCTGGAACACGGTGAGGGCGCGCACCACGTCCGGACCGTTGCCGAGCCAGAGCGGCACGGTGCCGGCCTCGGTGCCGTCGCTCACGAACAACCCCCGGTCCACCGTCGGCGTCGACGCGATGAAGGCCACCAGGTCTCCGGGCAGGTCCACCAGCCCGGTGGGGTCGCTGTCATCGGATCCCGGGGCCAGGTCGGCCACCAGCACCGGGTCCGAGCCGGGGGCGTCGATGACGAACAGCTCCCGGCCCGTGTCGGTCGTCGCCGCCGAGAAGTACAGATGGCCGTCGGCCACCAGGAAGCCGGAAGGATCGGAGTCCGTCACGATGCCGACGCCCCCGGCGGGCACCGTGTTGATGTTCTTGACCAGCTCCTGGGCGTGAGCCTGCACGCCGAGCGCGGTGACGAGGGCCAGGCCGCAGCCCAATCCGACCAACGGGGAGAGGGAACGGCGAGACGTCATGGCTTCCTCCTCAGGTGCCAGGGGCCGGGGCGCGTCCTCGTGCAACACGGGCTCCGTCGTCGCGCGACGGGACCCGGGCTGCACCGCAGCATAACGCGTACCGCCGCCGCTCGGTGCGCGATCACGGCGCGGTGATCGTGAACTCCAGCCCTTGCGTCGAGTCGACGGCCGTCCCCCCGGACATGGCTACGACCTGGACGAAGATGCTGACTCCCGCCGGGATGTTCGCCGGCAGCGGCGTGAGGATCGACGTGCAGTCCGGCGGGAGACTCGGCAGCGGCAGGATGATCGCCGGCGGTGGTCCCAGGCCGACCCACAAGGACGTCCCCTTCACCACGGGCCCCGGGCAGGCGTAATCGAATCCGGCCACCAGGATCTGCTGCGAGTTGGGCGGCGAGTTCGACACCTCGATGCCGAACGTCGTGCTCGGTGACGTGCTCTGCCCGAAAGAGCTGATCTGCATCACGTCTTCCGGCGTGCCATAGGTGATTCCGCCGGACGAGTAGGCCAGGCCGGTCACGAAGAGCGTCTCGCTGAAACCACACGGCTCGGGTGTGTAGAACGTGGAGGGCGCCGTGTCGGCGATGACGAGCGGCGCGCTCGTCGCATCCACGTAAGCGATCCGCCCAAACGCATCCGCAACGTAGAAGGCGGGCGGCGAGGTCCCGTTGGGCGTCGCCAGGTCGAAGGCGATGCCGAGCACGAGGTGGTGCGTCGAGCAGGTACCGGCGGAGGTGAGGAAGCCGACGATCAAGTGCGTGGTGATGCTCGCCCCGGTGACCGTGATGTTGTGGACGTATCCGACGTCGACGGAATCCGTTCCGATGTCCGTGATCCACAACGAACCCGAAACGGGATCCCAGGTGAGATCGCTGATGGAGTTGAACCCCGGCAAGAGCGGCTGGGGAGCGAATGCCGCGACAGCGAGGACGAGCGTGGGACAGCTCCCGGCCGGCGCACCGAACCCCGAGAGGCCGGCGATCGCGTACCCATCGCTGATCCACAAGATGCCGGCCACCGGGTCGATCCCCATCCCTCTCAGCAGGCCGAGCGCACCGCCGGGCGATGGGGCTGACGGAATCGGCGGAATCGTGTACGTGTTGAGGATCGTGCCAGGCGGGATCCCGCTGTCACACGCCGGATCACCGTGGAACTCGCCGATGGCGAGCCCGTCGGTCACATAGACGAGATCGGTGAGGCGGTCGACAGCGACATCGCCGTCACTGACCCCCCCGGCGACGAGAACCGGAGGCGTGCCCCCACAGGGCGGCGGCACGCTGTACGACCAGGGCGTGAGGCCCAGAGGATCGGGCTGTGCGCACACACCGGTCCCCGGCCTCGACGATTGATGGACGACCACACCCGAGATGGAGTCCATCATGTAGAGCGTCTGGGCACCCAGCGGCGCGCACAGCGCGGCCCCCGCGACGATGCCTCGAGCGAAGTTGCGCATGCGATTCCCCAGCGGTGGCTGCCGTGACCCTACGCACACATGCACAGGGTGGGAAGAGCGGAAGCAACTGCCCGCCGGCGACGGCCCGTGGGTGGATGCGCGCCGCTGGGGAGGGGGCACGGCGCGGGGGATGCGCGACGCCGGGGAGCAGAGACGCCGGCGTTGCCGCCGGGGCACGATCCTACAGCTTTGCCTCAGCCGGTGTTCCGCAAGCCGCGGGCGATGCCGCGCACGGTCTGCACCAGGACGCGCAGCAGCTGGTCGTCCTCGCGGCCGCCCTCGCGCCAGCGACGCAGGGCGTCCACCTGCAGGAAGCTCAAGGGGTCCACGTAGGGGTTGCGCAGCCGGATCGAGCGTTGGAGCACCGGGTCCCGCTCGAGCAGTTCGTGCGCCTCGTTCACGGGCTTGACCTCCGGGTTGGCGTGGGCCCACACGAGCTGATCACCGTGGGTCGAGATGATCGTGAGCCAGATCCGGCATGCTGTGGATGGTCTGTTGCACGACGTCGGCCTGAGGCGCATCGCTCCCAGTGCGAGCTGCCCCACCGATCCCCCTCACCCTATCAACCGCTGAACGCCGCCGCCTCCGCGCACCGCTCGCACGCCGGGTTCCATTCGGCCGCCTCGAGATCAACGCCTGCTCAGGGCGTGGTGGCCGTGAGTCCGTTGCTGGACGCGAAGCCGGTGGCGTTGACCGGGTCACCGATCCAGTACTGCAGGTAGGTCGTGAACTTGGACGGCACGCCGGGGGGCCACGGGGCCGAGACGACGATCGTGCCGTCGCCGGCGACGAGCAGAGGCACGAGCAGGAACTGGGCGTCGGGCACGAAGATCCCCCCCTTGAAGGGCGCGCCCAGGTAGCTCGGCGCGATGACGAGCGTGGCCACGGCGCCGGGGGCCGCGCCCGCGAGCGTGATCGTGGCCGGGTCGCCGACGGTGAGCGGGCCCGCTCCGGTCAGGCCGGGGAAGCCGGACACGCCCAGCGTCCCGGCGCCGGCGCGGGTCCACTCGTCGTAGGGCACGGCGCCCATGTCGGGGTCCGAGCCGTCGGGATCGAGCGGGCTCGCGGGACTGCCCACGTCGATGCAGGGGGAGTCGGAGAGCAGGCCGTAGACGCCGGCGGCCCCGTTGATGAAGCGCGGGTCGGTGTCGATGTTCCCCGCGCCGCCGAAGCCGCCCTGCACGTCCGACCAGCGCACGAGCACCTCCGAACCGCCGCCGCCGAAGCGGATCTGGTCACCGCTGTTGTCCCACACGATCGAGTCATCGAACTCCAACCGTCCGCCCTCGTTGACGAAGGTCAGGAAGACCCCACCCGTCTCGACGGCCGTGTTGTGAGCCAGGGTGCAGCGGGCGAGGAAGACGGTCATGGCCCCGTCGGCCCAGATGGCGCCGCCCGTGTCGGTGGCCGTGTTGTGGTCGATGATCACGTTGTCCAGGGTGGGCGTCGTGTTGTTGTTCCCGCCCACCCCCTCGATGGCAACGCCGCCTCCGAAGGCCGCCGTGTTGCCGCTGATCACGCTGCGCTCCAGCGTCGCCGCCGAACCGCCCCGGATGTGGATGCCACCACCCTCGTCCGCGGCGACGTTGCTGCGGATCGTGCAGTCGGCGACGCCCACATCGGCGTCCTCGTCCAAGCTGTCACCCTGGATGTCGATGCCACCGCCCACGGCCGCGCTGTTGCCCACGACGAGGCTGTGCTCGATGCGGGCGTCGTTCTCGGCGTTGATCGCCGAGAAGGCCACGCCGCCCCCCCACGTCACCGCCGTGTTGTTCCTGAGGACGCACTCGGTGATCAGCGTGCCCCCCGCGAAGACGGCGATCGCTCCGCCCCTGGCGGCGGCATTGAACTCGAAGGTGCAACGTTCGAGGATCGGATCGCCCGACGAGACCGTGACGGCGCCACCCAGACTCGTGCAGGTGTTGCCGATGAACCGGCAGTCGAGGAAGTGCGGCTCGGCGTTGGTGATGCGCACCGCACCGCCCGTGGCACCCGTCGGCCCCGTGGACGCAGCCGCGTTGGCGGTGAACGTGCAGCGCTCCACCACGGCCAGCATCTCCTGCTCGCAGATGATCGCGCCGCCGCCTCGCGCCGAGTTGCCGTCGAAAGTGCAGTCCTGGATCACCGGCGTCGGCACGCCGGGGAAGACGGCCCGGAGCCGCAGCGCGCCCCCGTCGCCCGCCGCGGAGTTGCCCGTGAAGGCGCATTGGGTGAAGGCTCCCTCGCCGCCGAACGCGTTGTAGGCACCGCCGTCCCCGCCGGCGTCGTTGGACTCGAATTGGCACAGGCTGAACGAGGGGTCGCTGGTCTCGTCGGCGTCCACCGCGCCACCGCTGAACGTGGCCTCGTTGGACTCGAAGCGACAGCCGTCGAAGCTGGGGCTCGCCCCCTGCAGCAGCACCGAGCCGCCCGACTCGTCGAAGCCGTTGCGCAGGGTGAGCTCGCGCAGGACGGCCGCGGAGGTCTCGCCCGACTGGAACACGAAGTGGCGCTCGGCATCCTCCGCGTCGAGCACGCAGCCCGCCGCGCCGTTGGCGCTGCGCACCGTGATCAGCTTGCCGTCGAAGTCGAGGGCGCGGTTGCCCACACCGGCGTAGGTGCCGTCGGCGAGCACCACCTCGTCGCCGTTCACCGCCGCGTCGATGCCCTCCTGGATCGTGCAGAAGGGATCACCGGCCGTGCCGATGCCCGGCCCCGGGCAGGCGGCCGTGTCCACGAACCAGGTCGTCTGGGCCTGGACCGGAAGGGCGAACACGACGAACACGAGGCAGCGGGTGAGTTGCAAGGTGGCACCTCCTCTCGGTCATGAGGCTAGACCCCCGGCGCCGATCTGCAAAGAGGAGACGGACGACCGGTACGGGATCAGAGCACGGCATCTTCCCACTGGAACGTCGCCGGCGGCAGGCAGCGCACGATCTCGAGGCGGCGGACTAGCCGTCTCCTTCCTCGTCGCCGACCTGGTGCACGCGGCCATCGTGGACGACGAACGCGATCTTGCGCGTGTTCGCGATGTCGTCGAGCGGGTTGGCGCGCAGGGCCACCATGTTCGCGAGCATGCCCGACTCGACGGCGCCGAGGATCGACTCGTGGCGCAGGATGCGCGCCGAACCGATGGTCGCAATCTGCAGCGCCTCGAGCGGCGTGGCGCCGCCCTCGCTGACAAAGAGCTCCATCTCCCGGTGGACGGACTCGCCGGGCCGCACCCCGTCGACGGGGAAGTCGGTGCCCAGGCCCACCATGACGCGGTCCAGCCGAGGAGCAGCACGAAGATCACCGGCGCGACACGGCGCATCGTTTCAGCTCGCTTCCTCGGGCTCGCTCTCGCCGAAACTCTCGACCAGCTCCTTCAATCCGTCCTCGACCTCGTCCATGCCGAAGACCAGGGCGTGCCGCAGGAGGTCCACCGAGTGCCCTGGAGCAAGGTGATGGACCTCGACCGCTTCGAACTCGACTGACGGCGTCCCGCAGTTGTCACCTCGTGGGCCCGAGGCTACGGACGCTGCTCGGGCCCGGTGGTGAAGGTCACGTCCACGCGTTCGGTGGCGAGGCCCGTGAGGTTGCGGTAGTTCCGGCCGATGGGCAGGGCGTAGCGGGTGCCGGGCTCGAGCGGTTCGAGGGGGATGCGCAACACCTGTGCGTCGTCGTCCCACTGGGCGTAGTCCGAGCTCTCGGCGTAGGTCCAGCCCGCCGCCTTCAGGTCGTCGATGTCGTCCGTCTTGAAGCCGACCCCGCGGCGCATGGGCTCGTCGAACTCCACGACCACCTCGCGCAGGGAGGGCGACACGCCCGTGGCGCCCACCGGCGGGTCGGTGCGCACGACCACCGCGGGCGTCTTGTCGGACGACGGCGCGGTGCTGAAACGCAGCGCCTGTTCGACCGGCGGACCGCCCCACCGATCGCGGAGCGCACCGCCGAGGGGCAGCACGTACCCGGTGCCGGGTGAGAGCGGCGACACCTGGAGCACCAGCGTCCGTCCCTCGTCGTCCAACCCGACGGAGACGACCCTGGGCGTGCTCGCCCCGCGAGGCAGGACTGGTCGGGAGTCGAGGAACTCCTCCGGCGTGAACGGCTCGAGGGGACGGTCGAACGTCAACTCGATGCGCCGGGCCCCCATGACCGTGTCGTCGCTGCCGGGCGCCGGCAAGCACGACAGCAACCGCGGTCCGTCCAGCACGACCTGTTGGGGCCGGTGACGCGGCATGAGTTCGTCGGGGTCGAGCGCAACGGCGATCACGTGCGCTGGTCCGTCGCCCGCCACGCCTGACAGGTCGACGCTGAACAGCGTCGTGCCGTCCACGTCCACCAGACGTCGTTCGCGGAAGCCGCGGCCCAGCACCTCGACGACCGCGCGCACGCGCGCGGGCATGTCGCCGCCCTCGGGCAACGCCCGCGCCGAGATCGTCCCCCGCAGCGTGCGGGATGGGACGTCCACCGTCACGTCGGACAACGTCAACTCCAACTCGCCGTCGTGGTGCAGCCAGGGCACGAACAGGCCCGGCGCCTGCGCGTCGAGCAATCGTTCCCAGGTGGCCAGGGTCGACGGTTCGCCCGCACGGGCAGCCGCGATCCAGGCGCGGTTGAAGTCCGACCAGTGCTCCTGACCCAGCATCCCGGCGACCCAACGGTGCACCAGCGCGCTCTTCGCGTAGGCCAGCTCGGAGTATCCCGGGGTGCCGAAGCCGAACTCGGCCAGCGCGCGGGAGCGGCCCTCGTCGAGCAGCTCGGCGGTGTCGGCGCGGGCCGAGGCCAGGCCGCCCTGCAGCTTGTCACGACGACCGATGCGTTCCAGGTGGACCCAACTCGACGCCTCGCACAGTCCCTCGGTCAGGAAGCGTTCCCCCGGCCCGTCGGCGCACACGGTCTGGCCCCACCAGAGATGCGCCACCTCGTGGGCCAGGGTTGCCAGGGGCACCTCGCCGCCCAGGGCCCAGCGGTCGAACACGATCAGGCCCTCGGCGGTCCAGTTGTAGCTGTAGCCCTCGCGGTTGGTCTGCTCGAAGATCGTCAGGCTGCCCGGCGCGCCGGGACCGAAGAGCCGCTGCAAGTCCTCGCGCGCCGAGACCGCGGCCTCGATCACCCCGTCAACCTCGCCGACGTGCTCCTCGCGCATGAGCGCCACGAGCTGTTGCCCGTCGTGCACCCGCTCGACCCGCACCCGCTCCCCCGCCACCACGTTCGGATGGGCGGCCACGTCGGCGGCGAAGCGCCAGGTCGCGCGGGCGCCGTCGGGCGAGGTCCGAGGTGGCTCCTGGAGCACGCCCGTCGCGCCCACCTGCCACCCGGCGGGCGCGTCGATCTGCAACTGGAACGGTGACGCGACGGCGCCGGACCCGTCAGCGCTCAGCGGCACCTTGGGCACGAACACCGTCTGCTCGGACATGCGCGCCTCGCTCTCGTCCACGAGCAGGATGCCGCGCCAGTCGGATCCCGTGGCACCGTGCTCGGCGGCGCCCGCGTAGTGCAGCGTCACCTCGGCCCGGCCGTCCGCCGGCGGCGGGTCGAGCTCGAGCCAGATCACCCGGCCCTCCGAGTGGTAGCGCCCACCCAGGCCGCGGCCGTGGTGCACCTGCGCCGCGCCGCCGTCGAACTCCACGCGCGAGACGTCCAGGCCGCGGTTGAGCAGCAGCGGCACCAACCCGGGCTCGAGCCCCGAGAGTTCGAGCCGCACCACCGCCGACACCCGGCCCGGCGGGTCGAGCCGCAGCGCGGCCGACATGCGCTCCAACCCGGGCCAGGGCGACGGCCCGCCTCCCGTCCAGGACCGGATCACCGAATGGTCGAACCAGCCTCCGGGCGTGAGCACCAGGATGGCGACCCATCCGAGCAGCAACACCGCGACCACGACGACGAGACGACGCATGCCCACTCCCATGCCCTGCCCGTGACCTGGCGGGCGCGCCGCGCGCAGCCCGCGTGAACCCGCGCTGGATGCCCGGGGCGCCGGCCAGGATAGCAGCGTGAGCGTTCGAACGACCCGGCAACGCCGGCGCCGCGATGGCCTGATCAGCAGTCTGCATCCGCAGCAATGTCCCTCGCCGGCCCGCCGCGCATGTCTATGATGCCGGGCCCCCGGGACCACTCAGGCATGTCGCCTTGCAGGTCCCCTCCCGTCTCCAGCGCGTCCGTGGGTGCAAACCGTGAAAGAAGTCCTCGTGCTCGGGGCGGGCAAGAGTTCGCCCTTCCTCATCTCGCACCTGCTCGAACTCGCCGGTCGGCACGACTGGTTCGTGACGGTGGGCGACATCGATGTCGAATGCGCCCGGCGCCTCGTCGACGGGCACCCGCGCGGCACCGCGGTGCCGTTCGACGTGAATGACGCCACCCTGCGCTCGACGCTGATCGAGAAGTCGGACGTGGTCGTCAACATGCTGTCGCCCGTGTTCCAGGACCTCGTGGCCTGGGACTGCGTGGCTCACGGCCGGCACATGCTCTCGGTGAGCTACGACGCCGAGGCGGTGCGCGACCTGTCTCCCGATGCACAGCGCAAGGGCGTGCTGCTGCTCACCGACCTCGGCCTCGACCCCGGCATCGACCACATGTCGGCGATGAAGATCATGGGCCGGATCCATGACGAGGGGGGGAAGATCAACTCGTTCCGATCGTACGGCAGCGGCATCCCCGCGCCGGAAGGCGACCTGAACCCGCTCCGCTATGTCGTGAGCTGGAACCCGCGCAACGTCGTCATGTCCGCCGAGCACGGGGCCCAGTACATGCTCGGCGGCAAGATCAAGATCGTGCCGTTCCATCACGTGTTCCACCACACGTGGGCGGTCGACGTGCCGGGTATCGGCGTGCTCGAGGCCTACCCCAACCGGGACTCGCTGTCCTACATGCAGGTCTTCGGTCTCGACGACGTACAGACCATGATCCGCGGCACGTTGCGCTACCCCGGGTGGTGCGAGACCTGGGCCCAGATCGTCCGCCTCGGCCTGCCCAACGAAACGCTGCGCATCCCGGACCTCGCGCAACGCAGCTACGCCGAGGTGGTCGAGATGCACCTGCCGCTCACGGTCACCGGGGCGCAGCTCGAGCAACGCATCGCGAACTTCCTGCAGATCAGCCCGACCGGCAGCATCATCGAGAACCTGCGCTGGCTCGGCCTGTTCTCCGACGAGCCCACGGGCTGCCAGGGCGAGACGGCGGCGGCCATGATGGTCGACCTGCTCTCCCGCAAGCTCCCGCTGGAGCCCGGGCAGCGTGACCTGGTCGTGCTCGTGCACGAACTCGAGGTCGACTATCCCGGACAGGACCGGCCGAGCGAGACGATCACCTCGACGATGGTGGAGCGCGGAGAGCCCGACGGCTTCACCGCCATGGCCCGCACCGTGGGCCTGCCCACCGCCGTCACGGTCAAGCTGTTGCTCGAGGGCGGGATCCCGCTGACGGGCAGCCAGATCCCCACCCACCCTTCCATCTACGAGCCGGTGCTGCGGGAGATCGAGGCCGCCGGGATCACCTTCACGGAGCGCATCGTGCAACACACCGACGCCGTCGACGCCCCCCCCCAGCCGGCGACGGACCGATGAGCGCACGGGAGCTGGCCGTCGTGGGGACCTCGCTGCTGGAGAATGAGCAGCGCGTCCCGATCCATCCGTCGCACTTCGATCAGATCCCCGAGCCCCTGCGCCGACGCATGACCTTCGAGCAGGGCTACGGCGCCCCCTTCGGCGTCTCCGACGCGCGCCTGGGGGAACTCTTCGCCGGCGTGCTGCCGCGCGACGAGCTGCTCGCCGGAAGCGGCGTCGTCTTGCTGCCGAAGATGCAGGCGGCCGACCTGCAGGCCGTCGCCGAAGGTGGCGTGCTGTGGGGCTGGCCGCACTGCGTGCAGCAGGCCGAGGTGACCCAGGTCGCCGTCGACCGGCGGCTGACGCTGATCGCCTGGGAGGAGATGCACACCTGGCGCAAGGACGGCGGCCGGGACATGCACCTCTTCTATCGCAACAACGAGATGGCGGGGTACTGCGGCGTGCTGCACGCCATGGGCCTCGTGGGCCTCGACGGCGGCAGCTACGGGCCGCCGCTGCGCGCGGTCGTGTTGAGCTTCGGCTCGGTCAGCCGAGGCGCCGTCCACGCCCTGCAGGGACTCGGCGTGGCGGACATCACGGTCTACACCCAGCGGCCGCCATGGTCAGCGCACGACCGCGTGCCCGGGTGTCGCTACGGCCAACTGATCGTGGCGCCGGACGGCGATCCGACCCCGATCCAGGTGCGTGGAGAGGACGGCCGGACGCATCCGCTGCTCGACACCCTCGAGCAGTCTGACCTGATCGTCAACGGCATCCTGCAGGACACCGACCGGCCGCTGATGTTCCTCACCACCGACGACGTGGGCCGGCTGCGCGAGGGATCGCTGATCGTCGACGTGAGCTGCGATCTGGGCATGGGTTTCAGCTTCGCCCGGCCGACGTCGTTCGAGCAGCCGACCTTCCAAGTCGGCCCTGCGACGTACTACGCCGTGGACCACACACCCAGCTACCTCTGGCGATCGGCCAGCTACGAGCTGTCCAGCGTGGTCGTGCCGTTCCTCGCGGACGTCGCGGGTGGCCCCGAGGCCTGGGCGGCCAACGAGTCGATCCGGCGCGCGATCGAGATCCGCGACGGAGAGATCCAGAACCCGCGCATCCTCAGCTTCCAGCACCGCGCGGCGACCTGGCCCCACGAACGGCGTCCTGCGATCGGCACGTAGCGCCCGCGCGGCGGCCGCTCACCCCTCGGTTCTACCCGCCCATGGGGAACCAGTGGCCGCCGCTGGTCTCGATGATCTCGAGCCCGCCGCCCCGGGCGCCTTCCAGCTCCACCCGGAAGTGGTAGCCCTCGGGTACGGGCAGCACGAGATTCAGGTGCGGCATGGAGCGGTTGGCGTTGGCGCTGGCACGGATGACCTCGGTCCAGTTGCTGCCGTCCTTCGAGATGGAGCCGCTGGCGGTGGCGCCGAAGTCGCCCTTGAGGCGGGCCCAGGCCACGACGAAGCCGGACTGCTTCATGGAGCCGGGGGAGGTCCAGGTGCTGCCCTCGACGGGGATCTTCAGGCGCTCGGGGTCACCCATGCTGGCGCCTTCACCCTCGTCGGCACCCAGGCCCATGACGGGCCAGAAGGACGAGTTGCCGGCCATGGACGCCGCCGCGACTTCGGCGCGCTCGACGGCTACCGCCTGCGTGCGGGCGGTCCAGAAGAACGCACCGACGGCGGCGACCGCCAGGAGCAGCACGAGCGCACTCGGCCGGTTCAACTTGCGGGGGACAGCATTCATCTCGTCTCAACTCCGTGACCAGGTCTGGAATGACGGCGATGATACGACTCGCCCACGCGCGTCCGAAGAGATCGTTCACATGCTCAGACCGGTGCACTCCACGATCGGCATACTCGGTGCCGGCCGCGCCCCAGGGAGTCCAGCCATGGCAGTCACGACACTTCGCAAACGTGCCCCTCTGTTCAGTCTGCTGCTGGTGGGGGCGCTGGTCTCCGGCTGCCATGCGCCCGGTGGCGCGTCACCGCCCCTCGTCGCCTGCTCGAACATGCTCCACCCGCCGTTCTCGTCCTGGGCTGACGACGAGCGGGCCGTGGGCCTGGAGGTCGAGCTGATCGAAGCGGCGGCGCGGCGCCTCGGTCGCACTGTCGACTGGGTCGAGCGGCCCTTCTCCGAACTGCTCGAGGCCGTGGCCCGCGGCGAGGCCGACGTCGCCGCCTCGACCATCGGCATCACCGAGGAGCGCGCCCGACTCGTGAGCTTCAGCAACTCGTATCACGCGACGACGATCGTCGCCCTCGTGCGAACGGGCGCGGACGAGCCGCAGGCACTCGCCGACCTGGACGGTCGTCGCGTGGGCGCCGAGCGTGCGACGACGGCCGTGGGTGCCGTCGCCGCGCGCCTGCCGACGGCGACCGCGGTCCTCGACCGGACACTGGATCGCTCCTGGGCCGAGATGCTCGCGGACCGCGAGATCGACGCCGTGGTGCTCGACGCGAGCCACGCCGAGACCTTCATGGCCCAGGCCGGAGTCCGCTTCCACGTCATCGAGGAACCGCTGAAGCGCGAACTCTTCGCGCTCGCCGTGCAGCGCGATGCCCACGAGCTGCTCGCGGTGCTCGACCAGGTCATCGCCGAACACCTCGCTGAGCACCTCGCCGACTAGCGAACCGAGCGCAGGCAGCGCTCGCTCCCCGGGTCACGATCAACTCGAGCAGCTGGCCACCCGACCGCTTCTGGACTTTGAATCCGTGGCGCGTCCGGCGGCGAAACGGATGCATCGACCGACCCGATCAGCGCTGGCTGTCCCGGCGCGGAGGCACGAGCATGCGAGTCTTTGAGTTGAAGCGGACGTTGACGGTTCCGAAGCCGCTCGACGAGGTGTTCACCTTCTTCTCGGACCCCTACAACCTGCAAGCCATCACGCCCCCCTGGATGCACTTCCGCATCCGCTCCATCTCGGACCCGACGATCCGCGAAGGCACCGAGATCCGTTACGGCCTGAAGCTGCGCGGCATGCCGTTGCGCTGGACCAGCAGGATCACGGGGTGGGACCCGCCCCACGGTTTCGTCGACGAACAGATTCGTGGTCCCTACAGGCTGTGGATCCACCGCCACACCTTCGAGGCCCGGGGCGACATGACGATCGTGGGTGACCACGTGCGCTATGCCCCGCTCGGCGGCCGGCTCGCCGAGCGGCTGTTCGTGCGCGCGGATCTCGAACGCATCTTCGATTACCGGCACCAGAGACTGACCGAGCTGATGCAGCCGGCGGGTGTCGGCACCGCGACCGCACCGAGCGAGTTCGTCGCAGCGGACGCGTGATCGCGTCGCACCCCGCGCTCAGGACTCGCGCGATCGCGAACCCGTCAGGATCGCGCCGGCCACGGTGGTGGTCACGGCGCCCTGCGCTGCGGACAGCGCATCGTGACGGGCGGCGGCCTGCTCGAAGGTGATCAAGTCGAAGGCCACCGGCGCCAGGTCTACGTAGCGCGGGAAGTCGAACTGGATCGGGCACTCGTTGTCGAGGCGTCCCGCGCGGCCGGCGTCCATGGCGAGGCCCGTCATGCGACATGTGGCCGGCCGGTGCGTATAGACCGCGCAGCCTCCGTCCGCAGTCAGCGCGGGACAGGGCGAGCGTGCGAGCTTCTCGGTGAGCGCATCGAAGACCTCTTCGGACAGGGCGTCCACGTCCCAGGGCGGGCCCCAGGCCGGCGGGTCCTCGTTGTGCGGCTCCCCCCCGGCGGGCGGCGCTCCCCTGTGCGGGCCGGGATCGTCCGGGCCGTGCTGCAACAGCTCCGCGCAACGCTGGAGTTGATCGGTCGCACGGCTGCGCAGCCCCGCCGCGTCGGCGTCCGACAACTGCGCCAGGCCCTCGGCGACCAGTTGCGCGTCGGCGGCCGAGATGTCGAACACGCCGTGACAGCACGCCGAGCACGAGGATCGGCATGGCACGACCCCGGCACCGGCCGCCGCACGCCCGCGGTCGAACCACTCGTCGAGGGTTTCCAGCAGTTCGCGGTAGGTGCTCATGGCGGCTCGCAGACCACAACGGATGACGGACGGGGGCAGCGGGTCGCCGGCCTCATGGACGTCATCGCGGCAAGCTAGCATCCGCGCTCTCGCTCACGCAGGTCCTCTTCTCGCCGCCGCGCTCGCCCTGAGCCGTCATCGACATTTCCTCGAGGGCGTCCGCGCCGGGACCGGCGGGTCGACGCGGGGGAGCCGGGCCGCTCAGCCCAGCAGCCGGGTCAGCCACAGGCTCGCCAGGCCGAGCACCAGCAGGAAGCCGAGCATGTCGGTGACCGTGGTGAGCAGCGGGCCCGACGCCAGGGCCGGGTCGACGCCGGCCCGACGCAGGATGAGCGGCACGGTGCCGCCCAGTGAGACGGCCACCACCGTGTTCACGGCCATGGCGGTCCCGACGACGAGACCCAGCCAGGCATTGCCCTTCCAGGCGTAGGCCGCCAGCGCCACGAGCAGCCCGAGCAGCACCCCGTTGATCAACCCCACGCCGATCTCCTTGCGCCACACGCGGCGGGCCTCGGTGGGCACGATCACGCCCAGGGAGAGTTCGCGCAGCGTGACCGCCACCGCCTGGTTGCCCGAGCAGCCGCTCATGTCCGAGATGATCGGAAGGAAGACCGCCAGCGCGATGACCGCGGACAGCGTGTCCTCGTGGGCGGCGATGACGGTGGCGGCGAGGATGTTGAGCACGATGTTGATCGTGAGCCAGCCCAGGCGCCGGCGTGCGCGCAGCAGCAGGGGCATGCTGCGCAGCTCCTCGCCCGAGACGACACCCTGGGCGCGCTGGAAGTCACGCTCGGTGCGCTCGGCCACCGCCTCCTCGACGTCGGACTTGTGCACGACGCCGAGCAGGCGCTGCCGTTCGTCCACCACCGGCACGCCGAAGTAGGGGTGCCGCTCGAACAGACGGCGCAACTCGTCCAGGGGCACGTCGGGCGACACCGTATCCGGGTCGCGCAACATGATCTCGCGCACCCGCGTCGTCTCGGGCACGAGCAGCAGGTCGCGCATGCGCAGCACGCCCAGCAGCCGCCCGAGACGCGCGAGCACGTAGATGTACTGGATGTCATAGTCCTTGTATTGCTCGGCGTGGAGCCGCAGGTCGGCCACGACCTCGGCCACGGTGCGACGCGGGCGGTAGGCCAGACGCTCGGTGGCCATGAGACCACCGGCCACGTCGTCCGGGTAGGCCGCCAGCCGGCGCAGCTTCAGCGCCGCACCCGGCTTCATCTCCGCCAGGATGGCCTCGGCCTCGGGTTCCTCCAGGTCGCCGAGCAGGTCGGCCTGCTCGTTGCTGGGCAGCCCCTCGACGATGCGCGCCGCGTCGTCGGGCGCCAGTTCCTCCATGGCCTGCACGACCTGGGTCTCGGGCAGCACCTCCACGAGGTCGGCGGCGTCATCGGGATCGAGGGCCGCCAGCAGCGTCGTGCGCGCCTCGTGTTCGAGACGCGACGCGGCCAGGACCACATCGCCATCGGACAGGCCGTCGAGATAGGCCTCCAGGGCCACCCCGTCCGCCTCTTCGGCGAGCATGCCGGCCAGCACCTCCCAGGGCGCCGGCTGTGTCGTCGTCGTCATGTCGGCCCCCAGCCTCGCCCTGCGGATCGCGAACGGGCGTTCATCGCCATCGTGTACGCCCGATCGCGCCTGATCGCAAGCGAGTCCATCCGGCCCCGGATGCGCCGGGGGCCGTCTTCGAAGCGCGAGACCGCAGCGCTGGTGCTCCCAGCGCTACGGTCTCCGTGACACGGCGGCAGGTCGACCGCCTGAAGGCGTGCCCTACAGCAGTTCCTTGTTGGGGTTCTTCGGCGTCTTCAGCGTGTCGAGGAACGCGAGCAGGTCGACGACCTGGTCGGGTGACAACGCCCCGAAAGCGTCGCTGGCCGCCTGGCCTTCGCCGCCGTGCATCTGGATCGCCTCGGTCAGGGTCAGGGCGCGACCGTCGTGCAGGTAGGGCGCCGTGTCGGCGATGCCCCACAGGCGCGCGGTGATGAACTGCGCGTCGAGCGCGTCGCCGAAGGACTCGGCCAACTCGGGCCCCATGTCATGGCGCTTGAGGTCCGAGAACAGCGGCACCGTCACACCACCCTGGTTGTTCTTCTTGAACCTGGCGGAATGCTTCAGGTTGACCTCCATGAAGATGTTGGCGGAGGGGTCCGTCTGGACCTCGGGGAACGCGAGCCCGAGCATGTTGCTCTCGGTCTCCAGCTCCGGGACGTGACAGCCGGCGCAGCCGAGGTCCTCGAACAATTGCCGGCCCGCGGCCACCTGCGGCGGGTGGCCCTTCGTGACCCGCGGCTTGATCATCGTCACCGCGAACACATGCAACGCCGACAGCTCGCCGATCAGGGCCTCGTTCACCACGCCGTCACCGTCGCCGTCGACGCCCTCACCGACGGTCTCGACCGGCTGCATGCCGAGGTGGAACGGCAGCGCACCCAGGTCGAACTGGCGGATGCTGTGGTTGTCACCCTTGCGGCCGAACGGGCGTACGACCAGGTCCTCGTCGACGCCTTCGACCGCGGACGTGTCGAGACCGCCCAACAGCGTGTAGACGATCTCGCCGAAGTCCACACCCTTGGTCACCAGCGGGATGACCTGGCCGGGGTTCTGCTGCGCCACCAGCACGAACTCCTGCAGGTCGGCCGTCATCTCCTTGGCGGCCAGCTCCACGCCACCTGCACCGAACAGGAAGGGCGGGTTGATGTAGCGCCCGTTGTAGAACGCGTAGCCGAAGCCATCGGAGTCGTCGACGTCGATCTCCGTCGGGCCGAACATGGCGTTGTTGTTGCTCCCGCCGGCGCCGCCCACGGCGAAGGTGAAGGGCACCGTCGCGTTGCTGCCGACCGAGTGGCACTCCATGCAGGTCTGCGAATCGAGACCGTTGATGCGCAGGAAGGTGCCGTTGTCCTGCAGCGTCGGGCGACCACCCGGACTGGTCGGGTCGAAGACGTTCACCGGTCCGTCGCCGTAACCGTCGAAGCGGTTGAAGGGCGTCGAGAACATGCGCATGCCCGCCTTGCGGATCTCCTTCTCGCTCAGTTCCTCGTTGACGATCTGGTCCTGCGTGATCCGGTCGGTGCCCAATGCGGGCCCGGTCCCGGGCGGCACGAACGTCGACTCGGGCTGGTGGGTCGGCCCACCCACCAGCGGATGCCCCCCGACATCGAACTGAGCCTGAGCGAGGGACGGAATCACGGCGAGCACGACGGTCGCGAGCATGACGCGGTGCATGTTTCTTCTCCCAAAGAGATCGCGAATTCGGAATCCAGGTAGGCGGATCATAGGGGAGGCAAGCGCCCTGCTAGGGCACAACTTCGCGTCCAGGCGCGTTCTGGAACCCGGTCGCAACCGGTGCGAGCGCGAGCCGGACTGCGTCGCGCATGCTCCCAACGCTGCGATCCGTCGGCACACGCCCACGGCTTCGTCGACCTGACCACGGTTGTGCAGACGCGTGCCATGCTGCTCCGACGCTGCGAGCGGAGCCGTGTCGGCCTGCGCGAAGTCACTCCCCCCTCCTGCGGCGCGCATCTCCCCGGCTCGACGTGTAGCCTCCTCAGTGTCGACCAACGCGCGAAAGCCGTGACACCCCACCGCAGCTCCAGCCCGCGTGGCCAGCCCGTCGGACGTCCTGCTCGGTACGGACCCGGCGGCCCCCCTACCGCCCCAGGTCGGCACGACCGACGTCTGGTTCACCACCCAGGTCACGACCTTCAACAAGAAGGGCAACGCCACGTCCTTCGTGGCTTCGCCGCCGCAGCCGCTCGGCCTCACCGGGTACACCAGCGGGCTGGACCTCGCGCCGCGCTCACTCGACGTGGAGCAGGAACTGCGCGTCGGCGCGCTCGTCGTCCCCGACGATGCCGTCGAGGGTTACGTGTTGACGTCGGACGCCGACGGCGTGGCGAGCTGGAAGGCCGCGGCCGAGGTGGCGATCAACGCCATCGGCAGCGAGGAGGTGCTCGACGAGAGCCTGACCTCCGCCGACCTGGCCGCCGACTCCGTCGCCGCGGCGGAGATCGCCGCGGGCGCTGTGGGCAGTGCCGAACTGGCCGCCGGCGCTGTCACCGCCGACAAGCTGGCCCCCGCATCGGTGGGTTTCTCCGCCCTGGCCCCGGGCTCGGTCGGCGGCGACCAGCTCCTGACCGGATCGGTCATCTCGTCGAAGATCGCCGTGGGCGCGGTGGGCAGTGCCGCCATCAGCTCCGGCGCCGTGAACTCGAGCGAGCTGGCCAGCCAGGCCGTGACGGCGACGAAGATCGCGCCGGCGTCCGTCACCTCGTCGCACATCCAAAGCGGCGCCGTTGGCGCCACCGACATCGCCACGGGGGCGATCGGCACGTCTCAGCTCGCCGCCGACGCAGTGACGGGCGACAAGATCGCCAACGATGCGATCACCGGATCACACATCGCGAACAACGCGATCGGGACCCCACAGATCGTGAACGGCGCAGTGACCGGCGCCAAGATCGCCGCGAACACGATCCAGGCCGCCGACATCGCCAGCAACGCCGTGGGCGCCGCCGAGCTCGCGGACGACGCGGTCGCCGGCGGCGAGGTCGTGGACTTCGGGCTGACGGGCGCGGACATCTCGACCACGTCGGGTCAGATCTACCACGGGCAGGGAGCCGGGACCGTCGGCAACGTGGAGTGGATGCGCCTGCAGGTCGAGGACTTGAGCGAACTCGGCACGGGGGACGCGTTCGACATCGACATCCTCGACACGGCAGCGCCCAACTTCCAGTTCATCGAGTTGAATCGCGGCGGAGACACCGAGTTCCGTCTGGACGCAGACGGCGACGCCTTCTGCGACGGCTCGTGGAACGGCGGCGGCGCCGACTACGCCGACCTGATCCGCGTCGTACCGCGCGCCGACAGCGTCGAGCCGGGTGACGTGCTCGTGCTCCGTCCGGGCGGGCAGCGCGCGGTCAGCCTCGCCACGGCGGCGTACTCCCCGCTCGTGGCCGGCGTGCACAGCACGCGACCGGCATTCGTCGGCTGGGGCGACCGGGAGCAGGACCTGCCGCCGACCGACGGCGGGCTGTCTGCGCTCGCTCCAGGTCGTACGGCCGAACGCGTGCCGCTCGACATCGGCCGCACCGGCGAGATGTTCGACGAGATCCCGCTCGCCCTGGTGGGCATCGTGCCCTGCAAGGTCACTGCGGCCAATGCACCGATCCGCACGGGCGACCTGCTCGTCACGTCGTGGACGCCGGGCCACGCCATGCGCGACGACAGCCCGCGCCCCGGCACCGTGCTCGGCAAGGCGATCGGAGAGCTCCACCACGGCACCGGCGTGATCGACGTGTTGCTCATGCTGCGCTAGCTCGGACTTCGCACCAGCTTCGTCGCGAGGGTGAGAAGCCCGGGCTCGCCGCCGTCTTGATCCGGCGCGTCCGGGCCGTCCGCGGCACGGGAGCACTCTCCGCACAGGCTGCTGGGGCGAACGGCAACGGGGCGTTCGAAGGGGCCGCAGGGTCAGCGGACCCTGCGGCCCTGCGAGCAATTTGGAGACGCCCGGCGGCGCCTCCCGATTCTCATCCGCAGCGACCCTTCGCGGAGCAGCCGGGGTCCTTCGGCGCCCCGCACCCTGGAGACCCACGGCATGATCCCGTCCGCCTTCGCCCTGCTGTCCGCCGGCCTGCTGGCCACCACCGTCGCCGCGCCCGCGGCCAACGCATCCGACGTGCCCGACATCGGTTCGGCAGCGCGCGCCGACCGCGTCACGTTGCCCCAGAGCTTCGTCGAGCAGCAGGGTGGCTTCGTCATGCTGGGCGACGGCCTGTCCGCCACCTTCGAGACCGGCCGCATGCGCTGGATCCTCACCGGTGAGAGCGGCTCGGGCCTCCACCGCCGCAGCGTGACCGTCGAGCCCGTCGGCGCCCGTGCCGGCGTAGCGCCCGCGGGAGAAGACCTGCTCCCCGGCGTGGTGAGCCACTTCCGCGGTCCGCCGTCCGAGTGGCGCACCGGGCGCACCTTCCGCGCGCTGCGCTACGCGGAGCTGTGGTCGGGCATCGACCTCCTGCTCGAGGCCGAGGGCCAGATGCTCAAGGGCACCTACGTGGTGGCACCCGGCGCCGACCCGGGGGCCGTGCGCCTGCGCCACCGCGGTGCGGACGCCGTGACCATCGACGAGACCGGCCGCCTCGTCGTGCACACGGACGTCGGCGACCTCGTCGACGCCGCGCCGGTCGCGTGGCAGGAGATCGACGGTGCACGCCGCGACGTCCCCGTGGCCTTCGCGCTCGAGCCGCGCGACGACGGCTCCGTCGACGTGCTGTTCGACCTGGACGCGCACGACCCCAGCGTCCCGCTGCTGCTCGACCCCGCGGTGATCGTGCAGGCGGGTTTCCTGGGCGGCGCCGTGGACGACAGGCCCGGCGACATCGAGGTCGACGACGACGGCTGCGTCTACATCGCGGGCGGCACGACCTCCAGCGACTTCCCCGTGCTCGGCGGCCCGGACCTCACCTTCGCCGGCCCGGTGCTCTCGACCGGCGGTGACGCGTACGTCGCCACGCTCGACCCCACCGGCACGACGCTGCTGTATGCCGGCTTCCTCGGCGGCACCCAGCGCGAAGCGGTGTGGGACACCGCCCTCGACTCACTGGGTCGCCTGTACATCTGCGGGTTGACCGAGTCGAGCCCGGCCCAGGGCTTCCCCACGCTGATCGGACCGTCCGTCAACCAACCGGGCAACTGCGACGGCATCGTCGCGCGCGTCTCGGCCGACGGCACCGCGCTCGAGTACTGCGGCTACATCGGCGGTAACGGCGAGGACTTCGCCGCCGGCATCGATGTCGACGACAGCTTCCGGGCCTGGGTCGTCGGTCGCTTCGACTCGCTCGCGGCGACCCTGCCGATCCACGGCGGCCCGGTCACCTCCCAGCCGGGCGGCGCCTACGACAGTTTCGTCGCGCGCATCCGGGCCGACGGGTTCTGGCACGACTTCTGCGGCTACCTGGGCGGCGACGACATCGAGGACATCCAGGAGGTCGTGGCGGACGACGCCGGCGGCGCCTGGTTCGCCGGTTACACCTGGTCGCAGGACTTCCCCACCGTCGGCGCCCTCGGCCCGACCGGCAACGGCTCGATCGACATCATCGTCGGCCGCGTGGCCCCCGACGGCCTGAGCCTCACCTCGTGCGGCTACGTCGGCGGCGACGGCACGGACGTCACCAGCAACATCGCGATCGACGACGACGGCGCGGTGTACGTGGCGGGCCTGACCTTCGACGCCTTCTCGTTCCCCGCGGTCGTGGGCCCGAGCCTGACCCCCACGTCATCCACGGACGGCGTGGTCATGAAGGTCGCGCCCGACGGCCAGAGCCTGGAATGGGCCGGCTTCACCAACACGGGGAACAACGCCGAGATCGAGATCGACGACGCCGACCGCGCGTGGTACCTGTCGAGGATGAGCGAGGCGGGCTCCACCTTTGGCCACCCGAAGATCGCCCGGGTGGCCCTGTCAGGAACGGAAGTCGAGGCGCAGGGCGTGATCGATCTTCCCAACGACAGCTTCGTGCGCTACTTCACGCCGATTCCCTCGGCGCTGACACCGGGCGCGTCCGAGTTCTGGGTCACCGGTTGGACGAGTGCCACCGAGGCCACGTTCCCGGTGGTGAGCGGCCCCGACGTCACGCACAACGGCGGCCAGGACACCGTCGTCATGCGCGTGCGCATCACCGGCGAGACCTGGAGCGACCTCGGCAACGCCCTGGCCGGCACCCACGGGGACCCGCTGCTGGTCGGCACCGGCCCGCTCGCACCGCTCACGCCACTCAGCCTGTCGTTGTCGAACGCTCTGGGGAGCGCACCAGCCTGGCTCGTGTACAGCTTCACGCCGCTGTTCGCAGCCTTCAAGGGCGGCGTCATGGTGCCGGACCCCTCCCCGCCGCTCGGGGACGCGATCCAGCTCACGACGTCAGCGGCCGGCGGCTTCGACCTGGCGGGCACGTGGCCGGGTGCCGTCGCCCCGGGACTCACCTTGTACCTGCAGACCTGGATCGCCGATCCCGCCGGCCCGTTGGGCTTCGCCGCCAGCAACGCCGTGCAGGAGACGACCGACTGACGGCGACCGACCCGGGCCGTTCGCAGACCGGGCAACGCGGCAACACCGTCGCGCAGGCGGTCCGGCGACCGGCCGGCCCCGCGAGGCTTCAGCTCTCGCTGGGCGTGGCGCGTTGCAGCGCCTGCCGGATGCGGTCCTGGAAGTTGAAGCCGACGCCCGCCTCGTCGAGCTCGGACTGGAAGTCGACGCAGTCGGCGCCTTCCTCGGCCAACGCGACGTAGTCGGGTCGGTCGGCCGCCGTCTCGTGGATGAACTGGCCCACGATGCGCCCGCGCCAGACCATGAAGGCCCCCGGCATCTGGGCGCCGTCGCCACGCAACCAACCGACGCCGTGTCCCTCCTTCACGCCCGCTTCCCAGCCGCGTTTCCAGACCGACCAACCGAAGAGCTGGGCGGGGCTGCCGCGACGCAACGCGAAGGCGCGGTAGAGCACCCGGTCCGGGTCGCTGACCTGCGTGGCGTCATCGAGGTCGTAGCCGGCGAAGAAGCTGCGAGCCTCTGCGTCCGACGACATGTGCACGAGCACCAGACGGGAGTCGGTCTCGGCGAGCCAGTCGCGGATCGCCCGCAGGTCGGACAGCGCCTCGCGACAGAACGTGCAGCCGAAGTGGCGCAGGAAGATCAGGAACAGCGGGCGCTCCCGGGAGCCCTGCAGCAGGTCGACCTGCGCGCGATCGTGATAGAGCGAGAGGGCCAGGTCGAGCGGAAGCACCGGCGGCCTGGTCGCACTCCTGTGCTCGCGGGCGGCTCCGCGCAGGATCAGCGCGAAGGGAATCCACCAGACCAGGTCGTTGGTCAGGATCGTCCAGCCGGCCTCCCAGGGCAGCCGTCCGCGGGCGGCCGCCCAGGCGAAGCCGACGGGCCCCAACAGCTTGCCGAGCAGGCCCACCAGCACCAGCGGCCAGTACCGGTACGGCGCCCGGGCGGCGAGCGCGTAACCGACGCCGTAGACCCCCACGACCATCCCGAGACACTGCCAGATCTCCGGGTAGCGGGGAGGCTCGAGCCCGATCCAAGCGAACGCCACATTCGGGGCCAGCACGACGAAACCGCCCCAGAGGATGTTGTAGAAGGCCGCGACCAGGAGCGTGCGGCTCATCCAACGCGGGGCGGTGGCCTCAGGATGCATGAGTGCCTGTTCGCACCATCGAATCCGCCGGATGCTCGAAATTTCGCCCAACCTGCTGCGAGCCATCGACGAAGGGGGCGCCCCGGACGCGGCACGGCCGGAACTCGTGGCCCCGCCACAACCGCCCCGTCGCGGGGTCAGGGCGCCGGATCCACCTCCGCGCCCCCGCCGCCTTCCCGCCGCTCCCCGCTCTGGTGCGTGCGTTCGAAGCGGTGACGGGCCACGGCGGCCAGGTCCTCGGCCGTGTCGGTTTCGTCCACGATCTCGCGGCCGAGCAGGGTCTCCAGGGCGTCCTCCAGCGTCAGCACGCCGGCGGTCCCGCCGAACTCGTCCAGCACCAGGCAGATGTGTTCCTTCTCGGCGAGCAGGCGCTCCAGGGCCCGGGCCACGCTCCCGGACACGGGCAACGACGCCAGGGGCCGGACCAGTTCGCGCAGGGGCGTGTCGCGCTTGCCGTCCCGGCCGTGTTCGAGCAACTCGTGACGCAGCACATAGCCCTGGATGTCGTCCAGGTTCTCGGTGTAGACGGGCAGCCGCGAGAAGACCAGCTGGTCCTCCCCGTCGAGCACTTCGCCTACGCTGCGCCCCGCTTGCAGGGCAGTCACGATCGTGCGCGGCGTCATGATCTCTCCCACCCTGATGCCTTCGAGCTGCATCAGGTTCTCGACGATGCGACTCTCGCCTTCGGCCAGGCCGCCGCCCTCGGCGCCCAGTCGCGCCATGGCCTGCAACTCGGCCCGGGTCACGGTGGGCTCGGACTTCCGCGGGCGCAGCACCCGTGTCAGCACCTCCAGCACGGCCACGATCGGTGCCAGCAGCTTGATCAGCACGCGCAGCGACCCGCTCGTGAAGCCGGCCAACTCCCGACGGTAGGTCGTGCCCAGCGTCTTGGGCACGATCTCCGACACGATCAGGATCAGCAGGGTCAGCACTGCGGAGATCACACCGAACCAGCGACTGCCGAAGATCAGCGTGGCCTCGGCGCCCGCCCCCGCCGCCCCCACGGTGTGGGCCACCGTGTTCAAGGTGAGGATGGCCGAGATGGGCTGCTCGACGGAGCGCCGCATCTCGAGCAGGTGCCGGCCGGCGGCCTTGCCCTTGTCGGCCATCACCTGCAGATGGCTGAGCGGCACCGACAGCAGCACCGCCTCCCAGACCGAGCACATGAACGACGTGCCCAGGGCAATCGCGACGTACACCAGCAGCGTCAGGTGGGAGCCGTCACCGGCGACAGTCTCGGCTGGCATGCTGGACTCGGCTCCTCGGCGATCCGCGCGCAGGGCCTGTCCCCGTGGTCCGGGCATCGCCGTCGCCGCCCGGGCCGACGAGGATCCTACGCTAGTGGCGAGCACGGGTCACCGGAACCGCGCGGCGGCTTCACGGGGCTGGACGGGGCGGGGCGGGATCCACCCGCGCCCCG
>JAJDEQ010000207.1 GCA_029259695.1 Planctomycetota bacterium
TTGGTCAGTTGGGTGGGCCAGTAGAGCAGGAAGCGCCGGGCCTGGGTCAGGGCGCCGCGCGCGTAGTCACCCACGGCCAAGTCGTAGCGCTCGTCCGCCGGGGCGTCGTGCTGCGCGGCGTACGCCGCCTCGGCCGTCTGCCACGAGGGGGGCAGCGTCTGGTCGAAGCCCACCTTCGCGCCGAGCGCGGCGTCGAGCCCGTACTGGTAGAGCAACGTGACCGGTGCGCGCACGAGGCCGGTGGCCATGTCGTTGGCGAACACGAACGGAGACGTGATGGGGCCGAGGACGTCGGCACGGCGTCCGCGCCGCTGGTAGAACAGGTGGTCGCCGTAGGTGGACAGCGCGTCCGACGGCCAGTGGATGAAGATCGCGTGGTGCCAGCTGTGCGCCTGGGCGCTCTCTTCGGCGTCCAGGTCGGAGAGGATCGCGTCGGCTTGGGCCAGCGACGCTTCGGGAGACTTGAGCCCGCCGTGCACGTGCACCAGGATCCGGCGCTCGGGGACGTGTGCGTGATCGCGCGGTGCGGGGCAGAATGCGCTGCACTGCTGGTCGGCCCGGCGCAGGAGGTTGTCGACGTACTCCCGCAGCGACCCCCGCCCGTTGCGGCCGTCGTCGTGCAGCCGCACCTCCCGGTCGAGCGGTTGCACGGCGCGGCCCTCGGCGTCGAAGGCGAACACATGCGCGGCCATGTCGTGCTCGCAGCGCGGCGTGCTGCACGCCGCGAGCACGAGCAGGGCCGCGCCGAGGACCACCCTGGGCAGAGTCACGCCTCGGGAATGCACACGCAACTGGTCTTGGTGGGGGCGTCGGCCAGGGCCCACGCACGTTCGTGTTCGGAGCGCGCGGCGGCCGCCTCCTCGAGCCGCCCTTGTTCCTCGAGGGCGCGCGCCAGGCCGTACAGCGACCAGCCGTTGCCGCGCCACTTGGCCAGGTCCTGGCGGTAGACGCGCTCGGCGTCCTCCCAGCGACCGGCCTTGAGGTACACGGCGCCCAGCGTGTGGCGGACCGGTTGGAGCCACTGGGGCGGTTCGCCGTAGGAGAGCGTGTCCTCGATCTGGGCGCCTTCCTCGAGCAACTCGGCGGCGCGGTCCCAGTCGTCCTGTTGCAGCGCGATCTCGCCGGCGATGAACCTGTCGCTCACATCGAGCACGCGGTGGGTCTTGTCATCGCCCAGCATGGCGTCCTCCGCGATGCCGTCCTTGGCTTCGCGGAACAACTCGTACTCGTGCTCCGCCGCCGGGATGTCCTTCTTGGCTGCGTACGCGATGGCGCGATGGGCGCGCCAGATGGCGGTGGTGACCGGCAAGTAGGCGGGGGGCGCGGGCTCGGCCAGGATGTCGTCCCAACGGCCGAAGCGCTTCTGCACGTCGTAGACCGAACTCATCCACTGGTCGATGAACGGTCCCACGTCGTCGAGCATGCCGTCGGGGACCTGGGCCCACATCGTGCGCGCCGCCGCCATGGCGTCCTGCTCGCGGCCGACCATCATGGCCGAGTACGCGAGCATGTGCGAGTTGTGCACCATGTACATGTGCTGGATGGTCTGGTCGGGCGCGAGTTGCAGGTAGCGTTCGTCGGCCACCATGGCCTTCTCGTTCTGCCTGATCGATTGCTGCCAGCGCCCCGTCTTCACGTAGATGTGCGACGGCATGTGGTCCAGGTGCCCGCTGGTCGGCACGAGATCGCACAGACGATCGGCGGCGGGGACGCCCCGATCAGGGTCGGCGCTGGGCTCGACGGTGTGGATGTAGAGGTGGTTGGCGCCGGGGTTCTCGGGGTTCATCTCCATCACGCGCTCGAGCACGGCTTCGATCTCGAGCGTGTTCTCTCCCGGCGCGAAGTCGGGGGTGTAGAGCTTCCAGGGCGTCAGCACCATCATCGACTCGGCGTACAGCGTGCCCACGTCGGAGTCGTCGGGGTAGGCGGCGTAGACCTCGGCCATGGCGTCGGCGTAGGCCTGCTCGAGGTGCGCGCGGTCCTCGGGCCAGGGCTTGGCGTAGCGCGCCTGCAGCGCCTCGATCAACGCGCGCTCCACCGGCGTCGTGTTGTCGATGCGCGCGACGGCTTCCTGCAGCGCGTTCCAGGCGTTCGCCGAACGCTCGTCGGTCATCATCGGATCGTTGTAGTTGGGGCCTTCGCAGAGGGCCACGCCCCACCAGGGCATGGCGCACTCGGGGTCGAGCTGCGCGGCGCGGTGGAACGACGAGATGGCTTCGTCGTGGTTGAAGGCGTAGGTCCAGGTGAGCCCCTGATCGAAGTACTGCTGGGCGAGTTCGGAGTCGGTGGTGATCGCCCGCCGGTGGGGGCCGAGGGTCGTGAACAGCTGGGCACGGTCGGCCGGGGAACGCTCGAACATCGAGCAACCCGCCGCGGCGAACGTACCGAACAGCAGGATCAACAAGTGCAGGGACCTGGACATCGATGTTCTCCGCTCGAATCGGCGTGCGCGCCGTTCCCTTGTGGTGGGGCCCTGAACGACTTCCCGATCGCCGGCCATCGACCCCGTGCCCGGTGAGGGTCGCGCCGAGAGGACGCAAGTGCGAGCTGCTCCGAGCCCGTGCCGTGGTCAGCGCGGTGGCCGGTACGGTGTTCGCGGCGACGAGGGTAACCCAAGCGAGCGCGACAGGCACGGGGCGTGATGCGTTCCCGGCACGCACAGGGGAACTCCCGCCGGCTCCGAACGACTGCGCCGGCGCCCATGGCGTCTCGGTGAGCCCCTTGCGCCCGGGCCGCTTCCCGCCGAACCTCGATCGCTCGTCGAGGAGCGTCCGCGGGCGCCGGAGGAGAGCTGATGACGTCGCTGATTCCCGCCGCGCCCCTGGGCCTGGCGCTCCTGGTCACCTGCGCTCTCGGCGGTGCCCTCGCTGCCGGTGACGACGAGCGCACGCGCCATCCCGTCATCGAGCGCTTCCTCGGCGAGGCCGAGCGCGTCGCGCCGCTCGTGCGGTCGGACGCGGCTCGCGAGTTCCTGGCCGCCGCGCAGCACCTGCCCGCGCCCGGCACGCGCATCCTCTGGCGCGACCCGGCGAGCGGACGCTTCCTGAGCACCGCGCAAGCGGAGGAACTCGACGACGTCGGGCGCGCGGGGCACGAACGCCACGAGCAGACGGGCGAGGACTACTACCTCACCCGCTACGGTTCCCCGCTCAACTACGCCCGCGCGATCGATCTGCTCGGCGAGGCCGGCGTGCAGAGCTGGCACGGCAAGCGCGTGCTCGACTACGGCTACGGTGCAGTGGGCCACTTGCGCATGCTGGCGCTCGCGGGTGCCGACGCGGTGGGCGTGGACGTGGACTCGTTCCTGGCCGCGCTCTACAGCGAGCCGGGTGACGAAGGTCCCGTGCCCGGCTCGGACGGCTCGGGCCGCGTCACCCTGGTCGACGGCCGCTGGCCCGCCGAGCCCGAAGTGATCGAAGAGGTGGGCGCGGGCTACGACGTCTTCCTCAGCAAGAACACTCTCAAGCGCGGCTACATCAACCCCACGCGCGAGGCCGACCCGCGCATGCTGATCGACATGGGCGTGGACGACGCGACCATGCTGTCCCAGCTCCACCGCGTGCTCAATCCCGGCGGCTTGGTCCTGCTCTACAACCTGTGTCCGCCCGAAGCCGCCGACGACGAGCCCTTCATCCCCTGGGCCGACGGTCGCTCGCCGTTCCCGCGCGAGGCCTGGGAGGCGGCCGGCTTCGAGTTGCTCGCCTTCGATCAGGTCGACGACGACCAGGCACGGCTGCTGGCCTTCACGCTCGACTGGGGCGACCCGCCCGACGCCGAGCCCAAGTCGCTCTTCTGCTGGTACACCCTGGCGCGCCGCCTGCCGGAATCATCGACCGAGCGCTGACGGACGTGTCGCGGGCCTTCGCTGGGAGTGACGGTGTGCGCTGACTCAGCGCAGATCTTCATCGTGCCGCGCGGCCACTGGCACAAGGCCCATTCGGCGGGTGGCGTCACCATGTGCGGCGTGACGCCCGGCGCCACCGAGCACTCCACGGCAGCGGACCCGCGGGCCGCGGCAGCCCCTAGCCCGGACTTCTCACCAGCTTCGTCGCGAGGGTGTTCCGCCGGGCCGCTCCCGTGCAGGAGGAATCGGGAACGGGTGGGTGGCTCGACTCCTTGCTCGGGCGAGACGGTCGGAGCACGTTCCCGATTCAGTGAGCGGGAACCCATGTCGCCGGTGCCGGGCCGCCCGCGTCCGGGCTCGGGCGAATCCTCGAAGGAGTCAGTCCGTGGTGCCCGCGATCCTCAGGTTTCGAGCTCGTGACTGAGCCTGGCCAGCGTTCGGTGCAGCAGGTTGCGCACGCTGGCTTCGGTGCGTCCCATCTCGGCCGCGACCTCGGCCCGGGACAGGCCCATGATGCGCGACAGCAGCACCACGTCGCGCTGGTCGTCGCTGAGTCCGGCGAAGGCCCGCTCGATGCGGTCGAGCTGCTCGTGAGCGGTGGCCACGCGGCTGGGCGTGCAGAAGTTGGCGTAGGCCGCCAGCAGTTCGGCCTCGTCGGCGGCCACGTCGCGCCGGGCATCGCGCCGGGCGGCGGTGTGGAAGTCGTGCTTGTCGAGGATCTTGCGCAGGGCCGTGGTGTAGAGCCAACGACGGAAGCGGCCTTCGCCGTGGTGCTGGAAGCGCTCCTTCTGTTCGAGCACCGCGCGGCAGGTGGACTGCACGACGTCCGACTCCGCTTCCCGCGCGTTCACCAGCAGGCCCGCCTTCAGGCGCACGTAGGCCCGCAGGCCCGGGAGGTGCTCGGCGAGCAACTCCTCCACCGGAGTGTCGCCCTCGGCGGTCTCGCCGCTGTCTTGCATGCGCTGGTACCCTCTGCGTGAGTCGCAGCGATTCTAACAGCCCGTGGCGGAACGACCTTCGCCCGCGGCCGCGCTCACGCGAGGCGGAGCCAGTGGACGAGCAGCAACGGGAGGCCCTCGACGAGCTCGTCGTGAGCTGCCTCGGCGCCGTGGAGGACGGGGGCCCGGCGGCGCTCGAGAGCTTCTGCGCCGAACACCCCGAGCACGCCGACGCGCTGCGGTCGCGCATGCGCGCCCTGCTCGAAGCGGGGCTCATGTCCGAACCCGACGCGCCGCCCGAACGGCTGGGCGACTTCCGCATCGGCCGGCGCCTGGGCGGCGGCGGCATGGGCGTGGTCTACGCCGCCGTGCAGGAGTCACTCGATCGGGAGGTGGCGCTGAAGGTCGTGCGCGCCGACCAGCTCTACTTCCCCGGCGCCCGGGAGCGCTTCCGCCGGGAAGTGCAGCTCGTGGCGCGCCTGGCCCACGCCGGCATCGTGCCCGTGTTCACCGTGGGCGAGGAAGGCGGGGTGCCGTACTTCGCCATGGAACGCCTGCAAGGGGCGACGCTGAGTGAAGCCCTGGCCACGCTCGACGAGCCGTTGCGGCAGGGTGAGCAGCTCGCCGAGGCGGTGGCGCGTGTGATCGAGGGGCGTGACGGTGATCGGGTCGAGGTCGGCGGCCCGCTCTACGAGGGCAGCGGCGTGGCCACCTGCGTGCGCATCGTGCAACGCATCGCCGAGGCACTGGCCCACGCCCACGAGCGCGGTGTGCTGCACCGTGACCTGAAGCCGTCCAACGTGATGCTCACGGGCGACGGCCGGGCGCTGCTGTTCGACTTCGGTCTGGCCAGTTCGGCCGATGCGGCGCGGCTCACCGGCAGTGGCTCGCGCGTGGGTTCGCCGGCCTACATGTCACCCGAGCAGGTGCGTGGCGCCGAGACGGACGAGCGCAGCGACGTGTACGGGCTGGGCACCGTGTTGTGCGAGGCGCTCACCGGCAGGCCACCCTACGTGGGCAGCCCCGAGACCGTCGGCGCGGCGATCCTGCGCGGTGACCCGGTCGCGCTGCGCGCTCACCGCAGCGACCTGCCGCGTGACGTCGAGACGATCGTGCAGACGGCGCTCGCCTCACGACCCGCGCAACGCTACGCCGGCGCGGCCGACATGGCGCAGGACCTGGCAGCGGTCCTCGCCCTGCGCCCGATCGCGGCCCGTCGCGCGGGCCCGCTGTTGCGCTCGTGGAGGTGGACCCAGCGGCATCCCGCGCGGGCTGCTGCCCTGGCCCTGGTCGTGCTCACCCCGATCGCCCTGGCGATCCAGCAGTCGCTGGCCACGCGCCGCATCACCGAGCAGGCCGCGCGCGCCGAGGCGAACCTCGATCACGCGCTCGAGTCGCTCGAACGCTTCGTCTGGGGCCTGGGCGAAGGCGTCTTCGATCACCTGCCGCACCTCGACGACGAGCGCATCGGCCTGTTGGAGGACACGGTCGCGTCGCTCGGCGAGCTGATCGACCAGCGCCCCGACGACCTGCACCTGCGCTCGCGCTGGGTGCGCATGCAGGGCGTCCTGGGCGGGTGCTACCTGCAGCTCGGTGCGCTGGATCTCGCCGAGTCCCGACTCGAGGCCGCGGCCGAGATGGGGACGGCGTTCGGCGTGCCCAGCGGTGAACTGGTCTCGGTCTTCAACGGGCTCGGCAACCTGCTCGAGCGGCAGGGTCGCTGGCGGGAAGCGTTCGAGTCCTATCGGGAGGCCTTCGAGCGGCTCGGCAAGGTCGTGGACTCCGAAGGCCTGGCCGCGGCGACGGTGATCGAGCGCAACACGTCCGGGGTGCAGCGACAGCTGGGCCGCCTGCCCGAGGCGGCCGCGGCGGCCGAGGGCGCGATCAAGGCTGCGCAGCTCTGGCTGGAGCGGGCGGAGTCCGACGAGGATCGCTTCGAGGCCCGACTCGCCCTGGGGGCGGCTCGGAACCAGCGCGCACTCGTGTACGTGGGCTCCTCGACCTCGGGTTCATTCGGCCCGGCCTTCGATCCCGGCGGCCACGCGGTGTTCATCGAGACGCTGCCGGAGCTGTTGGAGCTCGCGGAGGAGCGGCCACGGCGCAGCGACGCCACCCACCTGGCCGCGGTGGCGTGCGTCAACGCGCACTACCACCTGTCCTCAGAGGACGTCGAGCCCGTGCTGCGCAAGGGCCTGGAACTCATCGAACGACTGCAACGGGACTTCCCCGACCGGGTCGATTACATCCGCACGCACATCGGACTCGCGTCGCACATGGGTCACAGTCTCGTGCTGCGCCAGCGCGTCGACGACGCGAGGGTCTGGTTCGAACGCGCCAGCACCGAAGCGCAGCGAGGCTTCGCCGACGGTTCCGACGACCTGGACCTGCTGCTCGACGCAGGTCGTGCGGACGTGAACCTGGCCACCAACCTGGTCCAACTCGAGCAGCGGGAGGCAGCGTGCGAGCCCGCGGCCCGGGGCGGCGCCCGGCTCACCGAGGCGTGGGAACGCATGCCGGATGTCCCTTTCCCGTACGACGCGCTGGCATGGGCGCGGATCCAGGAGGGCTACGGCCGGCTCGCCCGTGGCGAGGGAACGCGGGCCTACGAACTCGCCCTCGCCGTACCCGAGCCGGCGCAGGCGGACAACGTGATCGCCGTGGCCGTGGGGGAGTTGTTCGCGGGCTGTGCCGATCTGGCGCGCGAGCCGGCGGAGCGCGAACGCCTGGCCGGCCTCGCGCTCGACCAACTGCAGCGCGGACTCGATCTGGGCTTCACGCAGTTCGACTACCTGCGCACGACGTCCGAGTGGGCGTCGCTGCGCGAGTCGTCACGCTTCGCCGCCCTGCTCGAGGCCGCGTCCGCCCGCGCGCCCTAGCAGCCTGTGCGGAGAGTGCGCTCGGGCCGTCTTGTCGGTGCGGATGACCGGTATACTGGGCGGCCACCGGCACCCGAGCCGGCCGCCTGTCTGCCGAGGTGACGCACCCATCGACATCTCCAGCGTCTACGACGACTTGCACGCGCTGGCGGCGGACCGCTTTCGCGGGCAACACCAGTGCCACACGTTGCAGGCCACGGCGCTCGTGCACGAGGCCTGGTTGCGCATCGCCGATCGGGACGACGGTTCGTTCAACGACCGCACGCACTTCCTGGCCGTGGCGGCCCGGGCCATGCGCCACGTGCTGGTGGACCACGCCCGCCGGGTCGGGGCCAACAAGCGCGGGGGCGATCGCCAGCGGGTCACGCTGCAGACCGGTGACGGCGGCGCCGCGCCCATGCCGCCGTCCGACATGCTCGACCTCGAGCAGGCCCTGCTCGCGCTCGAGAAGCAGGACCTGCGCCTCGCGCGTCTGATCGAATACAAGTTCTTCGCCGGCATGACCATCGCGGAGATCGCCGAGGCGCTCGAGGTCTCGGAGATGACGGTCAGCAACGACTGGCGGCGTGCGCGGATCTGGCTCACCCGCGAGCTGGACTGATGACGAGGTCGGGGCGCACGGGGTCGTCGGCGGACACGCGGGCTCCACGCGCCGGCACGCAGCCCGGCACACCGCGACCGTCCGCCGGTGACGGCACGCAGCCCGGCACGCAGCGACCGTCCGCCGGTGACGGTTCGCCGCCGGCGGTGAGCGAACTCATGGCCGTGTGCCTCGCGCGGCTGTCGGCCGGGGGCGAACTGGGCCTGGACGACCTGTGCGCCGAGCACCCCGATCACGCCGATGAGCTGCGGCGGCGCATGCAGAAGCTGGACGACTTCGGCATGTTGGGCGGCGCCGCGCGCAGCGACCCCGAGACCGTCGGCCCGTTCACCGTGGCCGGACTGCTGGGCCAGGGCGGCATGGGACGCGTCTACCTCGCGCAGCAGTCCAAGCCGGTGCGGCGACTGGTGGCGCTCAAGCTGATGCACGCCGGCATGGATGCCGACCGCCTGCTGGAGCGCTTCGACATCGAGCGCCAGGCCCTGGCCGTGCTCAGTCACCCGGGCATCTCGCAGGTGCTCGAGGCGGGCGCGACCGAGGACGGCCGTCCGTGGTTCGCCATGGAGTACGTGGACGGCGCGCCGCTCACCGACTACTGCGACGAGCACGGGCTCGATCTGCGCGCGCGGCTGGCTCTCTTCCTGCAGGTCTGCGACGCGGTGGTGCACGCCCACCAGAACGGGATCATCCACCGGGACCTCAAGCCGACCAACGTGATCGTGACCGAGCACCTCGGTCGGCCCCAGGCCAAGGTGATCGACTTCGGTCTGGCCAAGGCCCTGGGCGAGGCGGACGGCGACACGCCCATGCTCACCCGTGCCGGGCAGGTCGTGGGCACGCCGGCCTACATGAGTCCCGAGCAGGCGGGCGTGTCGGGCGAGGTGGTCGACGTGCGCACCGACGTGTACTCGCTGGGCGTCATGCTGCACGAGTTGCTGGTGGGGCGCCTGCCGCTCGAACCCGGAGGCGGCAGCGGCGTCATGGCCGAGATGCGGCAGTTGCTGCAGGACGTGGAACCACGCCGTCCCAGTGAGTGCGTGCGCGACCAACCCGCCGAGGCGGCGCGCCTGCGCGGCATCACCTCGCGCGCCTGGGGCCCCGCGCTGGCCGGCGACCTGGACTGGATCGTGGCCCGCTCCATGGCGAAGGATCGCAACGAACGCTACGCCACCGCCGCGGCACTGGCCGACGACATCCGTCGTCACCTTGAGCACGCGCCGGTGCTGGCGGGCCCGGCCAGCAAGGCCTACCGGGTGCGGCGTTTCCTGCGGCGCTACCGGCGCGAGGCGGCGATTGCTGCGCTCGGTCTGCTGGGCCTGATCGTCGCGTTGGTGGTGATCTCGTTCCAGGCGCTCGAACTCGGCGACGAGCTGGACAACTTCAACCTGCTTGCGCGCCAACTGCAACTGTCCGAACTGATGCGCGTGGGCGAGGACGAGTTGTGGCCCGAGTCACCGGCGCTGCTCGGCGCCATGGCGGACTGGCGGCGGGAAGCCGCAGAGATCCTGGCCGAGGAAGCGGACTACGAGCGCATCCTGGCGACGCTGCGTTCGCGCGGGCAGCGCGGCCCGAACGGCTGGGAGTTCAGCGAGGCCCGTGACGGCTACCTGCACGATCACGTGGAACAGTTGCTGCAGGACGTGGTGACCCTGCGCGCCGAGGGTGGCCTGCTGGTCGCGGTCGACGCCCGCGCCGACTGGGCCTCGACGCTGGTGCAGCGCACGGTGGACGACCACCGCGCGGCGTGGGACGCCGCCATCGCGAGCATCGCCGACCGCGAGCAGTGTCCGCGCTACGAAGGCCTGTCGATCGTGCCCCAGCCGGGACTGGTGCCCCTGGGGCGCGACCCGGTCACGACGCTGTGGGAGTTCGCCATGCCTCGCCCCGGCGCTGCGTTGCCGCGCGGTGAGCCCGGCGCCTGGCGCGTCGACGGCGACACGTGTCTCGTGTTCGTGCTGATCCCCGGCGGCGTGTTGCACCAGGGTGCGCAGGACCAGGACCCGCGAGCACGGGGCTACCTGCCGGAGATCGCCAGGATGGAAGCCGGCGGACGCACGATCAGGCTCGCGCCGTTCCTGCTCTCGAAGTACGAGCTGACCCAGGGGCAATGGCTGCGCTTCACCGGCGTCAACCCGGCCTACTACGATCCCACGCACCCCTTCGTGGAAGGGCTCGCGCATCCCGTGGAGCAGGTGACCTGGTACGACTGCGAGCGGGTGTTGTTCCGCCTCGGCCTGCAGTTCCCCACCGGCGCCCAGTGGGAGTACGCGGCCCGGGCCTGCGGCCCGTCGCCCTGGTGGACCGGCCCCGCCCACGTGCCGCCCGAATGCTGCGCCAACCTGGCCGATCTGTCCTGCCTGGCGGAACTCGGCCGGAGCGCCGGGATCGATGACTTCGAGGAGCACTACGACGACGACCGCCCGGTGCACGCGCCCGTGGGCTCGTTCCGTCCCAATGCATTCGGCTTGCACGACGTGCTCGGCAACGTCTGGGAGTGGTGCCGCGACCCCGGCTTCGACTACTCGGACACGCTCTCGCGGCCCGGGGATGGTCTCCAGCAGCCGATCGACCCGTGGGCCGGCGATCCGGGCACTCGGGAGATGCGCGGAGGCTCATTCCTGAGTACTTTTGTGAAGTCCCGCTCCACTTTCCGTTTCTACCTCTCGATGGAGGGCGCCAACAACGTGTTCGGCGTCCGCCCCGCCCGACGCCTCGAAACCGAACCGCTCCGTTGAACTCCTCCTTGCTGCGTTCGACCTTGTTTCTGGTGGCGCCCGCGGTCTGCGCTGCGCTGTTGACGTCCACCGCCCGGGCCCAGACCGACTCGGAGGGGCCGCTGCACGCCACCCCGGCCATGATCCTCGTGGGGTCCGGCACGGTGTCCTCGAGCGGCGCCCTGGCCGACAACCTGCTGCACCGCAAGCGCGCGGGGTTCGTGCCCTTCGTCGGCGAGTCGCTGCCGCTCAACCCGGCAGAACCGCGCTTCACCACGGCGGAACTCTTCGGTGGCGGGTCGCCGCCGCCGTTCACGGTCAACGCCCTGTCGGTGGGCCTCGACGTGGTCCTGGCCCAGGTGCCGTCGGCCGGACAGTCGCGCATCCAGATCCCGCCCCAGGCCTGGGGCGCGCTGCTGTTCTCGGTGACGCGGGCCACGCCGGGTGAAGCCGGCAGCCTGATCGCGACCGAGCAGGCCGCGCTCGACGGCGCGGGCGCCGACCTGTTCACGCTCACGCTTCCGGGCTCCGACATGCCCGCGAGCGTGTTGCCCTGCTACCCGCAGGACGCGCCGCAACGGTCCCTCGACTCCACCGAGATGGACCTGTTCGACGGGGTGAACGAGGGCGAGATCTCCGCCGTCGACTACTACATTCCGCTCTACACCGCGGGTAACCCGATCCGCCCGCGGCTGCCCGACAACCCCACCGTGTTCTTCTCGGTGGCGCACGACGACGTGTTTCCGGCGGTCGGCCCGAGCACCGTGCCCGCCGCCTGGTTCCCCGCGTCGACGCCCAGCTCGGCCACGATCCTGCGCACCACCTGGGACCCGTTCCTGCAGGCCTGGAGCACGCCCCAGGAGCACCTGCCCTACACCGCGCTCGGGCTGGACCTCGAGGACGACATCGACGCCCTCGCCGTGGACATGGACCAGCGCCTGATCCTGTTCTCGATCGTCGCCACCGGCACCTCGACGCTCGACGAGCAATTGCAGATCGCGCACTACCCGCCGCCGCCGCCGGGCGGGACGGGGGCGGCCGACGGGGCCGGCGAGGCGGGTTGGGCGGGCGGCGCCGTGGGGCCCGGCGACGGTTCCGGCGACGGGGGCGGCACGTCGGTCGGCGTGTACGTGACCGAGGACGGCACCGAGTCGGTGGCGTCGCGCCTGCGCATGGGCCGCGACGGCGACGTGGACAGCACCTGCACGATCGATCCGGGGGAGCAGGGTGACGCCCTCAGCCTGTCCTTCGGTTCCCCGGTGGCGACGATCACGCCGCTCAAGATCATGCCCTCGGGCGTCTACCGCGACGAACGCATCGGCGGCCCCACGCTCACCGCCACCGTGTCGGGCGTGTCGACCACGGCGTCCATGCCCCTGCAGCGCCTCGAGTTGCGCGTGGGCGTGCCCCTGGGCGGCGGCGGCTACACGCTGCTCCCGACGCCGGTCTACTTCGAGATCCTCAACGGCACCAACCCGTCCGGCAACCGCGACGTGTCCCTCACCACCGGCCTGATCGGCACCTTCCTCGGCGTGGACGTGGACTTCTTCTGGGTCTCCTACCCCGCCGCGATCAAACCGTCGTCAGCGTTGTTGCGGGTGGGGTTGTAGGGGTCGCGCGCGGCCATGTGTCCGTGTGTCGTCGGAAATCGCGCTGATGGATTATCGTGGAGTGCTGGTCGTCATTGTGGCTAGCGGCTGCCTTTTTTCTTGCGGGCGACCATCCCCCGAGGTGCCGGGTCTCTCGGACGGCCGAAAGCAGGCTGACAGCGTCGCAGCCCCACGGGGCGCAGACGATTCCGAGGGGCTTGTAGAGGTAGTTGTACAAACGGAACTCGGTGAGCCAGTCTCAGGCGCTCTCGTCGAGATGTGGGCGACTTCGTGGCATCTAATCGGCCGTGCCCCGGAGATCCCCGAAGGCTTGGCTGTGACAAGTGAAGACGTCGAGCACTTAACGCTGGATGTTACCTGGAGAAATGCGGCAGCAACGAAGCGGTCAGGAGAATTGGGGAATGTCGCTTTTGAGGCCCCCGCGCACCGACTTACGTTCGTCGCTTCTCATCCGCGTTTTGGTACGTCCGGAAAACACCGTGTCGATCCGGGTCTCGGGGCGTTCAATGACTCATTAGATCAAATGATCACGCGGATGGAGCGCGTACAGGGTACGTGGCAATCGACAGCCCGGTTCTCAGAGAGATTGACTCTTACACTACGAGATCAATCCACGTTGACCGGGACTGTTGTTGATGAGAAGGGTCGCCCGGCAGCGGGGGCGCTCGTTGTCTTTGACGGATTGCGGTCTGAGGAACACCTAGCTCCACGTGTGCCTCGACCGGTTGTCGCCACTCGCAACGGCTCGTTCGAGGCTAAGCTGGACGCGCCGGGCAACGGCCACGTGAGTGCGATACTCGACGGCATGCGGACAGCCAGCTACTTTGTTGTGTTCAGATCCGGAGAACAAGTCGAGGCCACGTTGCGGTTCGGCGTGGAGTCGCTCATCGGGACTGTGACGGGGCCGAGCGGCGCTCCGGTCAAGGGGGCCAAGGTGGTCGTTCGGTGTGGCTATAGAGCGCGACACGACCTTGTTACGAGCGGGGACGGCAGGTTCACTGCCGAACTCACCGCCGGTGAAGGTCCGTGGAGTATCACCGCGACCGCCTCAGGCCTTGTACAGTCAGTGCCCGTGAGGGTCAAAGGCGACGGTACGGGGCAGGTCGGTCGAGTTGATGTCCCGATGATCGCCGCGGGACGGATCACGGGGACCGTTGTGTCGGCTAGTGGTGATGCGGTAGCGCGCGCGTGCGTCAGTGCGACGCCTGAGCGGTCTGGCGCCGAAGGCACCTTCTTGATGGTCGAAGAACCAGCCGTAGAGCCGGGCTTCTATTTCACAGACCAAGATGGGCACTTTGTTCTCGAACCGGTCCATCCAGGCTTGAAGTACACGGTAACCGTTGACCATGAGGGTGAGGTAGGTTCGCGCCTACCCGGGATTCGGGGTGACCGGTCCGATCTCCGGGTCCAGTTGAACGTGCTTTCCCATCGTCCAACCGTGCCCCTAAACCGGCGCTGAAGAGCTGTCCCTATCGAAAGCCTCGTCCGCCCCGATTCAACCTACGATTCGACCACAGTAGCTCACGTCGCTCGCCCGGGCCAGATGCACGCTTGTGGGTCCCGATTGCCTCATCCGCCCCGTTCAGACGTACGCGTCCGGTGATCCCCTGTCACCGCGCTCTTGAGCGCGGCGCGTGACGCGCGAAGATGCGCGCCCGAGAGGAGGGCGATCATGAGACGAGCCGAAGAGATGAGTGAGGTGCTCGCGCGCTACGAGGCATCGGGCCTGACGCAGAAGGCGTTCGCAGAGCGAGAGGGCGTGCCGTACACGACACTGATGTACTGGCGTCGGCGTCTGCGGACGGGAAGCGCGAAGGAAGCCAAGCCGGCGCCCGCGATGCTGGCTCCGGTGACGATCGTGCCGGATCGGCCGCGCGGGCGAGGGAGCTTCGAGGTGCGCACGGCGGGCGGCGCCGTCGTGACGGTGCCGCCAGGCTTCGACGAAGGGGAGCTGCGCCGGTTGCTCGGGGCACTGTCGACGTGCTGAGTCTGCCGCCCTCGGTGCGCGTCTTCGTGGCGCGTGGGCCGACGGACATGCGCAAGTCGTTCGACACGTTGGCGGCGGTGGTCTGCGAGGTCGTCGACGAGGATCCGCAATCGGGGCACCTGTTCGTGTTCGTCAACCGGCGCAAGAACAGGGTGAAGGTGCTGTGGCGACAGGTCGATGTCTCAGAGTGAGATGATGGAGTGCTCGTCGTGCCGTGGACGACGACGTCGAGTCTTCCTGGCTCGAGCCGCGACTCACGACGAGCACGAACCTCCGGGGTGTTGTGCGAGCGGTGGCAGGAGGCGAGCGGTGGGGTGGTCGGTCCTCGACGCGGAGCCCCAGTATGAGCATCGGGTGTGCGCCGTGTGTGCTCCAGTCCGGGCCGGAGCCCGTTCGATGAAGGGTGGATGCGCACCCACGGCTCCGATCGTTCGTTCCCCGTCCTCGCCCTGGCGTTGCTGCTGGGCACGACGGCCTGCACCAGTTTCATCCGCGACGGCCAGGAGGCCTTCGACGCCGGCGACTACGCCACGGCGCGAACGCTGTGGGAGCAGCCTGCGAACGAGGGCAACGGCAAGGCCCAGTTCCTCATGGGCGTGTTGTACGACGAGGGGCGCGGCGTACCCGAGGACGACGCCGCTGCCGCGGAGTGGTACGCGCTGGCGGCCGAGCAGGGCCACGCCGCGGCGCAGAACAACCTCGGTCTGCTCCATCACCACGGCGCGGGCGTGGAACTGTCCCACGAGCAGGCTGCCGCGTGGTACGGCCGTGCCGCCGATCAGGGCTTCGCCCCGGCCCGGACCAACCTGGCGCTGATGCACCTCGCCGGGCAGGCCGAGTTGGGCGACCAGCGCCGGGCGTTGCGGCTGCTGAAGGATGCGGCAGCCGCCGGCCACGCCCGGGGTGAGTTCCTACTGGGGGCGGTGTACGAGCAGGGCATGGGAGTCACGGCAGACCCCGACCGCGCCGCGCACTGGTACGAGCGCGCCGCCGAGCAGGGCGACGTCATGGCTCAGTACCGGCTGGCGCGCATGTTCGCCGAGGGTGCGGGTGTGGAGCGGGACGACGAGCAGGCGTTGGCCTGGATGCGCGCCGCGGCCGACCAGGGTCTGCCCCGGGCCCAGGGCGCGTTGGCGCGCATGTACCAGCACGGCCGCGGCGTGGACCGCGACGAGATCGTGGCCTGCATGTGGTTGAGCCTCAGCGCCTCGTTGGGCAACGACCAGGCGCGCGTTGCGCGCGAGACCCTCGCCCGCAGCCTGTCACCGCAGCAGTTGGCCGAGGCCGAAGAGCGCGCCGCCGCCTGGCGCGCGTCGTACGCGCGCAAGACCGGCCGGCTGTCCTACACCACCGCCGGAGTGAGCGCCGTCGGCGAGTAGCCGGGGCCGCGCCTCGCGGAGACGCAACGAGCCCCACGCCGATCGTCGACGTGGGGCTCGCGGACCCGAACGGTGCGTGGGGGACTGCGCCTACCAGGGAGCGCCCAGGCCGTCGCGCACTGCGCGCAGGCGGCTCCACAGGGCGGCGTCGGGCTCGACACCGTGCCGGGCCAGGGACAGGCAGGTGGCCGACAGGTCCTCCGCCCGGGGGCGCGAGTTGGGGTTCTCGATGCCCGCCTCCACGGCCAGCTTGTAGACGTCGATGGCCGCGTCGGTCGCGCCCATGGCCTGGTAGGCCTCGGCCATGGGGCGCAGGGTGCCAGCGCGCCAGATGTTCACGATCTCGTACTCCTGGGCGACGTAGAGGTCGCGGGCGGCGTCGACTTCCCTGCGCGCGCGTTCGTGATCGCCCGCCCGGTGCCGCATGGCGGCCAGCTTGCCCAGCATCGGGACGCGGTACCGGATCGACCACAGGGTGGCGTCCATGCCCTGGCCGATCTCCTTCACCAGCGCCAAGGCGTTGTACTGGTCGCCGTGGGCGAGCGCCGACTCGGCCAGTTGGAGCTGGAGTTCCATGCGGGGCTGGGCCGGCAACGTGCCCCAGACCGAGCGCATGAGGGACTCGACGCGCTCCCGCCGCTCGGTGTCGGTGTAGAAGCGGTCGAAGAGCCGGGCGCACACCGCCAGGGCGTTGCGCTTGCGGTCGAAGTTCTCCTGCTCGACCGTGGGGCCGAGGGCCTCGAGCTGGACGTCGAACTCGTCCGCCGTGATCGTGCCGGCCACGACCTGGGCGACCATGCCGGTCTCCGAGTCGGCGAGGTCCGTCTCGAGTCGCGCGGCCTCGTCGTGGTCACCCAGCAGGGCGTAGGTGCGCGCCATCTTGGCGCGGATGCGGTCCATGCGCCAACTCAGGCCTTCCTCTTCCACCGCCGTTCGCTGGGCGACTTCGCGGGCCTCGTCGAGCAGCGGCTGCACCTCGTCGAGGTGACCTTCCTCGGCGTGATGGAAGGCGACGTCCGCCAGAGCCGTGCCGCGACGCCAGTTGCGGATCTGCTCGGCGTACGACCGGGCGCGCACGGGCTGGTCGAGCTGCAGGCACGCGGTGACCACGGCGTCCTGCTGGCGCGAGCGGTTCTTGACGTGGGGCTGCATGGGCATGGCGCTGGCCGCGTCGAACGCGAGCTCGAGCAGTTCGACCTGGAAGTCGGCGAGGGGCGCGTCGGCGACGGTCGAGACCGGCGCCGGGTCGGTGACATCGGCGGTCCCGTGGTCGCCGACGGGGGTCGGTGTGTCGCCGTGGAGGGCGGCGTCGCCGGCGGCGGCCTGGCCGGAGAGCGTGTCCGCCAGGGCCCGGGGATCGGAGCAGGCCAGCGCGAGCAGCGGCAGGGCCACGAGCGCGGTGATCAGCGAGCGGGTGATGAGCGTCATCGAAGGGCGTCCGTGCGGGAGTGATTCGAGTGGGGGTGATTCGGGGTGCGCCGTGGGCCGGGAGGGTCCGGCGCGGGAGGTGAGCGGCCCCCGCCCGCGTGCTGCGAGCGGGGGCCGCCGTCTACCGGGAAACGAACCGGCAGGTGCTGCTTACTGGAACGTCCCGGTCAGCGACGTCGACAGCGACACGCCGTTGATCGCAGCCGCATCCTGGATCGCGTACTGGAACACGAGCGAGAAGCCCGAGAAGCCAGCCGGCAGGATGAAGGGGATCGGCAGGGTGCCGGACGGCGTGGTGAACAGGAAGACCTCGAGGGCCGCCGGCCAGGGCTTCAGGATGCCGCCCTTGAACGGCACCGGCGTGAGGCCGGAACCGACGAAGAGCACGCACAGAGCCGAGGGCGCGGCGTTGTAGAGGTCCAACCGGTTGCTGCTGAGGGGCGTCAGGTCGCCGGTGCCGATCAGGCGCGGGTGACCGGTGACACCTGCCAGCGAGCACTTCTCCTCGCACCAGGGGTAGATCAGCGGGGTGAAGCCGAACGCGAACGACGCCGTCCAGGAGCTGACCCAGTGCTCACCCGGGGCGAAGCCGCCGCGGTAACGAGCAGGCCAGAAGAAGCCGTTGTCCGGAGCCTGGTCGACGCTCGTCAGGGCCTCGTTGGCCGGACGGGGATCGAGTTCGGTCACCGGAAGCTGCGGCAGGCCCGGGATCGGCACCAGCGCACCACGCGTGATCGAGGTGATGGGCTGGTCGGCCACAGCGGTCCCCGTGATCAGCACGTTGTCGTTGCCCGCGTTGAAGACGCCGCGCGCGACGGCTTCGGTGTAGGCCGGGTCGGTCTGGACGCCCGTGCCGCCACCCGCGAGGTTGCGGAAGAACACGCTGTCGCGGATCTCGGCCAGGTTGCCCGGGAGCTGCGACTTGTAGATCGCGGACGGATCCGGGCACGGGTTGACCAGCGAGGTGACCGCGGACGAGGTGGTCCACGTGTCGGCCCAGCTCAGGGTCCCGTTGTGGCCGTAGCCCTGGGCGCCGTCGCCGTCGAGGTTGTCGAAGCGCACGAGCTGGTCACCGAGGTCCATCCACAGGCAGTTGCGGTACTGGACGCGGGCGTTGTCACGCCACGCCGTGCCGCCGTCACCCGAGAGGGGCTGACCGATGACCGTCACGTTGTAGATCGTCGTGCTGGTCACGGGCTGCCAGTCGGAGTTCTCCGCGCCGTCCGTCTCGATGCAGTTGTCACCGACGCCGGAGCCCTGCGAGCTCTGGAGGCTGTAACCCTGCACGATCAGGCCGAACTGGATGCAACCACGGTAGCCCTGGTCGATGTCGAGGCTGTCGTCGCCGACGTTCCAGATGCTGAAGTACTTGAGGTAGACGCAGCCACCCCAGATCTCGATGCCGTCGTCGACGTTGTTCATGATCTCGACGTGGTTGATGTCGGTCTCGCGACCGATGCCACCCAGCGACAGACCGTTGAGCTCGTTGGTCAGGCCGACCACGCGACCGCCGTAGCGGATCGAGAGGTACTCGATCTTGCCGCTGTCGTCGTCGTCGTCGCCGCCGCCGTAGAGCACGTTGGGGTCGCCGGGGAACTGGGCCACCAGGCCCTCCATGGCGGCCACGTTGTCCTCGTCACAGGTGGGCACGTTGCCGGGGGTCTCGTCCTCGGAGATGTACCCGCAGCCCATGATCGTGAGGTTGCCCCACTCGTTGGCGGCCTCGCGCCAGGTCCCGGTCTTCGGGTCCTTGCCGGTCGGGTGACTGGCGTCGACGTCCCAGGTGGCGACGTCGGCGGTCGAGGTCATGATGACCGGGTCCTGCTTCGTGCCGCAGACGAAGATCTGCGCGCCCTTGGTCACGGCCAGGCTGCCACTGCCGTTCGCGGTGGGCGTGCTGGCGACGACGGTGCCGGCCTCGATGGTCAGCGTGGCGCCGGGCAGCACGTAGATCTGGGTCTGCAGGTTGTAGGTGTTGTCCGCGGTCCAGGTCGTGGACGTGGCGATGTCAGCGGTGACGAGAATCTCGGCGGCATCCGCGCTGCCGGCCATGCTGGCCAGAGCTGCGATCGTCGCTCCTTGGATAAAGCCTCTCACTGGATGATCTCTTCAACAGGGGTGTGTGTCACGGTTGCCGCGGAGCCGTTCTCCCCGGCCTTCTGTCCGTGAGGGCGCGATGCTAGGGCGCGTATGTGGACCGGGCGTGTCGCGTACATAAGTGTTTGCCGAGCATGCCGCTGCTCCGCGAACGGACGTGCACGTCCGCCGAACACACGATGAAGGCTACGCGTGGGATGCGGTCATCACGTGAAGGCCGCGTGTGCGTTCGCTTCAGCGGTTCTGCGCGACGCGCTCGACCTGCTCCAGGTACTCCTGGATGTTGTCGCGCGGCTCGATCATCTGCGCGCGCCGCAGCAACGGCAGGGCCTGGTCGTACTTGCCCTGGCCCACGAGCAACTGCCCGTGACGCACCTTGGCGTCGGCTTCGAAGGCCTCCAGGCTGGCGGCCCGCTCGTAGTAGAAGATCGCCCGCTCGGCGTCGCCGCCGCGTGCGCTGTGCTGGCCGAGCAGGATCAACGCCTCGCCGTCGAGCGGGTCGAGCTCCACGATCTCCTCGAGCACGCGAGCCTCCTCGTCACCCGCGCCCTCGGCCACGGCGATGCGCGCCCGCAGCTTGAGCAGGGCCTTCCTGTCCTCGGCGTCGAGCCCCGCGCCGTAGTTGCGCTCGATGTTCTCGACGAGCTCCCGCGTCTGGTCCAGGGCGCCGCTGTAGGTGAGCACCCGGGCCGCGCGCAGGATCCGCGCCGGGCTGCCGTCCGGCGCCTTCTCCATGGCGCGCACGTAGGACGACACGGCGAGGTCGTAGAGCTCCTGGTTGATGTAGATGTCGCCCAGCATGTTGAGGCTGTCGGCGGTGGAGGCGCCCAGGCTCTCGACGAGTTCGTAGTTCTCGGCGGCGCGTAGGGGCTGGCCCAGGCCGATGAAGGCGTTGGCCTGGAGCAGCCAGATCTCGGTCCGGTCCGGGTCCTCGCTGATGAGCTGCCCGCACAGCGCCGCGGCGTCGGCGAAGCGCTCCTGCTTGAACAGGGCCTGGGCCAGGCCCATCTTCCAGTCGCGCGTCTCGCGGTCGAGCAGCAGCGCCATGCGGTAGGCGGACTCGGCCGAGAGGTACTGCTCGACGTGGGTGTACGCGAAGCCCAGCAGGCCGTAGGTGACGGCGTCGCCACCGCCCAGTTCGATCACGCGCGTGAGCGAGTCCAGGGCGGCCTCGAAGTCGCCCTCGCGCACCTGGATCAGGCCCAGGTTGCGCCAGGCGCGCCGGAACCGGGGGTACTTCTCCACGGCCACGGCGTAGGCGGCGGCGGCCTGGTCGAGGCGCTCCTGCTGGAAGTGGATGTTGGCCAGGGTGAAGTCGAGCACGGCGCTGGAGGCGTCGTCGCGCTCGTCCTCGAGCAGTTCGCGCGCCTCGTCCATCTCGTCCGACGAGATGAGCTCGAGCACCTCCTCCATGTGCTCCCGTTCCTTGCGCGTGACGCGCGGTTCGATCTCCGTCTCGGCGACGTAGCTCTCGACGAAGCGCCGCTGGAAGGCCGGGTCGTTCCAGAGTTCGAGTTCGGCCGCGCTCAGTTCGGCGGCGGCGGGCTGCAGCGGCAGGGCGCCGGCGGCCGGGCCGGTGGGCTGCTCGGCGGCGTGGGCGGTGGTCGAAGCCAGGCCACTGGCGGCGAGGCACGCGGTCAGGAACAGCGCGCGGCCGGTGCGGGTCGTTGCGGTGGTCATGGGGTCAGCCCTTGGGGAACGTGACCGGCACGCGCATGCGGAAGCGCACGGCCTGGCCATTGCGTTTGCCGGGTTCGAACTTCCACTTCTTCACGGCGCTCAGCGCCGAGCGTTCGAAGACGGGGTCGGTGGAACTCTGGACGATCGGGTTCTCGACCCGGCCGTTCTCGTCCACGATGAACAGGATGTTGACGGTGCCCGGCGCCTTGCGGCGCAGCTTGGCGCTGATCACCGGGCTCGGCTGGTAGACGACGCGCGGGCGCTGGTCGAGGTCGGCCATGGAGAACAGCGCCGCGACGTCGTCGCCGCCCGACGCGAAGGTGTTGAGCGTGACGGCGGTGTCGATGGCGCCCCAGCCGTCGCCCATGGTCGCGTTGAGCGCGAGGTCGAGCTGCTCCAGGGTGAGCGGCGGCGCCTCTTCCTCGAGTTGAGGCGGCTCTTCCTCCGGCTCGGGTTCGGGCTCTTCGAGCTCTTCGGGCGGCGGTGGCGGTGGCGGCAACTCGGCGGTGTCCACGCTCTGCAGCACCGTGTCCGCACGCGGCGGGCCGGTGATGGCCTGGATCAGCGGCAGCACGAGGAAGAACAGCAGCGTCAACGCGGCGGCGCCCAGGGGTACGAGCAGCCGGTGCCGCAGACGCGTCAGGAAGGTGGTGGGGCGGTGCTTCAAGGGATCGTGGTCAACCCTGTCGCGTGGCCAGGCTGACCTTGAGAGCGCCGCCCAGCTTGGCTTCGTCGATGACGCGCACGAGCAGGCCCGACTCGGCCGCCGAGTCGGCCTGGATGATCACCGGCACGTCCTCCTTCTGGAGCATGCGCTTGACCAGCGGCTGCACGCCGCTGATGCCGATCTCGTTGCCGCCGTAGACGATCTCGCCCTTGGCGGTGAGCGCGATCATGATGCTCGTCTTCTCGAGCTGGACCGACGACGCGGCCTGCGGCTTGTCCACCTCCACGCCCGTCTCGTCGACGAAGGTCGTGGTGACGATGAAGAAGATCAGCAGGATGAACACGCAGTCCATGAGCGGCGAGATGTCGATGGCGGTGTCGCTGTCGTCTTCGGAAGTGGTGGCGCGGAAGCGTCCCATGACGAGGCCCTCTCTCAGGTGGTGGTCGGCGCCCGGTGTCCGGTGCGGTGGCGGTACTGGGTCTGGGTGCAGACGGTCTCGAGGTGGGCGAGGAACGCCTGGTAGCGCTGGTGCTTGCGCAGGAGCTGGTACTGGAAGAACAGCCCGGGGATGGCGATCACCAGGCCGGTCTCGGTGGTGATCAGGGCTTCGGAGATGCCCGACGCGACCATGCCCATGGTCTTGTCGCCACCGGCGCCCGAGGCCAGCGCGCCGAACGTGGCCAGCATGCCCGTCACGGTGCCCAGGAGTCCCACGAGCGGGGCGGTGCCCACGCAGATCTTCATCACCTTCAGGTCCCGTTCGAAGGGCGCCATCTCGGTCGTGCGCAACTGGTCGAAGAAGAACGCGGTGTCCTCCAGCGTGCGGCCGCCGGTGACGAAGTCCAGCAGGTCGCCGATGGGCCCCTTGCGCTCGGCGGGGTGATCGATCCAGCGACGCCAGACCTTCTCGGGGACCCGCAGGAAACCCTTCTCGCGCAGCCGCAACTGGACGTGGATGCCGAGTCCGAACATGAGCAGCGCGATGGCCGCGATGGCGATCATGGCCCAGCCGCCGGCGAGCCAGATCTCCATGGCCTCGGCCCACAGGCGTTCGGCCGAGGCGCGGATGGCGTCGATGTCGAGCAGGTCGGTCATCGTGGTGTGGCCGGCGTCCTAGAGGGCGGGTTCGGGTTCGCGCACGTCAGCCACGCTCAGCGGCAGCGCGTCAGCGTCCGGTTCGGCGTCCGGTTCGGCGTCCGGTTCGGCGTTCGGTTCGGCGTTCGACTCGGGGGTAGGCGGCGGTGTCTTGCTGAGCTGGTTGACGAACTCGATCGCCGCGGTCTCCATGCTCGCCACGACGCCGCGACTCTTGCGCGACAGGAAGGCGTGCAGCAGCAGCGAGGGGATGGCGACGATCAGACCGAACTTGGTCGTGATCAACGCCTCCGAGATGCCGCCCGACAGGCTCTTCACGTCGCCCGAACCGAACACGGTGATCAGCTTGAAGGTGTTGATGATGCCGGTGACCGTGCCCAACAGCCCGAGCAGCGGCGCCGAGGCGGCGCAGATGGCGATGAACGGCAACATGCGCTCGAGCCGCAGGCGCGTCTTGAGCACCGTCTCGTACATCACCTCTTCGATCAGGTCGCGCGGCTCGTGCATGTGCGCCACGCCCGCGCTCAACATGCGGCCCACGGGGCCCTTGATGGCGGCCGCGCTGGACCGGGCGGCCTGCACGTCCCGCTCGCCCACGGCATCGAGCAGCGCGGCGACGCGCTTGGCGGAGGGCTTGCGGGTGAACAGCAGCCCGATCCACTTGATCAGCGCCACCAGCAGGGCCGCGGCTGCCATGGCGAAGATCGGGATCATCACGGCCCCGCCCTTCTGCACGTGCTCGAGGAACGTCTCCTGCTGGGTGGCCTCGATCTTGTGGGCGTTGCCGAGCGTCGGATCGAGGGGGAACATGCCTCGACCCTCGGCGGCCAGTCCGGCGACCGCGAGGCCGTCGTCCGGATTCGCGAAGGCGATCTGGGCCGGCTCGAGCGAGCCCAGGCGCTGCGCCGCGGTACCCACGTCCTCGCCGTCCTTGCTGCGGAAGACGGCGGCCGGTCCGAGCAGGACGAATGTGCCGGGGTTCACCCTGCCGGTGTCGTCCACGGCCCGGCCTTCGAAGCGTGTGCCGCCACGGGCGTCTTCCAGGCGGTCGAGCGAGAGGTCGAGCACACCGGCCTGGACCTGATAGACCGCGTCCCCGGTCAGGTTGCTGTTCTCGGGCGCGAGGCGGGCGGCGTCGAGGGCTTCCTCGAAGCGCGGGAGCTCGGCGATGTGCAGCTTCGACTCGAACTCCCGGATGTAGTCGCTCATGAGGTTCGAGAGGTAGTTCGTCTCGTCCGTGCGCGCCTTGATCTCGGTGCCCAGGTTCGAGAGGTCGAGGTTGCGACTGTCCAGCAGGCGCACGGTCTGCTGGTACTCGGCCTTGACCTGGATCAGCTCGGTCTCGAGCTCGTTCAACTGGCGCGTGAGCGGGATCTTCTCGTCGGCGAGCTGTTCGCGCAGGGCCGCGAGCTCCGCGAGGGCCTCGGAGAGCTGCGACTCGACACGCAGCGACGCGTCGTCGAAGCCGCCGCCCTGGGCGGGGAGTGTCGTCGCGAGCAGGAGCAAGGTGAGGGTGATGCGTGCGGTCGTCATGGACCTACTCCTCGTTCTCTTCGAGCACGACGGGGAGCCGCACGAAGGCGGCGCCCTGCTCGCCCTCGAGGATCGCCACGGCCAGGCGGATGGCCTCGGCGTGTTCGTTGGCCGGCGTCCAGCTCCAACCCTCCGGCGACGGCCGGCCCACTCCGGCGGCGGTCCCGTTGGTGTTCGTGTAGTAGGCCTGGCCGATGCCCAGGTAGAGCGCGGTGACCTCGGTCGTCGTGCCGTCGGGCAGGGCGCGGACCTCGCTGGTGACCGAGATGTCGCGGTGGAACTTGTTCACCTGGTTGAGGATGCCGACGACGTTCTGGAAACGCTCCGACAGGGAGAGCTGCGTGTCGTCCGGGTCCTCGGGAAAACGTTGGCTCAGCGGCTCGACGCGCTCCTGGATCGGTTCGGGCAGGGTCGCGAGGAGCCCGCCCGTGCGCTGCTCGAGGGAGGTGACGGTGTCCTGCAGGGTGCTCGCCGCCGACTTCAGGCGCTCGTTCTCCTCGATCAGCTCGTCGCGTTTCTTGTCCGCCTCGGCGATGCTCTCCTGGGCCTCGTCGATCCGGGCGCGCAACGACTCGATCTCGTTCTGCACGAGCTCGAGGCGGTCTTCGAGCATCTCGCGACCGAGCGCCCAGTCGCGCTGCTCGGCCGAGATGATGCGTCGCGTCTCGACCCACTTCTGCATGGCGGCGCGTGTGTCGTCCACGCGCGGGCCGTCCTGGGCCGGTGCGCTGCCGGTCAGGGCCATGGCGAGACCGAGGGTCGCCACGGCGAGCGGCGTCGGCCGGGGGCGCGGGATGGGCTGGGTCATGCTGGTCGGACTCCTCGGGGGAGGGTGGCGTGTCGGTGTGTCGTCGTGACGGTGGTTCGGTTGTCGCGCGTCCGGTGCCGGTCAGAAGCGCACGCTCAGGCTGAGCGAGTACTCACGGCCGCGCGTGAACGACGTGTGGGTCGGCTCGCCGTTGATGTAGTCGGAGCGGTAGACCTCTTCGATGCGCGGGTTGGTCAGGTTCTTGGCCTTGAAGGTCAGCGTCGAACGCTCGCTGAGTTGTTGCGAGAGGCTGAAGTTGAGCGTGCCGAACTCCTTGGCGTAGATGTCGGGCACGAAGTTGTTGTCGTCGACGGTGGCGCCGGAGACGAGCGTGTCACCGCGTACCGAGTAGAACAGCGTCGCCGACGTCCCCCAGTCGGGGCGGTCGTAGTTGAGGTTGAGGTTGTAGAGGTGTTCGGGCGCGTTGGTCGCGTCGCGGCTGTTCTGCGGCGCGCCGACGGGGTCGAACAGCGCCGCCTCGTCGTCGGGCAGTTCGACGTTCGAGTTGATGAACGTCGCGTTGGCGCCCACGGAGAAACCATCCAGAGGTTCCCACAGCAGACCCAGGTCCTGGCGCGCCTCGAGCTCGTAACCGCTGATCTCTCCCTTGGGAAAGTTCACCGGCGTCGTGAAGCTGAAGCCGATGATGCGCTGCACGTTCTCGATGGCGTCGGTGATGTCCTTCTTGAAGTAGGACGCCGAGAGCAGGCTGCCTTCGTACGGGCGGTAGTCCACGCGCAGGTCGTAGTTGTCGAGCGAACTCAGCTCGAGCCCGGGGTTGCCGATGAAGATCGGCCCGCCCAGGAACTCCTCCTGCAGGATCGGCGTCAGCTCCTTGAAGGTGGGCCGAGCGACGGTCTCGCTGTACGAGGCGCGCAGGGTGACCGCCTCGACGGGGTTGTAGACCAGTGCCAAGGCCGGCAGGACGTCGCGCTGGTCGATCGAGACGTCGGCGTCACCGGGACCGAGCAGCGTGGGGGTGAACTCACCTGGTGGGAACCACGTCGCTTCTTCCTCGGCATCGTTGGTGATGCCGATCTTCGTCCGCTCGACCCGGGCGCCCCCGATGAACGTGAGCTTCTCGGTGAGCGGCAGGTCGACCATGCCGAACCAGGCGTCCAGCTCCTGTTCGCCGTCGTAGTCCACATCGGTCAGCGCGGGGAAGATCTCGTGACCGCCCTCGAGCGGGAAGACCTTGCTCCAGAACTCGTTGAACGGTGCCTCGAAGGACGCGCCTCCGTCGCCGGTGTTGCTGAACGTCTCCTCCCGATACTTGCGGTCCACGTCGTCGTGGAACGTGCCGAGCTTGACGTAACCCTCGTGACCGCCCCACTGCTCGAACGGCAGCTTCAGGTTGAACGAGAACTGATCGCCGTCCTCCTGGATGTTCTTGTCGATGTGTTGGACGTTGCCCAGGTTGAAGTTCGCGGCGGGTTTGAAGGGCAGTTGCACCGCGGGCTCGACGAACGGATCGATGAAGGGAGGAAAACCCGGGTTGAACGAGTCGGACAGGGAGAGCGAGCCGAACTGCACCTTGTCGGGCTGGTCCAGCTCGGCGCTGCTGCTGGCAAAGGTCCAGTCGATCTCGGGATCGAGGAAGCCCATGGGCTCGAGGAAGCCGAGCGCATCGCTCAACTCGGGCAGCACGTGCGTGCCCGTGAGCTGGAAGGTGGAGGTGGTGCGCTCGGTGTACTCCAGCGTCTCCGTGCGCAGATAGGGAGCGGCCAGGACGTTCGTCGACAGGTTGCCCGGACTCATGGGGTCGTCCGGGTCGTAGCCGGGGAAGAAGTACGCCTTGCCGCGGGTGTCCTCGGCCAGGGTCGCCTTGTCCTCGGAGGTGCGCGAGTAGAGGTAGGTCGCCGTGAGCGAGTGGTTTTCCGTCTCCATGCCGAGCGTGCCCAGGCCACCCCACTGCACGAGCTCCGCGCCCTCGGTGACGTCGAACAGCCCGGTCTTGAAGTCGTCACCGACTCCTCCGGGAGACGGCGCGCCCTGGAACGTCTGCGGCACGAGCGGACCTCCCGGCGTCGTCTGCCACAAGGAGTTGTCCTCGCCGTTGTCGAAGTACGAGCTGTCCTCCTCGTGGAAGAAGTTCAAGAATCCACCGAAGGTGACGTCGTCGTACTCCCAACGGTTTCCCGTCGACACCGACCACTTGCCGTCGGTGGGGGCGTTGCCCTCCGAGACTCCGACGGCGCCGCGCCAGTCGGTGCCGATGGGCTGGGTGTCCTTGTCGCTCTTCGGATCGCCCCAGTAGTCCAGACCGCCGCCCTTGTACGAGAGGAAATCGCCATCAGCGTCCATGACCTGGCTGTTGAAACTCCGCTCACCCTTGAACAGCAGGAAGGGTTCGTCGGGGATGCCCTTGAGTCGCACGTTCACCGCGCCCCCCGAGGCGTCGCCCTGCTGGTCGGGCGTGAAGGTCTTGCTGACCTGGATGCTCTCGATCACGGCGGCGGGGAACTGGTCCAGCTCCACGGCGCGGGTGTCCTCGTCGGCCGACGGCAGGCGCACGCCGTTGATCTGGGAGTTCACGTAGCGGTCGGGCAGGCCTCGGATCACGGCGAACTTGCCGTCCTGGACGGACGCGCCGGCGACGAGTCGCAGGGCGCTGGCCGCGTCGCTGGCACCTGCGCGGCTCATGAGATCGGCGCTGATCGAGTCCATGAAGGACGGGCTGTCGAGGCGCAGTTGGAGCAGGGCGGCCTCCGATCCCGCCCCCATCGCCAGCACGTCCTGGACGATGAACTCGTCCATCTCGGTGAAGTCGCCGGCGAGTTCGAAGGTGAGTTCGGACAACTGGCCCGCCGCGACGACCACGTCGGTGCGCACCTGCCGCACGTATCCGGGCTTGGAGACCACCACGGTGTAGGTGCCCGGGGCGAGGTCGGCGAGCACGAAGTTGCCCTGGTCCGTGGTCGTGGTCGAGGCCTCGGTCTCGACGACCGCGACCGTCGCCCCGGGCAGGGGGGCGTCGAAGTCCTTGTCGAAGACCATCCCTCGGATCGAACCCGTCTGTTGCCCGGTGGCTTGAACACTCAAGGTGAGCAGGGTCCCGAGGACGAGGGAACACAGAGGGGGCCGTCGTGACACGAGTGGTTCGATCTCGAGCAGATGAGGATCATGTGCGGGGACGCCTGCCCACGCCGGCGACCTCCGACGTGGTGATGCTCCCTCCTAGAATCCACTTCGAGCCGTGAGCGGAACGCGAGCGCGGAGTGGGACTGTGGTGTGAAGTCGATGTGCGCGCGGGGAAGATGTGAGGGAACGTGTGCGCACGGAGAAGTTCCGGGGTCGTCCCGGCGTGCGCGCGATGAAGGGCGGTCACAGTGGGCCCCTGGGCGGCCCTTCATCCGAGAGCGGACTCCGACGGGTCGGGCTCGTGCCGGGAGGCGAGTGAACGTGACTCCACGACGAACAGGTGCCCGGGGCACCCCCAGAACGGACGGGTCGCGAGCGGCGGGAATCCAGGAGGAGAGTTCATGAACCGACGCATCGCACTCACCGCTTTGCTGCTCGTGTCCTGGCAGCTTCCCCGTGGCCTCGCGGCGCAGGTGCTGGCGGGCGACGTACTGACCGGCTTCCGCGCCGACGCGACGGAGATCGAACGCCTCCTGATCGAGGAGCACTGTGACGTGACGCGCCTGATCCAACCGGCCGAGATCCGGCGTGCCGCGGCCGACCTGCGCGAACGCATGGCCGGCATGGAGCGGCACGAAGCCGTGATCGGGTTGTCACAGCTCGTCGCGCTGCCCGAGGACGGCCACTCGGGGCTCGACCTGGCCCCCGAGCGGGCGCAGTACCGCGTGTATCCGTTCTGGGGCTCCACCTTCGCCGACGGCTACTTCGTGCTCGATGCGCCGCCCGAGCACGCGCAGTTGGTGGGGCGCCGACTGGTGGCGGTGGGGGAGCTGGGCATCGACGAAGTGCTGCGGCGCCTGATCACGGTCACGTCGGCCGAGAACGACTTCCACGACGTGCGCCGGGCCCGGCACATGCTGCGCCATCCCGAAGTGTTGCACGCCGTCGGCGTGATCGACCGTGTGGGACCGGCGGTGTTCCACTTCGAGGACGGATCCGCCAGCGGGGCGGGGTCGCCCGGGTCCCGAGTCGAGGCCGGCGAAAGGAGCGAGGCCAACGAAGGGAGCGAGGCCGGCGAGGAGAGCGAGGCTGACGAGGGGAGCGAGGGGAGCGAGGGGAGCAAGGCCGGCGTGCTGTCCGTCGAGCTCGAGCCCTGGCCGCACGAGAGGTACAGCGCCTGGGCCGGTGGTCGCGAGCGCACCCTCCGGCGCCCGGCCGTCGAACTGGCCGACGGCGAGGCCTGGGGCTTCGAGCTGCTCGACCGCCCCGACGGCGAGCGCACGCTCTACATCTGGATGGGGCACCTGGTCGACGACACCCTATCGGACGCGGTCCTGGTCTTCGTGCGCCGGCTGCAACGCTTCGTCGAGCAGCACGACTTCGACCGCACCGTGCTGGACCTGAGCGGCAACGGCGGCGGCAGCGCCAACAACGCCGTGGCCCTCGTGCGCTTCTTCTCCGGCCATCCGAAGATCGACCGCCGCGGTCGCTTCTTCACGCTCACGTCGCCGGCCACCTACTCGGCGGCGGCACTGTTCTGCGGCATGCTGCAGAACCGCACGCGCACGCTGTTCGTGGGCGAACCCAGCGGCCAGGGCATCAACCTGTTCGGCGACGCCACGTCCCACGTGCTCCCGCACACGGGCCTGCGGGTCACCATCTCCGACCGCTGGTGGCAGTGCGACGTCCCGGAGGACGACCGCGAGTGGATGACGCTCGACGTCCCGGCGCCGCGCACCCACGCCGACTTCGTGGCGGGACGGCCCGTGGCGCTCGAGGCGGCGTTGGCCCACGAACACGTGGAGCCCGAGCCGGCGCCGCTCACGGCCGAGCAGGCCGCTCGCTACGCCGGCCGCTACGCCTTCAGCTCGTGGCAGGAGCTGGTGATCACGGCGGAGGGCGAGCGCCTGTCGTTCCGTTTGCGCGATCTGTGCAGCGGCCCGGCGTGGCTGGCCGAGGTCGCGTCCGATCTGCGCCCCGTGGAGGGCCGCTTCCTCACCGATGTGCAGGGAGTGACCATGCTCGCGGAGCACCGCGAGGCGCACGCCTCGGCGCTCGGCGATCCGGCGCCCGGTCGTCCTCAGGGCAGCGCACCGGATGGAGATGCCGACGCGGACGGTGTCGACCATGCCGACGGGGAGCAACCGCCCGTCCCCGTCGTGCGCTTCGACTGGCGCGGCGTGATCAAGAGTTGCCGGCGCCTCGGGCCGGGCGAGCGTCTGCCCCTCGAACGCGCTGACGGCGGCAACATCGGTGAGCGTCCTTCCGGCCCCGACTTCCTCTTCGGCCCCAACGACCGCCCGGACGAGATCGAGCGCGACGAGGTGGCGCCCGCGTTGGCCGAGATCCTCGCCGACGCCGAGTCCTACCGCCTCAACCGGCTGATCGAGGACCGCTTCAACACCGCCGGGTACCGTTTCCTCTTCGCCGGCGACACCGAGACCGCGCGGCGCTTCTTCGAGGCCAACGTCGAGCTGTTCCCCCGGTCGTGGAACGTGCACGACAGCCTGGGCGAAGCCCTGGCCGAGGACGACGAACTCGAGGC
>JAJDEQ010000208.1 GCA_029259695.1 Planctomycetota bacterium
TTCAGCGCCGTGGCTGTGTGCGGGTGCTCGGGGCCTAGCACGGACTCCCAGATCGGCAGCACGCGCTCGTACAGCGGGCGCGCGCCCGCCAGGTCGCCCTGGGCCTGCAGCAGATAGGCGAGGTTGTTCAACGTCGCGGCCGTGTCTTGGTGCTCGGGGCCCAGCACCGACTCGAAGATCGCCAGCGTGCGCTCGTACAACGGACGCGCACCCGACAGGTCGCCCTGGGCCTTCAGCAGCCCGGCGAGGTTGTTCAGCGCCTCGCCTGTGCGCGGGTGCTCGGGACCCAGCACCGACTCCCGGATCGACAGCGAGCGCTCGTACAGCGGACGCGCGCCCGACAGGTCGCCCTGGGCCTTCAGCAGCCCGGCGAGGCTGTTCAGCGCCTCGGCCGTCTCGGCGGCCTGCGGTCCGTGGCGCGCTTCCGCCGCCTCCACCGCACGGCGCGCGTCCTCGACCCGGGCTGCGTTCAGCTCCAGCGGCGTGCGTTCCGTGGCCGGCCCCGACCGGAGGCTCAGTTCGTACGGCCCTCGCTGGCCGTGCAGCGCACACGCCTGCACGATGTACGGGGCGTCCGCCTGCAGCTCGACGACCAACCGGGAGTGCACACCGATACCGAAACCATCGTCGTCCTCGGCCAGCACGGTGCCGTCGGCGTCTCGCAGCACGAGGTAGGAGTCGAACCACCAGCTCCGCAGGTCGATGTGGTAGGTGCCCGCGGCCTCCACCTCGACACGCCAGGTGTGCCCGACGACCGGATGCACGCGATCGAAACCACCCGCGACAAGCTGCTCGGCCGTCACGATCGGCGCGCCGTCCTCGATCGCGCCTTCGGCGGTCTCGCCGACGTTCAGCACGGGGGACTCGTTGACGGCGGGCGGGTCCTGCCACGCCGACGGCGTCGCCGCGGCGCAGAGCGCGAGGCACCACACCGAAACGAGCACGCGCACCGTCGTCTTCATCATCGACCTCCGCACTGCCCGGACTGCTCGCTCTCCCGGGTCGATCCCCTGAACAGGGGAATCAATGCTAACAGGCGCAGGAACTCCCCGCGGGCGCACGGTCACCGGTGCGCAAGGGGCAAGACACGGCGGCGGCGCCATGGGCCTGTGGCTCAAGCGCCTGGTGGGCAAGCCCTAGCAGCCCGTGCGGAGAGTCACGCCACGTGCTGGGCAGGCCGCGTCCCTCGCAGGCGCCCCTTGCCTGCTGACAAGAGCCGCAGGCTACACTCGCCCCCGTGCCGACGACGCAGAACGAGACCGCGGGCGCCGACGACCGCTTCGCCACGACGCGCTGGAGTCTCGTCGTGGCGGCGGCCGACGCCGAGACCGGGCGCGAGGCGCTCGCCACGCTGTGCCAGACCTACTGGGTACCGCTCCACGCCTACGTGCGGCGCCGCGTGCAGTCGGAGGACGAGGCACGCGACCTGACCCAGGGCTTCTTCGCACGCCTGCTGGAGCGCAACGACTTCGCGGCGGCGCGGCGCGAGCGCGGTCGCTTCCGCGCGTACCTACTCGGGGCCCTCAAGCACTTCCTTGCCAACGAGTGGGATCGCGCCCGGGCGCAGAAGCGCGGCGGGGGCCAGACGCCGCTGTCCCTCGACTTCGCTGATGGTGAGAGCCGGCTGCGCTGGGAGGTCGGCGATCCGGTGACGCCGGAGCAGGTCTACGAGCGACAATGGGTGGCGACGCTGCTCGAACGCGTCTTCGAAGAGCTCCGCGCCGAGCAGGTCGAGAAGGACGGCGAGCGCCGTTTCGAGGCGCTCAAGATCTACCTCACCGGGGACGCGCCCCGGGGTTCGTACGCTGCGACGGCGACCGAGCTGGAGCTGAACCCGGGTGCCGTGCGCATGGCGGTGCAGCGCCTCCGCGAACGATACCGCCAGCTGCTCCGCCGGCAGATCGCGCAGACCGTGAGCGAGCCGGCCGAGGTCGACGAGGAGATCGGCCGCCTCTTCGCCGCCGTCCGACCGTCTCCGAGAATCCTGTGACAGAACCCGAGCTCTGCTTCAGAGGGGGTTGAAACGACTTCCGAGGAGGCTGGTCATGGTCCAGGACAACCCGTTCTGTCCCCGCTGCGGGGCTCGGCTCCAAGCCCGAGCCGTCGAGGGACTCTGCCCGGGGTGCCTGCTCCGCGCGGGCATGAGCTCGCCCGGTGCGGACGACGAGCTCGGGCGCCTGTTCCCCCAGTTCGAGGTGCTCGAACTCATCGGCCGCGGCGGCATGGGCAGCGTGTACCGGGCCCGGCAGCGCAGCCTCGACCGCGAGGTGGCGATCAAGGTCCTGCCGTCTCAGCTCGTCGACGAGCCCGGGTTCGCGGACCGCTTCGCGCGTGAAGCGCAGGCGCTGGCCCGGCTCAACCACCCGCACATCGTCACGATCTACGACTTCGGCCGAACCGAGGGACACTGCTACCTGATCATGGAGTACGTGACCGGCGTGAACCTGCGCCAGCTCCTCGAGCAGCGCCGGCTGGAGCCCGCCGAGGCTCTCGTGCTCGTGCCCCAGCTCTGCGATGCGCTGCAGTACGCTCACGACCACGGCATCGTGCACCGCGACATCAAGCCGGAGAACATCCTGATCGACGCCCGCGGCCAGGTGAAGGTCGCCGACTTCGGTCTGGCGAAGCTCAAGCAGCGCGACGACACCGGCGCGCCGCTCACCGCACCGATGCAGGTCATGGGCACGCCGCGCTACATGGCCCCGGAGCAGGTGGAGGGATCCCATGCCGTCGACCACCGGGCCGACATCTACAGCCTGGGCCTCGTGTTCTACGAGATGCTGACGGGTGAGCTGCCCATGGGACGCTTCGATCCGCCGTCCGAGATGGCTCAGGTCGACGTGCGCCTCGACGAGGTCGTGCTCAAGGCGTTGTCGAGGGCCCCCGAGCGTCGCTACCAGCACGCGTCCGAGGTGAAGACGGCCGTCGAGACCCTCGACGAACACGCCGCGGTGGCCGACGAGAGCGTTCCCGAGACCTTCATGTGGGCCGTCCTCGCGTTGGTCACCCCGATCCTCGCCGTCGCCGGCGCCGCGTGGGCGGGGACGTGGTGGCCGCTGCTCACGCTGTTCCTGCCGGGCGCCGTCGTGGGTTCGTTCCTCGCCAGTCCCAAGATGACCGAGGGCGAGACCAGCTACGTGATCCTCGTCTTCTTCCTGTGCCTCAGCGTCGTCGTCGCCACCATGTGGCGGCTCGAGTCGGCGTCGCCCATGCTCGGCATCCTCGTCTTCCTCGCCGGCGTCAGCAGTGGCAAGGAAGAGGAGCGGGCGAAGACCGAGCCCTCGGCCGAGGCGTCGACGCCTGCCGAGGAGTGAGGCAGCGACACGGAGCCCCGCCGGCTACGGCGTCGAGGAGTGGAGCGGACAGCGAACGCCCCTACCGCCACTCGCCGCTGAGCACGAAGGCGCCCCACGTGCTCGGCAGGCCGCGCCCCTCGCGCGCGCGGTTGTTGCGCAGCATCTCGAGCTGGGCGGCGCGCAGCGCTTCGTGTCGCCCGAGCCCCTCGAAGAACAGGTTGGCGTAGAACGACTGCATGAGCTCGGACGTGCTCTCGTCCTTCACCGACCAGAGCGAGCTGATGACGGTGCCGGCGCCGGCGATGCGCAGGGCGCGCCGCAGGCCCATGAGGCCCTCGCCCGACGCGGCGCGGCCGAGCCCCGTCTCGCAGGCGCTCAGGACGACCAGTTCGACGCCGGACAGGTCGAGCCAGGTGAGCTCCTCGGCGGTGAGGTAGCCGTCGTCGCCGGAGGTGTCGGCTGGGCCGCGGCGGTTCACCCCGGCGAGCACCAGGCCCGAGAGCAGGCCCGGGTGCATGCCCACCAGTCGCTCGCCGAACTCGCTGAGCTGCGGGCCGGCGCTGGCGTCAGCCGCCTCTCGAGCCGCGTCCCACATCGAGGGCAGGCCCTCCGGCTGGAAGAAGCCGTGGGTCGCGACGTGCAACACGGCGTGCCGCGGCATCTCGGTCTTCAGGCGTCCTTCGGCGGCCTCCGCGCCCTGGAGCAGCAGGCGGCGGCCATCGTCGAGGAACGCGTCGGTGTGCATGTCCGACACGACCTGGCTCTCGTACTCGGTGGCCGGCAACCGTCCCCAGTAGGAGCTGAAGCTGCCGCGCAGGGTGGCGCTGTCGGCCGGCGACGAGGGTGCGGCAGCGAGCAGCATCGGAGCGGCGTCACCGCCCTCGCCCTCCTCGGCCCGCCGATAGTCCACGCCGCCCACGGCGAGCAGCGAGTCCAGGTCGCGCGAATCGCCGGCGGGGGGCTCGGCCTCCAACCGCTCGACCAGCGACACCCCGTCGGCGACGTACACGAACGCCCGGTCCTCGACGAGGTAGCGGTCGTCGGCCGTCTGCAACACCTCGAAGGGCAGGGTGCCCAACGCTCCGTCCGGCGACACGAACACCGTCGTCACGCCGTCGAGGTGCGCCGCGATCGGGTCCCAGAGCAACGCGCGCAGCACAGCGCCGTGATCGGGACCCGTCGGCTCATCCGCGAAGGCGAGACCGCGGCTCGCCACCAGCTCCGCGAGGAACGCCTTCGTCGCCGACTCGATCGCTTCGGCCGGACCGAGATCGACACGGACGACGCCTTGCCGATCCGGTCGCGTAATCCATGCTCCGAAGCGCGGCGCACTCTGACGACCGGCCTCGACGACAGCCCCATCCTCCACGCGCGCAGGCATGTAGACCCGATGCGCGAACAGGTCCACCAGCGCCGACCCGGCGGGCAGCGCCGCGCTCAGCCGCGCCAGACCCACGACCTGCTCGGCCTCCGATTGTCCCGCCGCACTCCGCAACCGCCGCTCGAGCTGGTCGCGCTCATCGCGCAGGGCCGCCAGCTCGGCCTCGGGGCGATCGCCGCCGTCCGCAATCAGCGTCGACCGCGCGAGCACGGACTGCAGATCGCGCAACCGGTCCAGCCACTCCCGCTCTTGCGGGCTCACGTCTCGCAACAACCGCTCGCGCCCCACCATCGCCGCGCGCCCCACGCGCCCCTTCCAGTCCAACAGCGCCTCGTAGGCCAACGGGGTTGCTCCCGCATCCTCCATGTGCGCCGCGAGGGTCAGCATGAGATCGACGTGCCAGCGTGACTGCGCCAGATAGAGCAGCGCCTCCCCCTCGGTCAGCGTCGCGATGGTCCGCGTGATCGAGCTACGGCGCCCATCGGCTGAGCCGACGGCAAGCTTCCAGGCCGACTCGACCTCACCCAGACCGAAGAGCAGCACGGCGAGGTTGTTCAGCGACGTGGCCGTCCTCGGGTGCTCGGGGCCCAGCACCGATTCCCGGATCGACAGCGCGCGCTCGAACAACGGACGCGCACCCGACAGGTCACCCTGGGCGTACCGCAGCGCGGCGAGGTGTTGCAGCCCCACGGCCGTGTTCGGGTGCTCGGTGCCCGACGCCGACTCGTAGATTGCCAGTGAGCGCTCATACAACGGGCGCGCGCCCGACAGGTCGCCCTGGGACTTCAACAGCGAGGCGAGACTGGTCAGCGACGTGGCCGTGTCCGGGTGCTCGGGGCCCAACACCGACTCACAAATCGCCAGCGAACGTTCGTACAGCGGCCGCGCGCCCGACAGGTCGCCCTGGGCCTGCAGCACCTGGGCGAGGTTCTGCATCACCGCGGCCGTGTCAGGGTGCTCGGGGCCCCGCGCCGACTCGAGAATCGCCAGCGAACGCTCGTACAGCGGGCGCGCGGCCGACAGGTCGCCCTGGTCCTTCAACAGCCCGGCGAGGCCGTTCAGCGATGCCGCTGTGTCCGGGTGCTCGGGACCCAGCACCGATTCGTCGATTGCCAGTGAACGCTCGTACAGCGGCCGCGCAGCCGACAGATCGCCCTGTGCCTGCAGCAACAGGGCGAGGTTGTGCATCGTCGCGGTCGACTCCTGGATCGCCAGCGCGCGCTCGTACAGCGGGCGCGCACCCGACAGGTCGCCCTGGGACTTCAACAGCCCGGCGAGGTTGTGCAGCACCGCGGCCGTGTCCGGGTGCTCGGGGCCCCGTACCGACTCGTAGATTGCCAGTGAGCGCTCGAACAACGGGCGCGCACCCGACAGGTCGCCCTGGGACTTCAACAGCCAGGCGAGGCTGGCCCGCGACGCGGCCGTGTCCGGGG
>JAJDEQ010000209.1 GCA_029259695.1 Planctomycetota bacterium
TTCGCCGCCATGCGCTTCCTGCGACAGGCGTACGAGCAGCGCCGGCGTCGCCTGCGCATGGAGTCGTTGCTGCTGTTGCTGCTGCGCTGCCTGGTGGTGTTGTTCGCCGTGCTGGCCATGTCGCTCCCCTTCGTGCAGTCGGACAGCCCGCTCGCCGGCCTGGTCACGGGCGGTCGGCGGGAGGTGGTGCTGCTGGTCGATCGCTCCGGCAGCATGGGCCGCGTGCTCTCGCCCGGTGTGACCGCGGACGACCGGGCGATCGAGCTGGTGCGCCGTCGTCTGCGCGATCTCTCCGATGACCGGGGCGACGCCGTCACGGTGGCCTTCATGGGGCGCGGGACGGTGCTCGCCGCGCCCATCGGCGCCCCGCCCTCGGTGGCGCTGGCGGCGCTCGACGGCGACCTGACGCCGCCCGGCGGGGTAGCCGACGTGGTCGCCGCGGCGCGCATGGTCACCGACCGTGTGGCCCCGTTGCGCCCCGGGCGCTTCGACATCGAGCTGTTCACCGATCTCCAGGAGGAGTCGTGGGGCGAACTCGGCGGGGCGCTCGGCGAGTTGTTGGGGACCGTCCTCGAGGAACGGGGCGGCCAGCTACGCGTGCGTCCAGTGAGTGGCGAGAACGACGAGATCCGCAACCTCGGGGTGGAGAGTCTCAGCGCTGATGATCGCCTGTTGCTCGCCGGCGAAGCGCTGACCTTCACGGCCGTCGTGCGCAACCACGCGTCGACGGCGCGCAACGCGGTCGAGGCCTCGTTCCTGCTGGACGGTGAACTCAAGGATCGCGTGCGCGTCGACCTCCCGGCCGGGGGCACGCTGCCGGTGACGCTGCGCTTGCGCATCGACGACCCGGGCGCGCACCACGTCAGCTTCGCGCTCGAGCACGACGAGCTGCCGTTCGACGACGAACGCACGCTGGCGATCGACGTGCGCCGCAGCGTGGACGTGTTGCTCGTCGACGGGGCCCCCGCCGGTTCCGATCTGCTCACCGGCGCCACGGGCTACCTGCGCCTCGCGCTGGACCCCGATGACCTGTCCCGCGCGTCGCGCTTCCAGCCCGAGGTGTTCGAGGTGGGGGCGTTCGAGCAGGCGTCGGCCGACCTGGCGCGCTTCGACCTGATCGTGCTGGCCAACGTCGGAGGGCTCACGGCGGCCGCGGCCGAGAGCCTGGCCGATACCGTTCGTTCGGGCACGCCGCTGCTGTACTTCATGGGTGATCGCGTCGACTCCGAACTGTACGAGGAACGTCTCGGTGCGCTCGGCCTGCTGCCGGCGCGCATCGGTCCGATCACCGGTGACCCGGGCGGGCGTTCGGGTGAGGACTACGTCAACCTCGTGCTGCCGGACCCCGCGCCGGCGCCGCTGGCGTTGTTCGCCGACCCGCGCCTGAGCGTGTTGCTCCAGGTCCCCGTCTTCGCCTGGCGCGAACTCGACCCGCTGCCCGAGTCGACGGTGCTGGCATCCTTCGCCGACGCCCTGGGCGGAACCCGCCCCGCGGTGGTCTCCGGTCGTCTCGGCCGCGGGACGACGTTGCTGGTCGGCACCAGCGCCGACGCGAGTTGGTCGCTGCTGCCCCGCTATCCGGCGACGTGGGTGCCCTTCGTCCACGAGCTGCTCGCGTTCCTGGCAGCCGCCGACCCGGCGGTGACGAATGTGCCCATCGGCCAGGTGCCGGCCCTCGCGGTGGACGGCGTGCCGGTGTCGGCTCAGCTCGTGCGGCCGTCCGGCGCGGTGGAGAACATCGAGCGACCGGACTACGAGCGGGTGGGCACGCGCAGCGTGCTCGTGCTGGACGGCGCGCCGCTCGACGAGGCGGGCGCGTACAAGCTCGAGGTGCGGACCGCGGGCGTGCTGCAGACCCTGGCCTTGGCCGCCCTGCCCGAGGCCCGCGAGGGCGACCTGTCGCGCATCGACCAGGGGCGTCTCGATGAGCTGCTGACCGGCGTGCCCTACGTGCTGGGTGCCGAGGAGGAGAGCGCCGAAGAGAGCGACGGCCACGCCGGCGACGGCAGCCTGGCCATGGCGCTGCTATGGGGCCTGTTGATCCTGGCGCTGGCCGAATCGTTCATGGCGCGCTGGATGGGGATGTCCCGATGAGCCTTCGTCCCACAACTGTCGTCGCGGCCTGGTCGATGCTGGGCGCCTCGCTGCGTGCGGCTTCGCCACCGAGCGACATCGTCACCACCTCGCGCATCGAGTTCCTCAACGCGCCGCCGGTCTGGGTCATCGTCTTGGTGATCGCCCCGGCCCTGCTGCTGCTGTGTCGCTGGCTCTACGTGCGCGAGCCGCTGGTGGGGCGCGGGCGCTGGGGACTGGCGACGTTGCGCGGCCTGGCGTTGGCCCTGCTGCTGCTGTTCCTGTTCCACCCCGTGCGGCTCGAACAGCGGGTGCGCGTGGAACGTCCGGTGGGCGTGTTGCTGGTGGACGACTCGGCCAGTCTGCGCGAGCGGGACATGGCGGAGCTCGCCCGCGACCAGGGCCTGTCGTCCGACGCCACGCGGACCGACGTCGTGCGCAGTGTGCTGGCCGCGCCGGTGACGGGGCTGGGCGAACGGTACGAGCTGCTCACGTTCGCCTTCGGTGAGAACCTGCGCGCGCTGGCCGACCTGTCCGACCTCGCCGCAGGGGACGCCTCCACGCGCCTGGGCGACGCGCTGGCTGCGCTGGGAGCCGAGACGCGCGGGCGGGATCTGGCGCAGGTGGTGCTCGTCAGCGATGGACGCGTCAACGCCGGGCGCGACGTGCAGGCGGCGCTGGGCGCGCTCGAGGCCCGCGGCATCCCGATCAACACCATCGGTGTGGGCGACCCGGACGTCCCGGCCGACCTGCGTCTGGGCACGATCACCGCACCCGAGGTCGCGCTTGCCGGCGACACGGTCACGTTGGAAGTGTCGATCGCGGCGCGCGGATACCCCGGCGCGGCGGCGCAACTCACCGTGACCGACACCGGATCCCAGGCCGAGCTGGCGCGCGAGAGCATCGCCCTGGCCGAGGGTGACGGGCTGACCGAACAGGTGGTGCGCATCGGTTTCGTCCCGCAGGTCGAGGGCGAACTCGACTTGCGCATCCAGGTCGAACCGCTCCCCGGCGAGCGCGACACGGCCAACAACGCCGACCGTCGCCTGCTGCGCGTCGAACCCGGGCGCATCAAGGTGCTCTACGTGGACGGCTATCCCCGCTACGAGTACCGCTTCCTGAAGAACTCGCTGCTGCGCGTGGCGAACATGGAGCTGCAGTGCCTGTTGCTGTCGGCCGACAAGGACTTCGTGCAGGAGTCCTCCGCCAACGTGCCATCGCTCACACGCTTCCCGCCGACGCTCGAGGACCTGCTCGAATACCACGTGATCATCTTCGGCGACGTGGACCCCAACGACCCCGGCCTGGGTGCGGACAGCGACGTCACGCTGGGCAACATCAAGAGCTTCGTGGAAGCCGGCGGCGGCTTCCTGATGCAGGCGGGCAACCTGCACTCGCCGCGCGACTACGTGGGCACGCCGATCGCGGAGATCCTGCCGGTGCTGGTGGGGGACCTCGAGGTCGAGCGGGGCAACATGGTCGCTCCGGGTGAACCGTTCCGTCCGGTGCTCACGCGTCCGCGAGATCCGCACGAGATCGTGACGCTCGAGAACGACGTCGACCGCAACACGGAGCTGTGGCAGGAGGAGCAGGGGCTGGCGGCGCTGACCTGGTATCACCCCGTGGCCAAGGCGCGCACGACGGCCGACGTGCTGCTGGTGCACCCCTTCAGTCGCAACGTCCACGGCCCCCACGTGCTGCTCTCGACGATGTACTACCCCCAGGGTCGCACCGCGTTCCTCGCCACCGACGAGACCTGGCGTTGGCGCTTCTACTACGGCGAGACGTATCGCGAGCCGTTCTGGCGCGGGCTGGTGCGCTTCCTGGCACTCAACCGGCTGCGCCGCTCGGACTACGGGTTCGACCTGTCGACCGACCGCTCGGCCTACGACATCGGAGATCGCGTGCTGATCACGGCGCGCGTCCGGGATCCCAAGACCCTCGATCCGCTGGCCGCCGCGACGTTCGACGTGACCGTGGTGCAGCCCGACGGGCGGCGCGACACGATCGCCCTGCCGCGCGAAGAGGACGGCGTCTTCTCCGGCTCGGTCGTGGTGGACGAGCCGGGGCCGTACCGCCTGTGGCTGGAGGACGCCGACGATGCCACGGCCGAGCCCAAGTCCCCGCGCGTCGTGAACGTCACGGTGCCGTCGGTGGAGCAGGACGACCCGGTCCTGGACGAGTCCTTCCTGCGCTCGCTGGCGTTGCGCACCGGCGGTCGTTACGCCCGCCTGGAGGACGCCGACGACCTGTTCGAGGCCCTGGCCGATCCGGTCAGCGAGCGACCGCTCGACGAACCGGAACGCGAAGAGGTGTGGGCCGGATGGACCCAGTTGCTGTTGCTGACGGCCCTGCTCGCAGGCGAGTGGATCGCTCGCAAGCGGAGCAATCTCGTATGAACATCCGCTGGCGGACGCAGGGGCGTGGCTTGCTTGCGCTGGCGTTCGCGTTGTGGGTGTGTGCTCCCGGCTTCGCCCAGGGGCGCTTTGCCGGCTGGGACGAAGTGCGCGACCCGGCATGGCGGTTCGATCCCGACGATCGCCCGGTGTTCGGTTTCTCGGTGCCCGGCTCCGTCGCTGCACGCACCACGCTCGACGCGGCCGAGGAGGCCTTGGCGCGGCGTGATTACGAGACCGCCGGGCGGTTGCTCGTCGGGCTGCTGGGCGACCACCCCAACGACGCGATCCAGGTCTCGGGCACTGCGCCCTGGCACCGCTGGGTGGGGGCCGGCGAGTGGGCGCTGTATCGCCTGGAGACGGCGGTCCCCGCGGAGGTGCGCGCGGGACTGGCGCGCCCCGAGCAGCGCGCGGTGTTGCTCAACGCCGCGCGTTGGCGGGACGAAGCCACCCTCGCCCGGCTGTCCCACGTGCTGGAGGGCTTGCCCGAGGGTGAGCGCGCGCTCGGCTTCCTGTCGCGCTTGCGGGCCGAACGCGGGGAGTGGGATCAAGCGCGCTTCGCCGCCACGCGCGCCGCGGCAGGTCAGGGCATCACGGGTGAAAGCGCGGCGACGGCCGGCGCCCTGCTGGCGAGTCTCCCGGAGCCCGTGGGCCGCGGGCCCCTGGGCGCACCGAGTCTTCCCGGCGCGCTCCATCCGCGCTGGGTCACCACGCTCACGATCCACGAGATCTACCTGCACCTCTACGACAAGCGCCGCCTGGACCCGCGCGGGGGTAAGGCGATCAACCCGTTCCTGGCCCGCGAGGAGCGGCACGAGGCGCCCATCGCGCCGATCGTCCCGGTGGTGGACGACGGCGTCGTCTTCGTCGCCGACTCGATCTCGGTCACGGCGCTGGACCTGCGCTCGGGCCGCAAGATCTGGCACCACGCCGGCCCGATGGAAGAGATCACGCTCTCGCCCCAAGCGACGCCGTGGTTCGACCTCGGCATCTACGCGCGCACCCGCCGCGACCGGGCCATCGCCCCCAATCAGCACGCCGCGCCCACCGTCACCGCCGACCTGGTGATCGCCAGCGTGCAGGTGCCCGAGCCCCGGCGTGAACAGGAGCTGCGCGAGTTCGAGGGCATCCCCATCAACTGGCCCCTGCCGCGCCGCCGACTCGTGGCGCTCGATCGCCGCACGGGCGAGGTCGTCTGGCACCAGGAGCGTCCGCACCGTCACGACGCGGACTTCGTGAACAGCTTCGACGTGGCGGGCCCGCCGGTCGTGCACGGCGGCACCGTGTTCGTGGCCGGCTCGGTGACCGAGGGCGCGATCAACGCCTATGCCGCGGCGTTCGACCTGGCCACCGGTGACCTGCTGTGGAACACGCTGGTGTGTTCGGGACAGCAGGAGCTGACCATGTTCAACCGCCCGTTCCAGGAGCACGTGGTCTCGCCCGTGGCGCTGGAGCAAGGCGACCTGTTCCTCTCCACCAATCTCGGTGTCGTGGCTTGCGTGGACGCGTGGTCGGGGCGCTTGCGCTGGTTGGCCGGTTACGAGGCGACGGGGCGCAACGCGTCCATGTCGCCGGGGGCGACGCGTCGCCGGTCCGTGTTCTGGACCAACCACCCGCCGTTCACGCGGGGTGACACGCTGTTCGTCACGCCGCTCGACAGCCGCTTCATGCTGCAGCTCTCCCGTCAGACGGGGCGGCTCGTGGCCGATCCGGTGGACAGCCAGTCGCGCAGCGACTACCGCAACCACGTGGAGCCCGCGGGGCCCGGGCGTTTCGTGATCTCGGGCAGCGAGACGCTCGAGGCGTACGACGCCCACACGAACCGGCGCGTGTGGGACACACCCGCGATCCTCGACGACGAGAACGAGATCATCGGACCGGTGACGTATTCGGGCGGGCTGCTGTTCGCCCCGACGCGCAACGGGTTGCTCGTCGTCGACGCGGCTTCCGGTCAGCCGACCGACCCCGCAGGCGTGCGTCCGTGGAAGTCACACGGCGCGCGGCGCGTGGTGCCTGCCGGCTCGGTCCTGGTGTCGACGGACAACGGGCTGCTGTTCGCCGCGCTCGACGTGGAGAACGAGCTGTCGCGCATCGACTCCGCCACGTCGTCGCCGCTGGCGAAGAACCTGGAGAAGGCCGAGCTGTACCTGATCGACGGCCGGCTCGAGGAGGCCCAGGCGCTGTTCGAGAGCGCCGTGCACACCGAGGACCCGCGCTACGTGGCCCGGGTGCGGACGGGGCGGCTCGAGACGGCGCTGCGCCTCGCCCGCCGCGACGGCGATGCCGAGAGCTGGGACCGCCTGCTGCGGGTGGCCCAGCAGACCAACGCGCTGCTCGACCACGCTGCCGAGGCGCTGCGCGCGCTGCACGCCAACAATCGACCCGATGCGGAGCTGGTCCTCGACGCCTGGTTCGCCGAACTCGCAGAGAGTCACGCACACACGGTGCTCGAACTGGGCGAACTCACGCCAGAGGGCGCCGCCCCGCTGGGGCTGGTCGACGCGCTGCGGTGGCTGCCGCGCGAGGGTCCCGAGGGCCGGATCCGCCGCCTGCAGGGGATCATCGCGGCCCATCCCAGCGCCCCGTGGCAGGGCGGCCCGGCCTGGGCGGAAGCGGCGCGGCGCATCGAGGCGCTGATCGCCGAGCACGGCCGCGAGATCTACGCAGAGTACGAGGACATCGCCCGGCAGGCCTGGGACCTGGTGCGCGATTCCACCGAGGACAGCCGGGTCTTCGTCGAGCTGCGCTTCCCCAATGCGCGCGTGATCGCCGATGCGCGGGCGGAGCGGCTGAGTCAGCGCCTGGCCGACGGGCGGGCGCGCGAGGTCTTCGAGGAGCTCGGGCGGATCGTCGCGGGAGAGCGGCACCTGACACTCCGCGCCGAGGCTGCGCGCGCGCTGGGCGAGACGCGTTTCGCCGCGCGCCTCGACGGGGTCGTGGACGCGGCATCGGCCGGCGACCACGTGCCGCGTATCCCCGGTCCCGCGGCGACGACCAGCGTGATCGAGATCCACGATCGCTACCGGGTGTCGTTCCCGGTCGTCTCCGGCCGTCCGACCGCACGGGACGCCGGTGCGCTGCTGGGCGCCGTGAACGTGGCCGGCGAGTTGTTCCTGCTCGATACGCGCACCGGACGCATCCGCTGGCGGCGGCCGATGCCCGGCGGCGTCACCTACGCACGCGCGCGCGACGTCGACTTCCACATCGATGGTGAACGGCTCCACGCGCGGTGCGGCAACATGCTCACTTGCCTCGATCTCGCGGACGGGCACGAGCTCTGGTCCACGCCGCTGTCCGGCAGCCCGGTCGACATGGTCTCGAGCTCGGGCGTCGTGCACGTCCTGACCTACGAGGACGATGCGATCTACGTGACCGGCTTCGGGTCTGCCTCCGGCGCCGTGGCTTCGCGCGCGCGCGTTCCGGATTGCCTGGATGCACGCATGATGGCGGCCGGCGGACTGCCCGTCGTCTTCGCCCGCAACAACGAGGCGGCCGATCTGCACGCGCTCGACGTCGTGACCGGCGACTTCGCGGCGCGGGCGACCGTGCCCGAGGAACTCACGACCCTCGTGCGCACCTTCGCCGACCCGCCGGTGGTGATGCTCTCCGGGCGCGTGACCGGCGGCAGCTACCTCGGCGGCTGGGACATGCGCACGGGTGAGCAGGTGTGGGAAGCGACGACCGATCCGCACACGGTCTCGGAGCGCAACGTCTGGCGCACGGCCGCCGGGGGACTGGTGCTGGTCGACCCGCCCATCGCCCACACCGAACAGGGCGTCCCGGTGGAGCTGACGCCGATCGACGCCTTGCGCGGCCTCGGTGAGCGGACCGAGAGCGGGCCGGCGTTGAGCCCGGTGGGCCCCGCCCGCGACGACGCCCTGCAGCAGCTCGTCTTCGCACAGCCCGACCTGCCCGGACGTCTGTTGCTGGTGAATCCCGCCGACGGACAGATCGAGCGGACGCTGGATCTCGATCCTCCGGCCGAGGGCTATGTCCAGGTCCTCGCCGGTCGCGACGGCTTCGTGCTCGTGAGCGAGACACCGGATGCCGAGACGGCGGTCGTGATGTGGGTGGTGCGTGTCGGACACGATCCGCAGCGCTACAGTATCGCGGTGGACGCCCTGCGCGGGAACGGCCTGTCCGAGCTGACGCTCGTGGACGGTGCGGTCCTCGTGGCGCAGGGCGGCACGGTGGCGTTCCTGAGGAGTGACGGATGACGATGCGACACGCGCGGACCAACCTGGCCTGGAGCGGCGCGGTGCTGCTGGCCCTGCTGGGCGCCTTCGCTCCCGCGCTGCGCGGGCAGACCGCCGACATCACCCCCGACTCCGTCGACTCGGTCGCCCGGGCGCTCGAGTGGCTCGCGGGCCGCCAGAACGCCGATGGGAGCTGGAGCGCCAACGTCGGCTTCAAGCTCAACCAGGACTACAAGGTGACCGCATCCCGCGTGCCGCACGCGGGCGTCACGGCCCTGGCCGGCATGGCGTTCCTGTCGGCCGGCCACCTGCCGGAACGGGGTCCGTACGGCAAGGTCATCGGTGACGCCACGCGCTACCTGCTGGGCCGCGTCAACAACGAAGGCTACGTCACCGACAACGGCACGCGCATGTACAGCCACGCCTTCGCGACGCTGTTCCTGGCCGAGGTCTACGGCATGACCGCCAGCGGCGACGTGCAGCGCGAGCTGCAGTCGGCCGTCAACTACATCGTCGACTGTCAGAACGAGCACGGCAGCTGGCGTTACGTGCCGTTCGCCGTCGAGTCCGACATGTCGATCACGGTCTGCCAGCTCAACGCGTTGCGTGCGGCGCGCAACGTCGGCATCCGCGTGCCCCGCAGCACGATCAACCGGGCAGCGGCCTACGTGCAGCGGTCGTACGTGCGCGACGAACACAGCACCTGGCACCTGTACGAGGACTACTACCAGCTCGGCCCCGGATCGTTCCGCTACCAGGCGTTGCGCAACACGCGTTCGTCGTTCGCGCTCACGGCGGCAGGCCTTGCCGCGCTGCACAACGCCGGGGTGTACAGCGACGTCGGCGACGGCGAGGAGATCGACCTCGACCTCAGCGTCGAGTTCCTCAAGCAGCACTACGATCGCGTCTCGAACAACCGCTACCGCTTCCATTACTTCTACTGGTACGGCCACTACTACGCGACGCAGGCGCTCTACGTGATCGGCGGCAAGGCGTGGGACTGGTACTACGAACGCATCCGCGCCGAACTGCTCGAAGCCCAGTCGGCCGAGGGGACCTTCCCCTGCCGCATCGGGCCCGGTGAGGAGTTCTCCACCGCGGTGGGCGCGATCATCCTCTCCCTGCCCTACGGTTACCTGCCGATCTTCCAACGATGACGACTCCCCGACCCCGACCCGTCGGCAGCCCACCACCCCAGGTCGTCGCCAGCGGCCTCGACGCGGTCGTCGCGCGCATCCGCCGGCTGCACCTGCTGGCCGGTGCGACGCGGCTGCTGACGTTCACCGGCATCGGGCTGCTGGCGCTCTACCTGGTGGATCGCGGGCTGCACCTGCCGGTGGCGGTTCGGGCCGTGGTGTTGCTGCTGCTGCTCGCGCTGTTCGTGCGTGAGTTCGTGCGCGGGATCTGGAAGCCGCTGACCGACGGAGGCCAGCGGCTGGACGCGGCCCGCATCGTGGAGCAGGCCCTGCCGCAGTTCGAGGGCCGCATCATCTCCACGCTGGAGTTCGGTGAGGGCGCTCCCGGGACACTCGAGGGGCGGATTGCGCAGGAGGCCGCGGAGGCCTGCCGTCGCGTCGACCTGCGCACGGTGCTGACCGCGGGGCCGACGCTCAAGTCGGCCTACGCGGCCCTGGCGGTGGTGGTCGCCATCGCCGTGGCCGTGCCCCTGGGCGAGCCGGCGCTGGACGTCTTCGCTCAACGCTGGATGCTGCGCGACGTCGACTGGCCGCGCGAGACGCGGCTGCAGCTCGACCTGGCGCCGCGCGGAGCGGCGCACGTCGTGCGCGACGACGGTGTCGTCGTGGCCTCCCATGGCGGGGTGATCGACTTCGAGGTGCGCGCCGAGGGCGTGCAGCCCGGTCGCATCGAACTCGTGGTGCGTGGCGAGGACGGTGAACGGGTCGCCGCCATGACGCGACTCGAGGACGCGTGGCGTGGTCACGCGACCATGCGTCGCGGCGACACGCGCTTGTTCGTGCGCGGTGGCGACGACTCCGGCGAGGACACCGAGCTCAGCCTCACGGTGGTCGATCCGCCGCGGATCGACGACCCGCGTTTCGTCCTGGAGCCGCCGGCATACCTGGGGCAGGAGTCGCGCACGGTCGGCGCAGAGGGGCTGATCGTCGACGAGGGTACGCGCGTGACCGTGACGGGGCTCGCCACGGGCGAGGTGTCCACCGCCGCGGTGTGGCTGCTCGGCGCCGGGATCCAGGTGCCGTGCGAGATCGATCGCAGCGGACCGGTGCCCGAACTGCGCGCGACGCTGGTGGCCGAGGCCTCCGACTCGCTGGCTGCGATCCTCACAGGTCCCGAGGGGCTGGCGACGCCCGACCCGGTCAACCACAGCCTGCTCGTGCGCCCCGACCGACCGCCGACACTGCGCGTCTTCGCGCCGCCGCGCTCGGCCATCAAGGTCACCTCGCGGGCCGTCGTGCCCTTCTCCGTCGTGGCCGAGGACGACCACGGTGTGGTCGAGGTGAGTCTGCGCTCGGCGCGCGCCGATGACGTCACGCCGCCGCGCGCGTTCCGCGTCGATCCGCTCGCGCCGTCCCATCACCGCTTGCTGGTCGATCTCGGCAGCGAGCCGGAGGCTGAGCTGTCGGCCTACACGATCGTGGCCATCGACGGGCGCGACCTCCCCGGGCGCGGTGCTCAGTCCGCGCGGGTCGAGGGGCGGCGCGTCGAGGTCGTCGAGGTGGCCGAGGTGCAGCGGCTCCTCGCAGATCGTCAGCTGCGCCTCAAAGAGGCCTACCAGACCATCCGCGACCGCCAGGCGCGCGCCATCGAAGCCACGCAGTCGCTGATCGAGGAACCGCCGAGCGCGGACGACCCCGATCTGGTGGCGACCGCCGTGTCCCAGAACCAGGTCACCGCGCGGTTGGGGCGCGAGGCGCGCGAACTGGCCGGCGTGGTCAACGACACGATCCTGAACCGGCTCGACTCGGGACCCGGCGCCGCCTCGGTGCTCGAACGCCGCCTGGATGACTGGCGTGCCCAGCCCGTGGACGAGACCTTCGTGCCGGCGACCTGGCGGTCGCTCTCGGCCGACTACGGTGCCGGGCAGTTCGGCCGCCTCGATCACGTGGGCCGCCTGCTGGACATGATCGGCGTGGCCCTGGAGCTGAGTGAGTCGCTCTCGCCGGTGGCCCACGACGCGCTCACCGTCGCGCGTCGCGACCCGAGCCCCGAGCGACTCGCCGCCGCTCGAGCCGCTCAGGAGAAGGTCGACGTGGCGCTTGCCCGCCTGCTCGAACGGATGGACGAGTGGGAGGACTACCAGGAAGTGCTCCAACTCGTGGAGACCCTCATCGACGATCAGCGCCGGCTCCGCAGCCGCACCGAGAAGGTGCTGCGCGAAGAACGGGAGAGACCATGAACGCCCGCCACCGCTTCTCCTGGCTGCTCTTGCTGTTGGTGACCGCGGTCGGAGCCGCTCCGACCTGGGCCCAGTCCGAGGAGGACGAGTTCTCCCGGGTGCGGCGGGACCAGACACGTCTCGTGACGCGGCTCGAATCGCTGCGCGAGAAGATGGAACGCCTGGCCGGTCGCTACGAAGACGAGGGGCGCACGCGCAACGCGGTCCTGCTGCGCGAGGCGCTGTCCCAGTTCGAGGACGAACGGACGCTGGACCTCGGCCGGGAGATCGAGCGGGACCTCGAGCAGGCCAAGCTCTCGAGCATCGAGAACCAGGACACGCTGGTCTCGCAACTCGAGCTGATCCGCTCGGTGCTGCGCGACCGCCGCGACGTCGAGGACCTGGAGACCCAGGCCGATCTCGCGGAGCAAGGGCTGGCCGAGCTGGGTTTCCTGGCGGAGAGCCAGCGTCGCTTGCTCAATGCGACACGGGCCCTGACCGATGATTCGAGTGAGCTCGTCGAGCAGGCCGAGGAGCTGGCCGAGCGACTGCAACAAGAGCTGGCCACCGCGGAGGAAGCACTCGAAGCGCTGCAGCAGGCCGCCGGTCTGTTCGGCGAAGCGGCCCTGGCCGAGGAGCTGGCACGCCGTCAACGCGGTCTCGCCTCGGCGGACAGGCCGACGTCTTCGGCGCAGTCGCAACTCGAGCGGGCGCTGGCCCAGCTGCGCAGCCGGCTCGAGCAGCAACCGGAGCTCGGCGACGGGGAGCTCTCCGCGGCCGTGAACGCGGCACGCGAGCAGGCGCGGGAAGCCGCCGATCGCGCCGCGCAGCGCATGGCCGCGGCGCGGGAGCAGTTGCGGGCCGGCGAACGGGGCGAGTCGACGTCTGGTGCCGAGGGCCCGGAAGGGGCGCAGAGCGGCGAACAGACCGGCGGCGAGCAGACAGGCGGCGAGCAGGCCGGCGGCGAACAGACCGGCGGCGAACAGACCGGCGGCGAGCAGACAGGCGGCGAACAGGCGGGCGGCGAGCAGACCGGCGGCGAGCAGACCGGCGGCGAACAGGCGGGCGGCGAGCAGACCGGCGGCGAGCAGACCGGCGGCGAACAGACCGGCGGCGAACAGACCGGCGGCGAACAGACCGGCGGCGAGCAGACCGGCGGCGAACAGACCGGCGGCGAGCAGACCGGCGGCGAGCAGACCGGCGGCGAGCAGACCGGCGGCGAGCAGCAGGCTGGCGGTTCGGACAGCGCGTCACCCCAGCCCAACGGCGAGGGCTCCGAGCAGGCGGGTGCCGACGAGCAAGGGCAGGAGCCGTCGGAGCAGGTCAGCGAAGGGGGCGACGCGGAGCCGGCCGATGGAGCGCGCGAGGCGATGGAAGCGGCCGCCGACGATCTGGATCAGGTGGCCCGTGCCCTCGAACGGGCCGAACGCAGTCTGACCGCGGCCCGCAACCGGGCCCAGTCGCAGGCGCTGACCACGGCGCGCGATGCCGCCGCGGACGCCGAGCAGATCGAGGATCGCGCCGAGCGCCTGGAAGCACTCGAGCCCGACGAGGGACCCGAGCTACTCGACCGCACGCGGGAACTGCTGGCACAGCTCGCGGAGATGTCGCCGTCGATCGAGAGCGGTGACACCTCGGGTGCGCAGCAGAACGGGGAGTCGGCGCGCCAGAGCATCAACGACCTGCTGGCCATGCTGCAGGCCCGCGCCGAGCAGCTCGAAGGCCGGCCGCGCGCCGAGCCCAGCAGCGAACAGCTCGAGCAGTTGGCCCAGCGTCAGGACGAGCTGCAGCAGCAGACCAACGAGCTGATGCAGCGGCTCTCCGAGCTGTCGGAGACGAGCTTCGAGCCGTCGCTCGAGCGGGCGGAGAGCGCCATGTCGCGCGCGTCGTCGTCACTGCGCAGTGGCGACAGCGAAGAGGCCCAGCGTCGCGAGGAAGAAGCTGCCGAGCAACTGGAGCAGGCACAGGAGGAGCTCGAGCAGGACCGCGAGCGCTACGAGCAACTGCGTCAGGAGGAGGTCCTGTTCCGGTTGGGTGAGGAGCTCAAGGGATTGCTCGAGGGCCAGATCGCGGTGAACGACGAGACGCGTGAGGTGCACGAGGCGCGGGGTGATTCCGAACGCCTCGGCCGCGCCCAGCGCCGCGCGATCGCCCGACTGTCCGGCGTGGAACGAGAGCTGTCGGAGCAGACCGACGTCGTGCGCACCTCGCTGCAGGAGGATGGCGCGGTGGCGTTCGTGTTCGCCCTCTCCGAGACCTACGACGACATGCTGCGCGTGTCCGAGATGATGGCCGCCGAGCAGACCGGCTTCCTCGTCCAGGCCGTTCAGGGCGACATTCGCCGGCGCCTGGAGGACCTGATGCTCGTGCTCGAACAGGAACAGGAGCGCCGCCGCGAGGCGATGGAGCAACAGTCCGAGCAGGGCCAACAACCGCCGCAGGGTGAGATGCGCCAGCCGCTGGTCCCGCCGGTGGCCGAGCTCTACCTGATCCAGCGCATGGAGCAGATGGCGCTGGACCGGCTCGAGAGCTTCGAACGCCTCAATCCCGAGGTGTACGACGAGGACCTGTTCGGCGAGACCGAGCGCGAACTCCTGACGCGCTGGGCCTTCGAGCACAGCCGCGTCGGTGAGCTGTTCGATGAGATGACACCGGCACCGCCCGAGGGTCCCGGCCCCGGCGAGGAGGCCGACGGCGAGGGAGGGGAAGATCCCCTGCCCTGGCTGCCTCCGGATGGCTGGCGCCCGCCCACGGGCGAGGACGATGGCGACGACACCGACGACGGAGACGGACGATGAGCACGATCCTGTTGGCACTCATGGCGTCGTTCTTCCAGGTCGACGCGATCCAGGGCCAGGCGGACACCGAAGCACTGATCAAGCGCATCAAGGAGAACCAGGTCAAGGTCGACGAGGTCCTGCTCGAGGCGTCCGAAGTCGATGCGGTCGTGGATCAGATCGCCCGCGCTCGCCAGCTCCACCTGGACATCATCCGCGACCTGGAGGAGCTGATTCGCGAGGCCAAGTACCAGCGCTCCAACCAGTCGTCCGGTTCGCCTCCTCCGCAGGATCAGGATCAGCAACAGTCGTCGCAGGATCAGGGGCAGCCGCCGCCGCGCCCCAGTGACGGCAGCGAACAGCGCCCGCCCCAGTCGACGCAGCGCGACGACATGCAGTCACAGCGCGAGCAGCAGCAGCAACAGGGCGAGCAAGAGAACGAGCAACGCCAGGAGAGCGAGCAGCCCGCGGGGTCGCCGCCGCAGAACGAGCCGGGCGCGCGACCGCCGCCGGACGAGACGCGTCCGTTCACGCGTGAGAACACCGACGGTCGTTGGGGGCTGCTGCCGCCCAAGGTGCAGGAGGACCTGATGAACCTGCACGTGGACGACGTCCCGGATCGCTATCGGTCCTGGCTCGAAGCCTACATCCGCGCCATGCATCGACTCGAGGAGCCGTGAACAACGCGGCCCTGGCGCTGATCGCCCTGCTGCTGACAGGGGCGGCCGTGGACCCGGAGCCCCGGGGCCCTTCGGGGCTTCCGCCGTGGACCGCTGTCGACACCGATGACCAGCCCTCGACCGACCCGCACCGCGTGCGCCTGGTCGAAGGCCTGGCCGCGCGCAGCCACCAGTACCTGGTCCAGCACCAGAACCGGGACGGGTCCTTCTCGCTGCCGCGCCATCAGGCGGGACGTTCCGCCCCGGTCGCGGTCACGTCGCTCGCGGCGCTCTCGTTCCTCGCGGCCGGCCACCTGCCCGACCCCGATCGCAGCATCTACGGGCGGTCCGTGTCGCGCAGCATCGACTGGCTGGTGGACCGCTGCAACGAGGAGGGTTACTTCTACTACGACGGCGACAAGGTCTCGCGCATGCACGGTCAGGGTTATGCCGTGCTGGCGCTGACCCAGGCCTACGGCGCCGCCGTCCACGATCCGCTCAAGCACGAGCGGCTGCGCGACGCGATCGGCCGGGGCGTGGCCCTGATCGAGTCGACGCAGGGGGCCCTGGGCGGCTGGTACTACGAGCCGCGCAGCATGGAGGCGCACGAGGGCTCGATCACGGTGTGCATGCTGCAGGCGTTGCGCGCCGCGAAGGAGGCGGGCTTCACCGTCGACACGGCAGTCATCGAGCGGGCCGAGAAGTACATGTGGCGCTCGCAGGATGTCCAGACCGGACGCTTCCGCTACGCGATCAACATCGATCAGACCTCGTGGTCGCTCACGGCCGCCGCGCTGTCCACGCTCAATGCACTCGGTGACTACGGCAGCGAACCCCTGGAACGGGGCTTCGAGGCCCTGCAGCGCGACGACCCCTTCACCGGTCGCGGGCACTTCGAGGAGTTCCTGGACTACGGCGCGCTCTACGCGTCCCAGGCTTACTGGCACTACCGCAGCCCGAAGGTCTTCGACGCCTGGTGGGACGAGTACACGCGCGCGTGCGCCGAGCGCCAGCGCGAAGACGGCTCGTTCCACGAGGGCGTCTACGGTTCGGTCTACTCCACGGCGATCGTCTCGCTCAGCCTGCAGGTACCGCTGGGTTACCTGCCGCTGTTCCAGCGCTGACCGGGGGACGCTGGCCATGACCTCGTTCGCCGCCGCCCGCCGCCTTGCCCTCTCCCTGCCCGAGGCCAGCGAACAGCCCCATCACGGTTTCCCGTCGTTCCGCGTGTGCGACAAGATCTTCGCCACCGCGCCGGAGGACGGATACCTGAACGTGATGCTCGACGCCGAACAAGCGGCGACTCTCGCCACTGCCGAGAGAGCCTGCGAGGAACTCCACTGGGGCAAGCGCAGCGTGGGCGTGCGCGTCGAGTTGGGTGCAGCGAACACCGCCCTGCTCTCGGACCTGCTGCGCAGGGCCTGGCAGCGCCGGGCACCGAAGCGCCTGTGGGGCCAACTGGGTCCGGGTCCCGACGAGGGCGCCTGACCGGGCTGCCCGAACTCTCCGCGCAGGTGCGCTGACGCCTCTTGCGGCCGGCGCCGCGGGGCCCGGTTTCAGGCGTCGGGCAGTGCCTGTCGCAGGCGCTCCGCGGAGCGCACCGGGGTCTCCTCGCACAGGTACAGGCCGAGGTGCTCGTAGCCGCCCAGGGGTTGGGTGAACGGCCGCAGTTCCACCAGCGGTCCGCGGCCGGGGCCGGTGTGCACGATCAGGTTCCAGGCGGGGCCGTCCTGCGTGTTCGTCATGAGTGCCGTGATCGCATGGGTCAGCCGGGCCACGGCGAGCGCCAGTCCGTCGAGCACCTCGGGATCGAGGTGGTGCAGGAAGCCCACCTCGGGGCCGGCGGGCACGATGAAGGCGTGCAGCGGGCGACGCATGAACGTCGGCACCAGGGTCAGGGCCTGCCCGTCGACGCGGTCCACCAGCAGGTCCCGGGGTGTCTCGGCGCGCAGTCGCGGACCGAGGCCGGCGGTGCGCAACGGTTCGGCGGGCGCCACGCTGGTGAGCATCAACTGCTGGTGATCGTGTTCGACCGAGCCGCCCACGCGTCGACCGCGGTTCTTGATGTACGCCACGTGGCCGCGGTGGCCCTCGCCGGTGTCGGGGAAGTGTGCGTCGGCGTGGTGCAGCAGGAACTCCTCGGCGCGCGCGGCCTGGCGCACGATGGCCGCGGCGCAGGAACGATCGGCACCGACCAGGCCGCCGCCGTGGTCCAGGGAACTCCACTGCACGAGGTGCAGTCCGCGCACCGTGGGTTGCACGGCGCCGGATGGGTCGTCCGGGAACGGGTAGACGATGGGGTAGAGATTCGGGGTCAGGTAGGCGAGGTCATCGGCCGGCAGTCGGGCCAGGTCGACGGCTGGGCAGGTGCGGTTGTCGCACACGACACAGCCGGGCTCGGACATGCGTGCCGCGCGGGTGTCCGAGTAGATGATCGGCAGCCCGTCGCGCGGGTCGGTGGCGTGGACGGGGACCGGGGGGTGGGCCGCGGCGGATGTCCGGCACAGCTGCTCCAAGGCGCCGAAGCCCAGTCGGTCCAGGCTCGTGGATGCCGTGTTGCGCGCCAGCTCGGCGCGCTCGAGCCGGGTGGGGCTCTCGCTGCGGGCGTGGCCGTGTGCCGGGCCCGGGTCGGGCGCGGCGCGCGTGGGTGGGGGCACGGGTCGCCGCCGTTCCGTGCTCAAGACGACGCGATGAGTCCACCCATGGGCGAACTCGCGGACGCGTCGTCCCGGGTCGGCATGCGCCCGGCGAGGAACGCCTCCCGGCCGGCGAGCGCGGCGTACTTCATGGCTCGGGCCATGCCCACCGGGTTGGTCGCCTGGGCGATGGCGGTGTTGAGCAGCACGCCGTCCACGCCCAGTTCGAAGGCGATCGCCACGTCGCTGGCGGTGCCGACGCCGGCGTCCACGACCACGGGCACCGCGGCCTCGTGCTTGATGCGCGCGATGTTGCGCGGGTTGAGGATGCCCAGCCCCGAACCGATGGGGGAGCCCAACGGCATGATCGCCGCGACCCCCGCATCGCCCAGCCGACGCGCGATGATCGGGTCGTCGCTGGTGTAGGCCAGCACGTGGAAACCGTCAGCGACCAGGTGCCGCGTGGCTTCGAGCGTTTCGATCGGGTCGGGCAACAGCGTGTCCGGGTCGGACAGCACCTCGAGTTTGACGAAGCTGGTGTCGAGCGCCTCGCGGGCCAGGCGGCACGTACGCACGGCGTCTTCGGCGTTGAAACAGCCGGCCGTGTTGGGCAGCAGCTTGATGCGCGAACGATCGATGAAGTCGAGCAGCGACTCGCCCTGCCCGGAGAGATCCACGCGCCGGACCGCGAGCGTGACGCACTCGGTTCCCGAGGCCTCGTGCGCCCCGCGCATGACGTCGAATGTGTCGTATTTGCCGGTGCCCACGAAGAGGCGTGAACCGAAGGTGTGGGGGCCGATGGTGAGCTGTTCGTCGTGCGTGCTCATGTTGCTCACTCCGTGATGTGCAGGTCTGGAGGCTCGGTTCGTCGTCGGGTGCGCTCGGGGAGCGCGGCTCATCCGCCGCCCACGAAGGACACGATCTCGACTCGGTCACCCTCGGCGAGGGTGCGTTCGCGGTGCGCCGAGCGGGGGACGATCTCGCGGTTCAGCTCCACCGCGCAGGTCTTGTCGGAGAGCTGCAGGCTGATCAGCAGGTCGGTGACGGATGTGCCGGCCGGGATCGACCGTCGCTCTCCGTTGACCGACACGCGCAGCTCCCTGGGTGCAGGCGCGTCCATCGTCAGGCCTTCTCCCAGCGGTAGAGCTCGATCACCTGGGAGAGGGTCGAGCCGGCGCGGATCTCGCCGCGCACACGGTTCTCCATCTCCAGCACGTCGAGGGCTCGGTTGGCGATCTCGACCGCTCGTTCGCCCGGCACGACGACCACGCCCGAGTCGTCGCCCACGACCCAGTCTCCGGGACGGATCTTCTGGCCCGAGATCGTGATCGGGGCGCCGATCTCGCCGAAGCCCTTGGGCTCCCACGCGTGCGGACAGCTCATGCGTGCGAACGCCGGCAGCCCCAGTTCGCGAATGGCGTCCACATCGCGGATGGCGCCGTCGATGACGACGCCCGCAACGCCGCGTTGCAGGCACGACTCGGTGGCCAACTCGCCCCACACGGCCGGCGGACGGCCGCCGGCGTCGATGACGATCACGTCGCCCTCGCCGGCGTTGTCGATGGCCTCGACCGGCTTGGCCCAGTCGCCGGGGTAGGTGCGCACGGTGACGGCACGACCCACCATGTGCTTCCCGGGTGTGATCGAAGCGAGGCCTTCCAGGGCGCCGCCCCGGTGCATCGCGTCAGAGAGGTTGGGTGTGCTCACGCGCTCCAGCGCCTGGCGCAGGTGGCTCGCGTCGTAACGCTTGACGTCGGTGGTCGGCACGCTGGCGCCCGACGCCAGGGCCTGCACCAGGGCGTCGGTGGCCGCCCTCGCGTCGGCGGCCTTGGTGATCGCGCCGCCGACGATGACGGTGTCGGCCCCCGCTGCCGCAGCGGCTGCGGCGGTCTCGCTGTTGATGCCGCCGGCCACCGCCACCTCGATGTCCACGGCGGCGCGGACGGAGCGCAGCGTGTCGAACGGGTCGCGACCGAGCATCTGTTCGTCGATGGCGCAGTGCACACCGACCGCCGAGGCGCCCAGGGCCGCGGCCTCGCGCGCCCGCGCCACCGGATCGGCGACACCCACCAGATCGACCACCACGGCGATGCCGTAGTTGCGTCCCGCTTCCACGCACTCGCGGATCGTGGCATCGGAGGCTGCCCCCAGCACCGTCGCCCACTGGGCGCCCGCCTTGGCGGCCATCTCCATCTCGGCGCGGCCCGCGTCCATGGTCTTGGTGTCCGCCACGACGGAGAGCCCGGGGAAGCGTTCGCGCAGCGCCCGCACGGCGTCCAGGCCCTCGCTCTTGAGCAGCGGCGTGCCCACCTCGAGCAGGGTCGCCCCGCCGGCCACGGCTTCTTCGGCCACGGCCATGGCCCGGGAGAGGATCAGGAAGTCGAGCGCCACCTGCAGGCGCGGAGCGGCGCGCGAGCCTTCATCCGGGGAACGAGCGCTGGCGCCGGAGGAGGACGTGGGGGAAGTCGGAGAACGAGTCATGAGCACTTCCGGGGTGGCGTTGCGCCCGACCGGAGGGGCCGCAGCGGGCGAGGATGTTAGCGCGAGCGTCGAGCGGCTGGCCACCCGGGCCGCCGGACGCTCGAGCCCGGTGGGGGATCGCCGGAGGCGCCGGCGCCGCGGGCCTCGCGCAGCCCCGGGCCCCTCTCCCGGCTGTTCAGTCCACCCGTTCCGGGTCGAGGGCGGCGGCATGCCATAACGGCATCCTGCCCGCCGTTCATTTGACAAAGGGAGCCCACAAACCTATTTAGAGACGTTTGCAGCTCACCCTGTCAGGAAGACAAGTGGGATTCGACCCGCTTGTTTGCGTTTCCGGACCGGTAGGTGCCCTCCAGGGGCCCCTTTGAGCCGCCGAAAAGCCCCGCAGGCCCTTGCGACCAGGAGACGGATCGACCGTGGTGAACAGCGAGTTGTTGCGCATCATCGAAGCGATCCATCTCGAGAAGGACATCGATACCGAGCTCATCTTCTCCACGATCGAGAACGCCATGGTGGCCGCGATCCAGAAGAAGGTGGGCGACGACGTCCCGATCCAATGCATGATCGATCGCGACACCGGCGAGATGTCGGTGACCAGCGAGGTCGAGACGGGTGCCATCGACCTGGGACGCATTGCCGCCCAGACCGCCAAGCAGGTGATCATCCAGTCCCTGCGGGACGCCGAGAACCGGGTGGTCTACGCCGAGTTCGAGAACCGCGTGGGCCAGCTCGTGCTGGGCACGGTGCAGCGCATCGAGGGCGGGGCGATCATCGTCAACATCGGCAAGGCCGAGGCGATCATCCCGCGCGGCGAGCGTGTGCGTGGCGAGATGTACTCGCCCGGCGACCGCATCCGCGCGATCATCACCGAGGTCAAGGCCGTGGGCGTGCGGGTGAAGATCATCCTGTCGCGCGTCACCAAGGACCTGGTGGAACGGTTGTTCGAGCTCGAAGTGCCCGAGGTCAACGACGGCATCATCGAGATCAGGCGGATTGCCCGGGAGCCGGGCTATCGCACCAAGATCGCCGTCCACAGCAACGATCCACGTGTCGATTGCGTCGGTGCCTGCGTTGGCATCCGGGGCACGCGCATCAAGGCCATCACCGACGAACTCAACGGGGAGAAGATCGACATCATTCGCTGGAGCGAATCGGACGAAGACCTGATTGCGAACGCCCTGCGCCCCGCGCAGCTGGCTTCGCTAGCACTCGATGCTCCCTCGCGCGTGGCGCGCGTGGTGGTGCCGGACGACCAGCTGGCCCTTGCGATCGGTCGCAAGGGGCAGAACGTGCGTCTCGCCACCCAGCTCACGGCCTGGGAGATCAAGATCGAGGGCGTGACGCAGATGCCGCACAGTGCACGGGACGCGAGCGGCGAGCTCGTGTCGCCGCCCAAGCCGGATGCCGGTGCCCCGCCTGAGAGTGCTGGTGCCCCGCCTGAGAGTGCCGGTGCCCCGCCTGAGAGTGACGGCGCCGCCCAGGACGAAACGAAGAACGAAGGACCAACGCCCGGCGACGACAGTCCGGGCGCTGACAGTGATGGGGGGAGCGCACAGTCTGGCGACGACGCCGGAGGCTCCCAAGATGGACCTGATGCGGCCGGGGTGGTGTCCAACGGCACCACTCGGACGGAGTGATGTCCCATGCGGTTGCACGAGCTGGCCAAGGAGTTGGGTGCTGACAGCAAGCGTATGCTTGCGATCGCCAAGGAGCTGAACCTAGGCGTCAAGAGTCACTCTTCGAACATTCCCAAGGGTGCGGAGGGCATTCTCCGCGCGGCTTGGGCAGAAGAACTCGAGGAGATGGAGGAGGCCGAGAAGGCCGCCGCCGACAAGGCGAAGGCCGAGCAGGAGGCCGCCGCCGGGGACGCCAAGGCAGCCGACGGTGGCGGGGCCCTCGAAGTGCGTGCCGAGACCGGTGCGCCGGCGGTCACCATCAACGTCAAGAGCAGCGATGAGGTCGCGGCCGAACAGGCTGCGGTGGTTGCCGAGCGCGCTGCCCGTGAGGCCGCCGAGGCGGCCGAGACCGCGGCTCGTGAAGCGGCCGAAGCGGCTGCTGCCGCGGCGAGCGCCGCAGCAGTGGTCGAAGAGGTCGCCGCCGAAGCGCCTCCGGCCGCAGCGGACGCCCCCGCGGCCGCCGCTCCGGTCGAGGTCGTGGGCGCTGCGCCCGCCGCGCCGGTCGAGGCCGGGGCCGCGACGGTGCCCCCCGACGAGGCCACCGCCGATGGCGAAGAGCCGAAGCGGATCCAGGTGACGATCGGTGGCAAGCAGGCCCTGCCCGCGGACACCGAGGAAGAGCAGCCGCCCGCCGAGGGCGAAGCGACCGAGACCAAGATCGAGGAGCCGCAGAAGCGTCGCGGCGCGCGCATCCTGGGTCGCATCGAGCTGCCCAAGCAGGCTCCGCGCACCCGTTCGTCGCCGTCGGAGTACGACCCGCTCGATCCCACCCGCCCGGCACCGCCGCGTCGCGGCAAGGCCGCCGCGGGCCCGGGCACCGGCACCGGAACCGGCACGCGCGAGGGCGAAGCGGCCAAGACCAGCGCCAAGAAGGGCGGCGGCAAGGGCAAGCCCGAGTGGGTCTTCGATCCCGAGGACAACCCGGCCATGTCTGCGCTGCGACTGGGCCACTTCTCGGGCGGTCGCCGTCCGCCCGTGCGTCGCCCGCCCGTGCGCCGCGGCTCGATGCCCGGCCGCCGCAAGCGTCGTGGTGAACGTCCCACGCACCCTGTGTCGGTGCGTCCGCCGATCGGCGTGCGCGAGCTCTCGGAACAGCTCGGCGTGAGGACGCGCGAGATCCTGCAGCACTTCCCGGGCGTCTTCGATCCGCGCGACAAGAACGCGGTGTTGCTCGAGGAGCACCTGGTCGAACTCGCCGTGAACATGTCGCGCGAGATCACCGTGCTCGAGGCGGAGACGGAGGAGGGGCGTCTGCTCGTGGCCGAGCAGGCACGGGCGGCGGCGATGGCCGGCGACCTCGAGCCCCGTCCCCCTGTCGTGGCCGTGATGGGTCACGTCGATCACGGCAAGACCACGCTGCTCGACGCGCTGCGCAAGACGAACGTGGCCGGCAAGGAAGCCGGCGGCATCACCCAACGCACCAGCGCCTACCAGGTCAGCACGGCCAAGGGCGCCAAGGTGACGTTCCTGGACACGCCGGGCCACAAGGCCTTCACCGAGATGCGCGCGCGTGGTGCCCAGATCACCGATGTCGCCGTGCTCGTGGTGGCCGCCGACGACGGTGTGATGGAACAGACGATCGAGGCCATCGAGCACGCCAACGCGGCCGGTGTGCCGGTCGTGGTCGCCGTGAACAAGATGGACCTGCCCGGCGCCAACCCGCAGATGGTGCGCCAGCAACTCGCCAGTGCCGGGATCCTCGTGGAGGACTACGGCGGCGAGGTCGGCATCGTCGAGTGCTCGGCCCATTCGGGCCTGGGTCTCGAGGAACTCGTGGAACGCCTCGCGCTCGAGACCGAAGTCCTCGAGCTCACCGGTGACCCGCAGATTCCCGCCGTGGGCGTCGTGGTCGACTCCCGCAAGGATCGGGACATGGGCATCGTGGCCACGGTGGTGGTCAAGAACGGCACGCTGCGTGCGAAGGACGAGGTGCTGGCCGGGACGAGCGTGGGGCGCGTGCGTTACATGCTCGACGACATGGGCAAGCGCGTGAAGGAAGCCGGTCCTTCGACGCCGGTCCAGGTCTTCGGGCTCGAGGACCCGCCGGAAGCAGGAGCCCATCTGCTCGCAGTGGGCGACCTCAACAAGGCGCGCTCGGTGGTGCGCGATCGCAAGGAAGCCAACCGCGAGGACATCGTGGCGGCGTCCGATGCGGTCACTCTCGAGAACCTGTTCGAGACCATCGAGGCCCAGAAGACGACTGAACTCAACGTGATCCTGAAGGTCGATGCCCAGGGCTCGCTCGAGGTGCTGCGGCGCACGATCGAAGACCTGGCCCACCCCGAGGTGCGCTTCAAGGTGATCCGCGCCGGTGTGGGTGGCATCACCGAGGACGACATCGTGCTGGCCGACGCCAGCTCGGCCGTCGTGATCGGCTTCGGTGTCGTCGCGGATGCCAAGGCGCGCCGCGAAGTGCAGCGCACCGGCGTCGAGGTCAAGCTCTACACGATCATCTACGAGATGACCGAGGAGCTCGAGAAGGCGCTCGAGGGTGAGTTGGCTCCCGAGACCCGAGAGGACATCACCGGGCACGCCGTCGTGCGCGAGGTCTTCAAGTCGAGTCGCTTCGGCAACATCGCCGGCTGCTACGTCACGGACGGGTTCATGCGTCGCGACAGCGCGGCGCGTCTGGTCCGGGACGGCGCGGTCATCTACCAGGGTCGCATCGACAGCCTGCGCCGCTTCAAGGAAGACGCGAAGGAGGTCAAGGAGAACTACGAGTGCGGCCTGCACCTGCTCAACTACGAGGACATCAAGCCCGAAGATGTCGTCGAGACGTTCGAGCTCACCGAGGTCAAGCGCACGCTGTCCTCACCGGCGCTCACCACCAAGTAGACGACCTCGTGTGCGCCGCCCGGCCGGGGCGCGCCGTTCTCCAGCAGGCCCTCCGGGATCATCAACATGGCGTGGGATCGCGCACGTCGCTACGAGGCGCTGCTCAAGGAGAAGATCGCCGTCATCCTGGTCGATCGACTCGCTGATCCGCGCATCGGCTTCGTGACGGTCACGCGTGTCGAGCTCAGCCGGGACCGCAAGATCGCCGCCGTGTTCTACACGGTGATGGGCACGCCGGGGCAACAGCGCGCCGCCAAGCGTGCGCTGGGCGACGCGGCGCCGCGCATCCAGGAGCAGCTCGGACGCACGATGCGCATGCGGCACATGCCCGAGCTGCGCTTCACCTTCGACGAGTCGATCGAGCGTGAGAGCCACATGCGCGAGCTGCTCGACGGCATCGCTGCGGACCGCGCGCGGACCGGGGCCGGCTCGCTCGCCGACGAGCCGGGCGCCGAGGATGGCGACCACGCGGGTGCCGACGCGGGTGCCGACGCGGGTGCTGACGACGGGGCTGACGACGGGGCTGACGGGGCCGACGACGGTGTTGACGCGCGGGCCGACGACGAATCGCCGACCAGCGACTCTCGGGACGGCGGGCTCGAGCCGCGATGACCCCGCTCGACGCGGGCCCGCTCGGCGGCCATCGCGTGGCCGGCCGGTTGATCCTCGCCTGTTGCCTGGCGTTCGGCGCCTGCGGCGACGCCGCCTCACCCGCCGCCGGGGTCCGAGGCTCCCGCCCGGGCGTCACGCTGCTGGACATGCTCGACCAGGGGCGCTGGGAGCAACGCTCGCCGGGCAACCTGTCGCCCGAACTCCAGGCTGAACTCGAACGCTGGGAGCAGCTGGACTTCGACGAGCCGGTCCGCGTGGCGCCCGAACGCTGGATGGACGGCGGTCCGGTGGACGAGCAGAAGAGCCGGGAGTTCGCGGAGCTGCTCGATCCAGGCGGTGGGCTGCGGCGCTGGCGCCTGCGGCCCGGCACCGACTTCGACCTGTTCGGCGCGGACGCCCGGCTGGTCCACGCCGGCCGCGCGCTCGAGCGCGTGCACTGGCACGGCGCCGACTTCGACGAAGCCGACCCGGTGTGGTGGGACGAGGAAGGTCACACCGTCTTCTGGTGGGCGCCGTCGTCCGCGGGCCTGCTGGCCTTCTCCGCCCGCTCGCCGGGGCCGATCGAGTTCATCTACACCGCCGACCCGGCTCTGCTGATCACGCGCTACGAGTCGCCGGCGGAGCCCGAGCTGCCGCCGAGTCGGCTCGTGCAGCGGTTTGCGCTCGGGCGGGAGACGCGACCCGGGCTGCTGATGCCGGCTCCGTCGTCCTTCGCCCTGCCGATCGCGGCGCTGCCGGGTGACAGCCTGCACCTCGCGCTGGGCGTGCTCGACCACGGCTTCGTCCGGACCGCGGGGCGCTTGAGCCGGGCGCAGGGTCTCAGCGACGGGGTGACCTTCAAGGTGGAGGTGCACGTCGACGGCGCCCGGGAGCACGTGTGGAGCCGGCACGTGGAGGTCTCCAACGCCTACATCGAGGAGCGCATCGACCTCGCGGCCTGGGAGGGCCGCCCGGTCACCCTGCGCTTCGCCACCGAAGGCGGGCCCGCGAACGAGACCCAGTTCGACTACGCCGTGTGGTCCGATCTGCGCATCACGGGTGCGCAGGCGCGAGCGCCAGGCCGGCCCCACGTGATCCTGATCGATGTCGACACGCTCCGAGCGGATCGCCTGGGCTGCTACGGGAGCGAGCGCGCGACGTCTCCGCGCATCGATGCCTGGGCGCGGGAGCGGGCCATCGTGTACCTCCGTTCGTCCGCCACGTCGAGCTGGACGCTGCCCGCGACCGCGTCGATGTTGACCGGGTTCGACCCCCACCAGCACGGCGCGTTGAGCACGGCCCAGGGGGTGTCCCCCTCGGCGCCCAACCTGGCCGAGTACCTGCGGCGCATCGACTACGAGACGCTCGCGTTCACGGAGGGCGGCTACGTGGTGCCCACCTTCGGGTTCGACCGCGGGTTCGACGTCTTCGCCGACGTCGAGCGCGAACGGCTGTCACCCGCCCTGCCCGACTGGAGCCGCGTGCTGGCGCGCCTCGAACAACGGCACAGCGAACGCCCGGTGTTCCTGTTCCTGCAGACCTACATGGTGCACGCGCCGTACCACGACAGCGGTCGCTTTCCCGAGGCGAACCCCGAAGCCACGGCCTGGCTGTCCGCAGCTCCGGTCGACTACACCAACGTGATCGACCCGTTCATGCAGAAGCAGCTCGAGCTCGACGACGAGGCGCGTGCGGCCATCGACCGGATCTACGACGAAGGGGTCGCCCGGGCCGACGACGCGGTGGGGGCCTTCCTCGACGCGCTCGACGAGGCGCTCGGCGACGAGGAGCGTCTGGTGATCCTCACCTCGGACCACGGCGAAGAGGTCTTCGAGCGCAAGCGGCTGGGGCACGGCTTCTCGCTGCACCGCGAGCTGATCGAGGTGCCGTTGGTGATCGAGTACCCGCGGGCCGTGGGCCAGGCGCCGGGCGAGAGTGAACGACCCGCGTCCAGCGTGGACATCGTGCCGACGGTGCTCGACGCGCTGGGCCTCCCGGTACCGGCGGCGCTCGTGGGGCGCTCGCTGCTCGACGACGGAGGCGATCACGTCGAACGGGTGCGCTTCGCCCGGCAGTCGGGTGAGGTCTACGCGATCGAGTGGCGCAACAGCAAACTGATCTACAGCGGGGACCCGCTCTCGGGCGAGGAGAGCCGCGGCGTGAAGCTCTTCGACGTCCGCAGCGACCCGCACGAGCGCTGGAACATCGCGGACAAGCAACCCGCGAAGACGGCGGCCCTGGTCGAGATGTTGCGTGAGTACCTGCGCTCGCGACCGCCCCTGCCGCGCGGGATGGCCGACGTGACCGAACTCGCGCCGGAGGTCGCCGACAACCTGCGCGCGCTGGGCTACCTCGGGGAAGACGACGGCTGAGACGCGGGCGCGGTCAGCTGCCCACGCCGGTGCGGCGCCACTTCACGCCGTCCTTGCCGTCGAGCAGCTCGACACCCATCTCGGCCAACTGGTCACGGATGCGGTCCGCGGTGGCCCAGTCCTTGTTGTCGCGGGCCGCGGCGCGCTCGACGATCAGCTGCTCGATCTCGTCGTCGACGCTGCCGTCCTCGTGTGCGAGCACACCGAGCACGCGGTCGAAGCGATCCAGGGCCACCCGGGCCGCCGCGGCGTCCGCGCCGCGCGGACCGAGCCGGTGGGACTCGTTGACGAGATGGAACACGCCTTCCAGGGCGGCGGACGCGTTGAGGTCGTCGTTCATGCCCGCGTCGAAGCGCTCACCGGCTTCGGTCACCCAGCGCGGCGGGGTTCCCGGCGCGGCGCCGTCGGCGAGGTCGTCGAGCTCGCTGGCGAAGAGACGCAGGCGTCGCACGGCTGCCGCGGCCTGCTCGAGACCGTCGAAGGTGAAGTTCATGACCTGGCGGTAGTGCACCCGCGTGAGCAGGTAGCGCACGGCCACCGGCGGGTGCCCCTTGGCCTCCAGTTCGTCCACGGTGTACAGGTTGCCCAGGGTCTTGCTCATCTTGCCGCCGTCGACCTGCAGGAAGCGGGCGTGCATCCAGTGCTTCACGAAGGGCTGGCCGGTCGTCGACTGGGACTGAGCGATCTCGCACTCGTGGTGCGGGAAGATGTTGTCCTCGCCGCCTGTGTGGATGTCGAGCGTGTCGCCCAGCAGGGAACGGGCCATGGCCGAGCACTCCAGGTGCCAGCCGGGGAAGCCGCGGCCCCAGGGCGAGTCCCACTGCATGATGTGCTTGGCGTCGCGCTTCCACAGGGCGAAGTCGCGCGGGTCGCGCTTGTCCTCGTTCACGTCGATGCGCGCCCCGGCGAGGAGTTCGTCGGGCGTGTTGCCCGAGAGCTGGCCGTAGGTGGGGAACGACTCGACCGAGAAGGAGACCTCGCCGTCCACGACGTAGGCGTGGCCGTTGGCCACCAGCGCCTCGGCCATGGCGATCTGCTCGGCGATGTACTCGGTGGCGCGCGGGTAGTGGTGCGCGCGCTGGATGCCGAGGGCGTCGAGATCGCGGAAGAACAGCGCGATGTACTTGTCAGCGATCTCCCACGGATCGAGCTTCTCGCGCCTGGCGGCGACCTCCATGCGGTCGACGCCGGCGTCCTGCTCGTCTTCTTCGCGCAGGTGGCCGACGTCGGTCAGGTTCATGACCTGCTCGACCTCGTAGCCGCTGACCTCCAGCCAGCGACGCAGGGTGTCGGCCATGAGGAACGAGCGGAAGTTGCCGATGTGCGCCTGGCTGTAGACCGTGGGGCCGCAGTTGTACATGCGCACCTTCGACGGCGCCGCGGGTGCGAACGGCTCCTTGCGGCGTGTCAGCGTGTTGTAGAGGACGAGGGACATCCGGAGGCTCCAGCCGGCATCATCGCCCATGGGGAGCAGCCAGACCACCGCGTCGGCTCGCCCGGGGGTGCCCTCCGCTCCGCGTCGTCGACGGCGACACCGCCGCGCCATCGCCACGCGGCCTCGCGCCCCTCGGGACCGTGCGAGGGTCGGGTAGACTGCGCACCTTCGGGTGCACGAGGAGCTTCATGGGCGCTGATCCGGGTCTCGTCTGGCGGGCTGCGTCGGTCGTCGGCTTCCTGTGCCTGGTGGGCGCGTACATCGCCAATCAGCGCGGGGCGTGTCGGGCCGACTCGGTGCGGTACCTCGTGTCGAACGTGGTGGGCGCGGGCATCCTGGCGCTGTACTCGGCGATCATCGGCGAGTGGGTGTTCGTGGCGCTCGAGGGCTTCTGGTGTGGGGCGAGCGTGCACGCGCTGGCCACGGTCGGCCGGCGTCGGGCCGCGAAACCACTGGAGTCGGAATCGTAGAGAGTGGATCGTGCCGGGAGCGGACGGGATGGCGAGGAGACGGGCTTGAGCAGCGGCACGACCGACCCGGCAGGGAGCGCTGAGCCGATCATCGCCCTCGAGGCGCTCAGCGTCATGTACGGGGCTCGCAAGGCCCTCGACGCCCTGACGGTCGACGTCGAGGGGGGTGCCATCGGCCTGCTCGGCCCCAACGGCGCCGGCAAGTCGACCCTGATCAAGACGCTGCTCGGCCTCGTCCCGCTGACCGAGGGCCGGGCCACGGTGCTGGGCCACGACGTCGAGCACATCGGTCGGACCCTGCGCCGACGCATCGGCTACATGCCGGAGCGGGACGCCATGTTCCCCGGCCTGACCGGCTTCCAGGCCACGCGCTACGCCGGTCTGCTGGCGGGCATGCCGGATGCCGCCGCCCGCCGTCGAGCGCACGAGGTGTTGCTGTTCGCCGGCCTCGAAGAGGAACGCTACCGCGATGTGGGTGGCTACAGCACGGGCATGCGGCAGCGGGTCAAGCTGGCCCAGGCCCTCGTGCACGACCCCGATCTGCTGTTCCTCGACGAGCCCACCAACGGCCTCGACCCCAAGGGGCGGGCCGAGATGCTCGACCTGATCGACCTGCTGGCGCACCACAAGGGCATCCACGTCGTGCTGTCCACGCACCTGCTGCGGGACGTGGAGGAGGTCTGTGACGCCGTCGTGGTCCTGCAGGGCGGGCGCATGGTGCGCCACGAGCGCCTGGACAGCCTGGCTCGCAACACACCCGATGCGTGCATGGTGCGCATCGTTGGGGACGGCGCGCGCTTCCGCTCGGCGTGCGAGCAGCGCGGGCTGACGGTGTCGGCGGAGGACGAGCGGGACTTCGAACTGCACCTGACCTCCGGAGGCGACACGGGCCCCGTGTTCGCCGCGGCGCAGGCGTCCGAGGTCATCGTGCGTGAGCTGCGCCCGGTGCGCGTCAGCCTGGAGGACGCGATCATCGACGTGCTCGGGGACGATGGCTGATGGTGATCCACGATCGCAGCTACGCCCGTTGGGATGGTGAGCGGGGGACGGCGGTGCGCGCCGCCCCGATCATCGCCGAGGCCGGCATCCGGCAGGGGGCCGCCGTCATCTTCCGCCGCAAGATCGTCGCGGTGCTGCTGACGCTCTGGGCGCTGGGCCCGTTCGCCGCCGGTCTGCTGATGATGTTCGTCTTCTCGTACATCAAGAAGAACCTCGAGGCGTTCCCGCAGTTCGAGGGGGCCTTCGACGACCCGGTCGTCAGCGCCGTGCTCACCCTGAGCGGCGAGACGATCTTCTTCTACTGGAGCTACATGCAGGTCTTCTTCGTGATCATCGCCTGCCTGATGGTCGGCGCGGGGTTGATCGCGGACGACCGGCGTACGAACGCGCTGGAGCTGTACCTCTCCCGGCCGGTGGGCGTGGCCCAGTACATGCTCGGGAAGTTCTGCTCGATCGCGTTCTTCGTGGGCCTCGTGACCGTGCTCCCGGCCGCGACGGCGGTGCTCGTGCAACTCGCGCTCTCGTGGGACGAACCGGGGGAGGCCACACGGCTGGCCGAGCTCTTCGCGCGCACGCTCGCGGCGGGGGCGATCTGGGTCGTGGTGCCGTCCCTGTTGATCCTGACGGCATCGAGCCTGTCGAAGAAGGCGCGCAACGCGGCCATCGCCTGGTTCGCGTTCCTGTTCGCCCTGGAAGGACCGATCTCCAACATCCTCGTGGAGGTCTTCCGCAACGACAGCTTCTACCTGCTCTCCTTCCGTCACAACATCTGGCAGACCACCGCGTGGTTGCTGGGCAACACGGATTCCCAGGACTTCGTCCAGGGCGTCCCCGTGTGGCAGTCGGCGGTGGTCCTGGGGGCCTGGGTCCTGATCTGCGCCGGCCTCATCCGCCGCCGCGTCAAGCCGGTGGAGGTCGTGGCATGACGACCGTCGACGCACCTCGCCGCATTCCACAGGCGCCCCCGGGGGCGCAGCGTCCGCCCTCGTTCCTGACCCTCGACGATGTGTCGCGCTGGTACGGCGACGTCATCGCGCTCAACAACGTGTCGCTCGAGATCGGCCCCGGCGTGACGGGGTTGCTCGGGCCCAACGGCGCGGGCAAGTCCACCTTGATCCGCCTCGTGACCGGCTTGGCGAGTCCCGGTACCGGGCGCGTCAGGCTCGACGGGGCGCCGATCCGCAACCACCTGCCGACGCTGGCGCGCATCGGTCACGTCCCGGACGGCGACGGACTGTACGACGACCTCCCCGCGTCGCGCTTCCTCACCGAGCAAGCCTACGCGCGCGGCTTCGCACGCACCGCCGCCGCCGAACGGGCCGCGGCGTGCCTGGAGCGCGTGGGGCTCGCCGAGGCGGCGGAGCGCAAGGCGGGCTCCTTCAGCAAGGGCATGCGGCAGCGGCTCAAGCTGGCCCAGGCGCTGTTGCACGATCCCGACCTGCTGGTGCTCGACGAGCCGTTGACCGGCCTCGATCCGATGATGCGCCGCTCGTTCATCGCGGTCGTGCGTCAGCTCGGCGACGAGGGCGTCACCGTGCTGGTGAGCAGCCACGTGTTGCACGAGATCGAGGCGATGACGAACACCATCGTGCTGCTGCACCACGGCCAGGTCCTGGCCGAGGGCACCGTGCCCCACATCCGCGATCTGCTCGACACCTACGATCGCCGGATCCGCATCGCCACGCCGCGACCACGCGAGTTGGCGTGTGAGCTGCTCGCTCAGGACGAGATCGTGGCCGGCGTCAGCGTCGCGGAGCAGTCGCTGATCGTCGAGACGCAACGTCCGGACCGGCTGTGCGCGATGGTCCAGCAACTCGCCGCGGACGGTCGCCATGCGATCAGCGCGCTCGAACCCCTCGACGAAGACCTCGACTCGGTCTTCAGCTACCTGGTGAACTGAGCCGTGGACAGCCGCCCCGACGAACGAGACGCCCCCGACAGCGCCGCGCCGCTTGTCGTCCAACGGCCGACGCGGCGTCGCGGATTGAGCGCCATCGGTGCCGCCATGCAGTCCACGAACGCCGGCCGCATGCGCGGTGCGCGTCTCGTGTTGATGCTGATCCTGATCGCCCTGCCGCTGCTGATCCAGACGGCCGTGCTGATCTGGGGCGAGGGCCGCGGCGGCAGCTTCGACGGTTTCGTCAAGCGCATCCAGGGCGCCTACCTGGGCTTCGCCCTGCCGCTGCTGCTGATCTTCCTGGGCACGTCGGCATTCGGCGACGAATGGGAAGGGGGCACGGCCGCCTACGTGGTCGGCCTGCCGTTGCCGCGCTGGACGCTCGTGATCGGACGCTGGCTGGTGACGGTCCGCCGCGCGTTAGTCTTCGTGCTCCCGGCCGTCGGTCTCATGTACGTGCTCTGCCTGATCGACTACGAAGGCGCGATCGGGCACTACATGGGAGACCTCCTATGGATCGGCGCCGGCGTTTGCCTGATGGGGTTGGGCTACGGCGCCGTGTTCCTGTTCCTGGGCCTCGTGCTGCGGCGCCCGGTCGTGGTCGCGTTCCTGATCTACCTGATCGAGCTGTTCGTCAGCTACCTGCCCCAGAGCTTCGCGCGCACGGCGTTGTCGTATCACGTGCGCAACCTGCTCTGGCTCCAGACCGGCCATGCGCGTTTCCTCGACCGGGGCGTCGAGCTGGGCCTGGCCACCGATCCGGTCTCGACCGGGGGATCGATTTTCGCCGTGGTGTTGTACGTGACGATCTTCCTGAGCCTGGCGACGTTTGTGCTCACGCGCCGGGAGTGCTCCGGCAGCGTTGCTCCGCCCGAGGGGGGCGGTTCGTCCGGTTGAGCGCGTTGGCCGCACCGGGTTGGTGCGCGGCCCTGGATCGATCTTCCGGACGACGGGGCGGTCGCAGGCCGATTCGCGGGCTGGTGCGGCTCAGCGGCCGGGCGCGTGCCGGCGTCGCGCGACGGGTTTGCGGTCCTGGGGCGGGGGTGCGGGAGCGGGGGCTTCAGTCCCCGCGCTTGGAGCGGGCTGACGCGCGCCCGGGGCTTTGGCATCATGGGAGGCGGCTCTCCGTGGGGGCGGGGACTGCGACGATGATGTGATCGGCGCGAGAGGGATTGGCCCAGGTGGTGGGTCTGGCGGTTGGAGGGGAAAGGTGTCGGATGGCGAGCCTCTAGCTCGGGCCGAGCGCGGCGTGATCGTCGACGCGGCCGCGCGAGCCGTGACTGCGCCGGCGGGCGATGACGGGCACCCGGCCGGTGTGCCCGATGCCGAGGGCGTGGTGCCGGTGCTCCCGTCGCACGGAGCGTCCGGCGGCGCGCTGCTCACGACGCTGCCGCTCGCTGCGCTGTCGGGCGCCCTGATCGCGACCCTGATCGCCGTGACGCTCGACCAGAGCGAGCCCACGGCACTGGCCTCGTCCTTGCGGTTCCTCGGCGGCTGGGCCGTCTCCGCCGTGATCATGGCGCCCCGTTCCCGGAGCATCCTCACCGTGGTCATGCGCGGGTGCATGCTGGGCGCCGTCGAATGGCTGGCGTTGTCGCTGGTGACGCCCGCGGCCGACGTCTCGGCCCGCACGGCGGGTCAGCTCGGTGAGGCCGCCACGCGCGGCGACGTGTGGGCGCACCGGGCCGAGGTGCTCACCGGTCCGCTGGCGCTCGTGATGACCGCCGCGTGCCTGCTGGGGGTGCTGATCAGCCTGCGCCTGCAGCGCGACCTGCCGCGCGAACTCGCCGACTGACCGGCGTCCGCCCGCGTGCCCTCAGCGCGCGCGCAGTCCGTGCCAGCTGTCGGCCGCCAGCCAGAAGTACGACACCATCTTGGTGGCCAGGCGCGCGGCCAGGAACTCGCTGGCACGGCTCGCTTCGCCGGGAGCCAGTTCGGTGATGTCGGCACCCACCACACGACAATGCCTGCCCACCGTGCGCAGCAGGCGCGTCACGTCGAACCAGTCCAGCCCGCCGGGTTCGGGCGTGCCGGTCGCCGGCAGCAGCGACGGATCGAAGCCGTCGAGATCGACGGTCACGAACACGGGGCGCTGGGCGAGCGTCGCGAGGATCTCGCGGTGGTACGCGATGCGGCCGGCGACGTCCCGGGCCCAGTAGACCTTCAGGTCGAGGGCAGCCACCCGCTCGGCTTCTTCACGACTGCAGGAGCGGATGCCCACCTGGATCGGACGCACCCCGTGCTCCAGGAAGCGCGCGGCGATGCAGGCGTGGTTGTGGGGGCTGCCTGCGTAGGTCTCGCGCAGGTCCAGGTGGGCGTCGATCTGGAGCACGGCCAGATCGGGGTGACGCTCGCGCAGGGCCATGAACTGGCCGCAGGTGATCGAGTGCTCGCCGCCCAGGCCGATCACCCGTCGCTTCCGCTCCAGCAGGCCTGCGTGCACCGCCTCGAGTTGCGCCACCATCGTCTCGGGCGGCTGCTGCCCGAAGGCCGTCGGGTCCTCGGGGCTCCAGGTGCCGTAGGCCAGGGTCTCCAGGTCGGTGTGGGTCTCCTCGTCCCAGGTCTCGACGTAGCCCGAAGCCCGCAGCAGTGCGTCGGGGCCGCCCTCGGCTCCCTTGCCGTAGGTGCTCGTGAGGTCATAGGGAGCGCAGACCAGGACCACGTCGGCCTCGTCACCGTGATCGGGCAGCCCGAGGAAGGGCGGCGACCCGCGGGAGCCAGGCACATCTCCGGAGCTCGGTGCGGTCATGGAAAGCTGGCTCTCTCGGTGGGGTCGTGGGGGGCTCGGTTTCCACCAGCCTTCGGCCGGCCGGTTGACCTCCCCGCCGCATTCTGGAAAATTGGGGGCTTCCCGCCGACCGTGTTCCCGAATCGTTCAACGGCAGGACACCGGATTCTGGTTCCGGGAATCTAGGTTCGAATCCTAGTTCGGGAACCATCCCGGTCGCAGGCCCCATGAAGCAGTTGCAGCGCCAACTCGCCGTCGCGACCCGGGGCCGCGGACTCCACGAGATCACGTCGGCGGTGGCCGAGCTCGTGGCCGAGTCAGGCGTGGGCACGGGGCTCTGCGTGGTCTTCTGCACCCACACGTCGTGCAGCCTGATCGTCCAGGAGAACGCCGATCCGTCGGCCAGCGCGGACCTGCTCGCGTGGCTCGAGCGCCTCGCCCCCGAGGGTGACCCGCACTACACCCACACGGCCGAGGGTCCCGACGACATGCCGGCCCACCTGCGCGCGGCGGTCACCCGGACCACCGAGACGATCCCCGTGGTGGACGGGTGTCTGGCGCTCGGGACCTGGCAGGGGCTCTTCCTCGCCGAACACCGACGGCGGGGCAGCCGGCGACGGCTCGTGGTGCACGTCACCGGCGAGTCCGACTGAAGCCGGGTCAGGCGGGTTCGCGCGCCTCCAGCCAGGCGCGCATGTCGACGACCATCTCCGGTGCGATGATGTGACCGGTGTCGTAGAGCCGCAGCGTCACGTCGGCGCCGTTGCGTGACAGGATCGCCGCCGACTCCTCGGCAGCGGTCGGAGCCAGGGCTTCGTCCTGCCGGCCGTGTTGGATCAGGACGGCCTTGCCGGCCACGCCAGCCAGTTCAGCGCCGAGGAACTCCGCCTTCAGCCGACCCGACTGGCCGATCCAGCCGGCCACGCGCCGGGCTGCGCGCACGGCCGCGCAGTGGGTGAGGTAGGCGCCCTGCGAGAAGCCGGACAGGTACACGCGCTGCGGGTCGGCGCCCAGCGCTTCGAGCGCCGCGTCCACGATGCGCCAGAGTGCCGCCTCGCTCTCGGCCAGGCTGGCGGCGAACTCGTCCTGATCACCGGTGTAGAGATACCAGCCGTAACCGAGCCGGATCGGTCGCCCCGGTCGTCGCACCTCGTGCTTGTGGAAGCCGTCGGGGAAGGCGGCCGCGAAGTGATCCGGGACGGCGGGAGTGATCCAGCGCTCCTGGCGGGCGCCGGACTGGCCCTGGCCGTGGAGCGAGACGAGCAGCGGCGGCCGGGCCGAGCCCGCGGGGGCCGGCCGGATCCGGCACCCGGTCCGGGTGGTGAACGGCAGCTCGATCGTGCGTGTCTCGCTGGGCATGCTCGCGCGTCTTCCATGAGGTGGGCGTGCCGGCATCTTGCGCAGCCGTCGGCATGGGGGCAACCGCGGTGGCAGATGCTATGACGGCGCCCACGTCGGCGTCGCGTGCGCCGGCCCGTTGTGCACGAGCGGAGGGCGGAGCTGCCCTCGGGACCGGAGTGGCCGTCCATGGGTGAGCGTTGCGTGATCACCGGAGCCACCGGCTTCGTGGGAACCTCCCTGGCGGAACGACTGCTCGCACGGGGCAGCGAGGTGCACGCGCTCGTGCGCTCGACCTCGTCGGCGCGCAGCGTGGAGTGGTTGCGTGGGCGCGGGGTCGTGCTGCACCGCGGCGACGTCTTCGACGAGGCCGCCCTGCTCTCGGCCTTCGAAGGGGCCGACGTCGTCTTCCACTGCGCCGCGGTGATCGGCTATCGGCGTCGGCTGGAAGGCGAGATGTACCGCACCAACGTGCTGGGGACGCGTCGGGTCGTGCACGCCTGCCTGCGGGCCGGCGTCGGACGACTCGTGCACATGAGCAGCATCGCGGCCGTGGGGCTGGCCCGGGAACCGGTGCTGCTCGACGAGAACAGTGCCTGGAATGCCGGCGTCTTGCGCGCCGCGTACTTCGACACCAAGCATGCCGCGGAACGGGAAGTGGACGTGGGCCTGGAGGCGGGGCTGGACGCGGTGCTGGTGAACCCCGGCGCGATCTACGGTCCGTCCGCGGTGCCGTCCAACAGCTCCCGGTTGATCGAGATGGTCGCTCGTCGACCGCCGCGCCTGCTGCCCCAGGGGGGCATCAACGCCGTGACGCTCGGGACCGTCGTCGAGGGCACGCTGGCCGCCGCCGACCGCGGCCGCAGGGGGCGGCGCTACATCCTGGGCGGCGAGAACCTGACCTACCTGCACCTGATGCGCAAGATCGGCGAGGCCGCCGGGCGGACCGTCGATGCGTTCACGCTGCCCGACGCCCTGGGCCCCGTGGCGCGCGTCGCCATGCAACTGGTGGAGCCTTGCGTCCCCGACCGGGTCTGGTACACGCCGGATCTGTGCGCGGCCTTCGGCTGGTGGATGTGGTTCGACTGCGCCCGCGCGCGGGGCGAACTGGGGCTCGTCTCCGAACCGCTGCAACCGGCCCTGGTCGGCGCCGTGGAACAACTGCGGTCGGAGGGGCGCCTCGGCGCGCGGGTCAGAAGCTGATCGTCACCGAGCGTTCGACCGTCGCGCCGGGGCTCAACTCGACGGAGTTCCGGTCGCGCTGTTCGCGCTGGTTGAGCGCCGCCTGGATCACGCTGGCGAAGTCGCCGCCCGTGCCGCGTTCGCCGGTGGCCGAGAGGAAGTAGGTCCCCGGCGGTAGCCGCTCGAAGCGGAAGCGCCCGGCCAGGTCCGCGCGGGTCTGGTCGGAGAAGCCCTTGCCGTCGGCCACGCTGACCAGCGCGCCGCGTACGCCCATGCCGCCGTGTGTCATGGCGACGCCGATGAGCGTGGCGCCGCGGTGGATCACGAAGGGCTCACTGATGTCGGTGTCCTGGCCGGCGCGCACCAGGATGTCGTCGCGCTTGACCACGGCGTAGTCCGGGTGATCGACGATCAGCTGGTACATACCGTCGGTCGTGTCGGCGAGCACGAAGCGGCCGCTGCGATCGCTGCGTGTCGTGCGCAACCAGGCGACGCGCGAGTCTTCGTCGTCGTCGGGCAGCAGCGTGATCTCGATGTGGCGGTTGAACTGCATCGTGACGCTCGCGTTCGGCACCGGCGTCCCCGAGCCGTCCACGATCAGGCCGCGGATCTCGGAACCCCGGTAGAGCTGCACGCTGTAGCCCTCGAGCACCTCGCCCTGCTCGATCAACATCGGCTCGGTGCGCGTGAGGGCGTAGCCCTTCGACCAGACCTCGAAGCTGTAGAAACCCTCGCGCAGGTCCTCGGCCGTGAACGCACCCTCGCTGTCGGTGAAACGCTGGAAGGAACCCACGGCCGAGCCGCCCGCACCGGCTGTGATGTGGTAGCGCGTGAGCAGGTCGAAGTTGCGCACGGGGCGGCCGTCGGGATCCAGGACAAATCCGCTGATCGAGCCGTTGCGCACCATGCGCAGCAGCCCCTGTCGCAGGGCGTTGCCGGTGAGCACGTCGCGCGGCTTGGGGCGGAAGCCGGGAGCAATGGCGACCACGCGGTACTTGCCCGGGGCCAGCGTGTCGAACCGGTACTCGCCGTTCTCGTTGGACTCGGTGACCGCCGGTGCGGCGTCGTATGTGATCGGCTCGGCGAACACGCGCACGCCGGCGAGCGGCTTCAGGCTCCGGCGTGACACGACCGTGCCGATGATCGCTTCGGGTGTCTCGAGGGTGACCGTGACCCAGCGCTCCGAGAGCGTCTCCTCGGGAGACACGCCGCCGCGCACCATCGCCCTGGCATAGCCCTCGGCGGCCACCTCCACGCTGTGCCCGCCCTGGCGCACGTTGTCGAACGTGAACTCTCCGTCTTCGTCGGTGACCGTGGTGAGGACGGGCTCGGTGTGGTTCATGATCCACCCCGACGCGGTGGAGACGTAGTGCAGGCCGACCTCGGCATCGGCGATCTTGCGGCCGGCCCGGTCCAGCACCAGCCCGCGCAGACGCAGGCCCTTGCTCACCACGATGTCACCCACATCCACCTGCCCACCGCCCTGGGCGCGGTAGGGACCGGCGTCGGTGAGCTGGAAGCTGTCCCCGTTGACTCGCAGCGTGATGCGGGTGTTGGTGGGGACGCCGGTCAGGACGAAACGCCCGTCCGCACCCGCCTCGGCCGACGCTCCGGTGGGAGGCAGGTTGGTCATGATGGCGCCGATTTGCAGGGCCGTGCCGGCCAGGGCGTCGATCCCGGCCCCGGGAATGGCGCGTCGATCCTCGGTGACGATGCGCCCCACGAGGGTGCCGTGATCCGGGACGACCTCGGTGGGTTGCACCGGCCGGCGGTCGTCGACCTCGGTGGCCGGCGCGGGCAGCGTCGGGTCCCGGGCCGGGCCGCCGTCCTCGACCACCTCGACCGGCCCGCCGGCGCCGCCGTCCGTGTCCGTCAGCAGCAGCAAGATGCCGGCGCCCGCCGCCACCGCGAGCACGCCCACCAGGACCCAGACCAGGGTGCGACCAGCACTGTTCATGATCAGGATTCCAGGTTCCGGCCGGGGACGGGGCGGGCCACCGGACGGGGGTCTCGGAGGCTGCGAGGGGAGGCGCTGAGCGGCGCGTTCGGGGGCGGCCGCAACGCCGGATTGTCCTTGGCATGCGCCGACCGTGCCAGCATAATCACGCCCCCTCGAAGCCGGTCGGTTCGTGCGGAATGCGCTGTTTGCAGCCCTTCCTGCACACTGGTTTCCAACAGACCGGCGCGGGATCGGCGCTCCGTTCGCGCGGGGTGCACATCCTCTCGGCTTCTCACGCGTGGTCCCATCGTCTAGTCAGGTCTAGGACAGGTGCCTCTCACGCACCAGACAGGGGTTCGAATCCCCTTGGGACTACCACCACCCCGCGCTGCTCGGGCAGGGGTCGCGGAGAGCCGGTTGGCCAAGCGCGGAACCCTGGTCGATTCGGGTGACCGACGGCGTTGCGTCGGCGTGCGCGCGGGACTGGCCGCGGATGGCGTGCACCGGGTGGATTCCCATACGTCGCTGACCCATACGCATCACCGCTGCCGAGCGGTGGGTGTTCTTCCCGCCGAGCCGGCGCCGGCTCCGGACCGGGTGCCGGGCGGGGCCCGCTGATGGCCCTCACCCCGGGTCAGAACCTGGTGCTGATCGGCATGCGGGCCTGTGGCAAGTCCACGCTGGGCGCCGAACTCGCGCGCCGCCTGGCGCGACCGTTCCGGGACCTGGACGACGAGTTGGCCCGGGTGGCCGGCAAGAGCGCCGACCGGGTCCTGGCCGAGGACGGCGAGGCCGTCTTCCGCGCGCTGGAGGCGGAGATCCTGGGCCGGGCGGCGACCTGGGAGGGTCGGGTGATCGCCACCGGCGGTGGCGCCGTGCTGCACGGCGAGCTCTTCGCCGCGTTGTGCGCCACGGCGCAGGTGGTCTATCTCGAAGTGCCGGCCGGTGAACTCGCGGCCCGTGCGGCCGGTCGCCCGCGTCCGCCGCTCACGGATCTGTCGCTGCGGGAGGAGGTCACCGCGTTGCTGGGGGAGCGAGCGCCGCTCTATGCGAAGGCGGCGACATGGACGATTCCTGCTACGTCTGGTGACCCCGTCCATGCGATCCTGGAGGCTCTGGAACACCCCTGATCAACGATGCGCATGACGCTGCCTGACGACGAGACCGAGAGCCTGTCCCCCGTGCGCCTGCGCGCCGTACTCGCGGTCGCTGGGGGGGCGGTGTTGTTCCTGCTGGCAGCCGTCCTGGATCCGATCTCTGCCCGGCCGCACGAACGGGGCCCGGCCGTGGGACCGGGGCCGGCCGCGGCCGTGCCCGCGGCGCCGTCCCAGGATGCGGTCAGCGAGGCCCGTCGCCTGCTCGTCGACGGCAACCTGGACGTGACCGCGTTGGCGGTGCACGCCAAGACGCTGCTGGATGCGGGCGATCTGGTCGAGCTGGCCCAGGTGCTGGCGGGCGACAAGGAGAATGCGCTGCTCGGCATCCTCGAGATGTTGCGCGCCACCCACAGCAGCGAGTTGCTGGTCGAGTGCGTGGGCCTCGCGGCCGGCGCGCCGTTCGAGAGCGTGACGGTGCTGGCGCGGGACCACGTGGCGCGGCTCGCCGAGCACAGCGGCGTCGTCGTCGCGCAGCTGGTCGAGTGGGTCGACGACCCGAACACCACCGACGATCGCCGGCTGGTGTTGATCGAGTGTCTCGGCACATCGCGCAACCTCGGCCCGGTGGCGTCCCTGATCGAACAGCTCGACGGCCCGACGCCGTACGCGGCACGCAGCGCCCTGCAACGCCTCACCGGACACGACCCGCCGGCCGACGCTCCGGAGCTGCCGGCGGCCGAGGCCTGGAACCTCTTCTGGCAGGCGCACGGCCAGTTGTCCCGTGACCAGCTGCTCGAGTTGGCCCGGGAAGTGGACGCACTCCGGCACGCCGCCGAGGTCGAGCGCTTTCGCGTCGAGCTGGAGGCCATGGAGGCCGAGGTCGTCGACGCCCAACTGCAGGCGATGGGCCAGGACATCGAGGCGCTCATCGGCGGCCTGTCCTCGCGCTACGCTGCGGTGCGCAGCGCGGCCTCCGAACGTCTGGCGAACCACGACAACAAGCAGCAGGCCAAGACCGCCGTGCCGGTCTTCCTGCGCCGGCTCGGTCACGGCGACGCCGTGAACGGCAACGCGCCCGAGGCTGACGCGGCCGTGCGCGCCGCGTTCGTGAGCGCCCTGGGTGTGCTCGGCCGTGGCGAGGACGACGTGCAGGCGGTGCTGATCAGCGAGTTGCGCAGCGAGCCCGTGGCGGTGGCTTCGGCCGCGGCCGAAGCCCTGCGCCTCGTGCGCAACGAGCCCGGCGTGGTGGCCCCCTTGCTGGACTACCTCGAGCGGCTGCCCGACATCGACGAGGAGTCCGAGGAGGCCGTGGCGGTGCTCAAGGCCGTGGCCGAGAACCAGCCGGAGGGCGTGATCACGCGCTTGCAGGCGTGGCTGGGCTCCAGCCGCCCGCGCGTGCGCGCCGCGGCGGTGCGCGCGCTGTTGGCGTCCAGGGAGGTGCTCGTCGCGCTCGACGAGTTCGAGCTGCTCGACCTGTCCGCCGAGGAGGAGGTGGTGCGCTTCGATGCGGCCGTGGCCCTCGGCAACCGGGTGCGCACACTGGATGGTGAAGGCGAGGCGCGCGCGCGCATCGTCGCCGAGCTGCAGGTGTTGTTGGTGGACGAGGTCGCCAGCGTGCGCGCCGAGGCGGCGTCGTCACTGGGCGAATCGCGCGATCCGAACGCGCTCGCGATCCTCGACGAGCGATCCCGTCAGGAGCACGACGTGAGCGTCCTGGCGAAGATCGTCACGGCGCTGGGTGAGCTCGGCTTCCCCGACGGCGTGCGCATCGTGGGGCGCATCTGCGGTGTCCCCAACGGCGGCTCCCCCGACGAGTCGCTCGCGGATGCTGGTCGCGGTGCGATCGAGAGCATCGCCGCCGACGGCGGCGCCGACGTGTGGTTCGACATGGCCGGCCGGCTGGCCGACGTCTCGGCGCTGTCGCTGGCCGCGTGGAGCTACCAGGAGGTCGAGCGTCGTTTCTCCGCCGCCCCCGAGTTCGCCGACCTGGTCGATCAGTCCAAGGGGCGCCGGGCCGAGGTCCTATGGCAGATGGGCCTCGCTGCCGATGCCAAGAAGCTGCTGCTCGAGTTGCAGGCGGCGGAAGCTTCCTACCCGTCGATGGCGCGCCGACTGGACCTGCTGGCGCGCACCAGCGAGCAACTCGAGGAGTTCGACGAAGCGGCCGGCTACTTCCTGGAGCTGGCCGACGTCGTGCCCGAGGGCGCTTCCCGCTGGAGCGAGGTGCAACGCGACGCGGCGCGCACGCTGCGCAAGGCCGGACGCTTCGCCCAGGCCCGGCCGCTGCTGCTCATGTTGCGCGACAACGACCCCGACGACAACGTGCTGCTGCACGAGCTCGCGCTCGTGCAGGAAGGGCTTGGTGATTGGGACGCCGCGCTCGAGACGCTGGAGCGCCTGCTCGACCGTCTGCCGGCGGAAGACGAACAGTTCGCGCAGGGAGTGCGCGCCGACGTGGCTCGCGTGCAAGCGCTGCGCTCCGCGCCGGCCGGGACCGGAGCGTCCGGGGAGGACGGCGCGCCGGCGGCCAGCGGACAGGAGCAGGCCGGGGACGGTTCGGGTGACGGCCCGGCGGGAGCCGACGCGGGGCAGGGACGGCGCTCGTGACGAGCCCGGTCCGGCGATGAGCGAGAGGCACGGATGAACATCGTGATCGCGGGCGCGGGGGCCGTCGGTTTCCACCTGGCGAAGGAGCTGGGCGCCGAGGGACACAGCATCTCCATCATCGATCTCGATCCGGACAAGCTCGATCGGCTGCGCGACCGCCTGGATGTCCTCACGGTCGCGGGCACGACGACGAAGCGCTCGGTGCTCGAGCAGGCCGGGACGCCGGATGCCGACCTGTTCGTCGCGGTCTCCGACCAGGACGAGGTGAACATGCTCGCCTGCGCGGCGGCCAGCACGCTCGGGGTGCGCCGCACGCTCGCCCGGGTGCGCAGCTCCGACTTCACGTCGGACAACCCGTTGGTGGATCCGGTGCGGCTGGGTATCACCCGCTTCATCAATCCCGACGAGATCGCCGTCGACTCGGTCGTGGCACTGGTCGACGCCCCCGGCTCGATCGACGTGGGCGACTTCGCCGGGGGCGAGATCCTGTTGCGCAGCTTCGACCTGAGCGAGAAGTCCAAGCTCTGCGGCCGGCCCTTGTCGCGCCTCAAGGAAGACTACGCCGGCATGCAGTTCCTGGTGGCGTCGATCCAACGCGACGGCGCCCAGATCATCCCCCGCGGCGAGGACACGCTGGAGGTGGGTGATCGCGTGTTCATGCTCATGACGAGCGAGACGCTGCCCACCTTCCGCAAGATCGTCGCGGGCAGCGACCGGGTGCAGCGGGTCGTGATCTACGGAGCCGAACGGTTCGGCATCAGCGTGGCCTCGCGCTTGCAGAAGCGCACGAACGTCGCCCTGATCGACGAGGACAAGGCGCGCTGCGAACAAGCTGCCGCGGAGCTGGACGATGTCGTCGTGCTCAACGGCTCACCCAACGACGTGGACATCCAGGGCCAGAGCCGCCTCACGTCGGCCGACTTCTTCATCTCGGCCGGGCGCAACGAGGAGCACAACCTGATCCTGGCCCTGCTGGCCAAGAAGCGCGGGGCTCGGCGCAACATCGTGGTGACCGCCGACCCGGATCTCGTGTCGTTGCTCGACCGACTCGACATCGATGCGGTGATCAACCCGCGGCTGACCATGGTCGGCCGGCTGCTGCGCTATGCGCGCGGCGGGCGCGTGCAGTCGGTGCAGAAGATCGGGGAGAGCACGGCGGAAGTGGTGGAGATGGTGGTGCGTCACGGCGCGAAGGCCGTGGGCCAGACGCTGCGCCAGCTCAAGTTGCCGACGGGTGCGCTGGTGGGGGCCGTGATGCGAGAGAGCGAGGCGTTCATCCCGCACGGCGGCACCCACATCGAGGAGGGCGACGTGATCGTCGCCTTCATCCTGCCGGGCCTGCGTGATCAGGTGGAGCGGCTCTTCGCTCGTCGCGGTGGGCTGCACTTCTCCGATGACAGCGGCGGCGCCGACAAGAAGACCTCCAAGGCGTGAACTTCGCCGCGGTCCTGTACGTCCTGGGGCGCCTGTGCACGCTGCTCGCGTTCCTGTTGTGCACGCCGCTCCTGTTGTGCGGTCTGTACGGCGGCTTCGGGACCAGCACCTCGCACGCCTTCCTGGTCACGGCGGCCATGAGCCTGGGCCTGGGCTGGGCGCTGCGGCTCAGCTTCGAGTTCGACCAGACGCGCTTCGGCTTCGCCGAGGCGTTCGCCACGGTCACGTGCTCGTGGCTGGTCTTCACCGGGCTGGGCTCGCTGCCCTTCCTCATCACCGGGGAGATCCCGGGTGTGATCGACGCGTGGTTCGAGACGCTGTCGGGCTTCACCACGACCGGCGCGTCGATCCTGCCCGACCCCTCGCAACTCCCGCCGCCGCTGATGTTCTGGCGCGCGATGACGCAGTGGATCGGCGGCATGGGCATCGTGGCGCTGTCGGTGGCGATCCTGCCGGCGCTGGGCGCTGGCGGTAACTTCCTGTTCCAGGCCGAGGTGCCGGGCCCCGAAGCCGAGAAGCTGCTGCCGCGCATCTCGTCCACGGCCAAGCTGCTCTGGGGCATCTACGTTCTGCTGACGGTCTGCGAATTCTTCGCCCTGCGTCTGGCTGGCATGACCAACCTGGACGCCATCTGCCACACCTTCGCGACCGTGGCCACCGGGGGCTTCGGCACCCAGGCCGACTCCATGACGTCGTATACCCCGGCCATGCAGTGGATCGTGGTGGTCTTCATGGCCATGGCTGGCGCGAACTTCGTCATGCTGCTGCACATCGTCCGTCGCCGTTTCGCCAGGGCCGCTCGCAACATCGAGCTGCGGGTCTACGTCTCGATCCTTGTTGTGGTGACGTTGCTCTGCGCCGCAGACGTCTACCGCACCAGCGGAGCAGCGGACGGTCTCGAGCCCCTGATCAGGGACGCAGCCTTCACCACGGTGAGCCTGATGACGTCCACAGGCTTCGTCACCGCCGACTACCAGCTCTGGCCGGACGGCCTGCACGTGCTGCTGCTCATGATCATGGTCTGCGGCGCCTGCGCAGGCTCGACAGGCGGTGGGGCCAAGGTCATCCGCCTGATCGTGACCGCCAAGGCCGGCTTCAGGGAAGTGCGCAGGCTGCTGCGCCCCCGGGCCATCTTCGTGGTCAAGGTGGGCTCTCGCCCGCTAAGCGACCAGCTGGTGTTCAAGACCGCTGGCTTCTTCGTGCTCTACTTCATGAGCACGATGCTGTTCACCCTGGCCCTGCTGGCTCTGGGATCGAACGGCACGACCTCTTTGTCGGCGGTGATCGCCTGCCTCTCCAACATCGGCCCCGGCCTCGACGCGGTGGGGCCCACGCAGAACTACTCAGGCTTCGACTCGCTGAGCAAGCTGGTGTTGATGTTCTGCATGCTGCTGGGGCGCTTGGAGATCTACAGCGTGTTGGTGTTGTTTGTGCCTCTGGCGTGGCGACGCTG
>JAJDEQ010000210.1 GCA_029259695.1 Planctomycetota bacterium
CTGCACCTGCTGCAGGTCGAGCTGCTCAAGCTCCAGAGCCACGTGAAGGCCGTGGGCGAGCGCATGCTGCTGCTCTTCGAGGGCCGCGACGCGGCAGGCAAGGGTGGCGCCATCAAGCGCTTCAACGAACACCTCAACCCGCGCGGCGCCCGCATCGTGGCGCTCGAGAAGCCGAGCAATCGCGAAGCAACGCAGTGGTACTTCCAGCGTTACGTCGCGCACCTCCCGGCCGCGGGTGAGTTCGTCTTCTTCGACCGGAGCTGGTACAACCGCGCGATGGTCGAGCCCGTCATGGGCTTCTGCACCGACGAGCAGTACGGGCGCTTCATGAAGGACGCCCCGCTGTTCGAACAGATGCTCGTCAAGGACGGAATCCGTCTGTTCAAGTTCTACTTCTCCGTCACCCGCAAGGAACAGTTGCGCCGGTTCGAAGAGCGCGACAAGGACCTGCTCAAGCAGTACAAGCTCTCGCCCGTCGACCTCGAGGCCCAGCACTACTGGGGTCGCTACACGGTGCGCAAGTTCCAGATGTTGAGCGAGACGAATCGCAGCATCGCCCCGTGGTGGGTCATCAACTCCGATGACAAGAAGGCCGCGCGACTCAACTCCATCCGCATCGTCCTCTCGCAGATGGACTACAAGGGCAAGACCGATGATGTCGAGTTGCTCAGGGTCGACCCCGAGGTCGTCTCCTCCGGGATCGAGCACCTGAAGGTGCTCGAGAACACGCTCCTGGATCAGGGCGACGACGCCTGAACGAACGGCGCCCGTGGCACGGCATCGAGCCGGGCGTGCCTCAGAGCGCGCCACGCCGTTCGGGGCTTCAGGGTCTGCCACGAACCACTGGGCGTGCCACGTCTGGCCGGCGATGTCCGGGTCGCCCGGGATCGGAAGCAGAGACTGTTGGAGATGAGACGGATGCAGAGATGTGCGCTCGGTTCGTTGCGCGAGCGGATACGGTAGGGCGCGACGCCGGAACGGGACACGAGGGGGACGCGCGCCGATGGCTTCGACAGCTCACCTGCTGCGACTCGTCGCCCAACTGGTTGCCGACGATCCGGCCAAGGCGGCCCGGCACATCGTCCTGATGGAGCCGGAGGAGGCGCTGGACGTGTTGCAGGCGCTCGACCCGCGGGACCTCGGCAGCATCCTGGGCCGGCTCGAACCCTCGTTCACGTCGAAGCTCGTCCAGGAACTCACGGCCGAGCGGGTGGCGCACCTGCTCGAGCGGGGCGGGAGCGATGTCTGTGCGTCGGTGCTCTTGTCGCTCCCCGAGGCAGAGCGCAGCCGCTTCCTCGAGTCGATGTCGACGGAGATGCGCGACCGGATCCGGGAGAGCCTGACCTTTCCCGACGACAGCGCGGGACGGGCCATGAACACCGACTACACGGCCTTCCAGCGGGAAACGACGGTGAAGGAGGCAGTCCGGCGGCTCAAGAAGCGTGCGGATCAGCACCGGCGGGCACCGTCGAACATCTACGTGGTCGACGCGAGGAACACGCTGCTGGGCGTGATCAGCATGCGCGACCTCGTGATCGCGACCGGCACCGCTCCGCTCGAGGACCTCATGCAGCCGGACGTGCTCACCGTCGATCCCTTCGAAGAGAAGAGCCGGGCGTTCCAGGTGCTCTCCGGACGCGGCTTCACGTCGCTGCCCGTGGTCGATCCGCAGAAGCGCCTGCTCGGCGTCGTCCGGGCGACGGCCCTGCTGGCGGGGGCCAAGGAAACAGCGGCGGAGGACATCCAGAAGCTGTTCGGCGTGAGCAAGGACGAGCGCTCGTTCTCGAGCGTCTCGTTCAGTCTGCGCAAGCGGCTGCCGTGGCTGCACATCAACCTGGCCACCGCATTCCTGGCTGCGTCCGTCGTCGCGCTCTTCGAGGACATCATCGCGCGCATCACGATCCTGGCCGTCTACCTGCCGGTGGTCGCCGGGCAGGGCGGCAACGCGGGAGCCCAGTCGCTCGCCGTCGTCATGCGCGGCCTGGTGATGCGCGAGATCCCGCCCGAGCACGTTCGACGCGTGATCTTCAAGGAGAGCCTGATCGGCGTGATCAACGGCGCCGTCGTGGGGGCCGTGACGGCCCTCATCGCGTGGGCCTGGGACGGCAATCCGTACCTGGGCCTCGTGATCGGTCTGGCCATGGTCGTGAACCTCGCCGTGGCGGGCCTGGCGGGTGCAGGCATCCCCATCGGCATGCGGCGGCTGGGCCTGGACCCGGCGCAGAGTTCGAGCATCGTGCTCACGACCGTCACCGACGTGATCGGGTTCTTCGCCTTCCTCGGCTTCGCGGTTCTCTTCCAGGACCTGTTGATCCAGGCCTGACCGGCAGGCACGAGCGCCTGCTCGAGGCGCGCGAAGACACGTTGGCTCCGAGACACGCAGCGCGCGATCCCGATTCCTACCCCTGCGGCGAATCCCGTCGCGGACAGGGAATCACTCCGGGTGGGAGATCTGGGCATGCGTACCTCGAAGCGAACTTGTGGACCGAGCGGCCGGCCCCTCTGGCAGACCCCGCCCATCGGCCGTTTGAACGACGAAGAGAAGGTGCTGGCCGGGTCGCTCGTCGGTGAGTTGCAGCGGATCACGGCCCTGGTGGGGCGTGACGGCGATCCGTGCGCACCGGAAGGCAGCCTCGCTTCACGCGTGGCGACGCACCTGGCGCGACTCAGCCCCGAGTCCCGTGGCGCGATCGTGGACGCAGCCGACAGGTCGGTGGAGGCCGCCGCCGGGCGCGGTCCCGCGTCCCCGAACTCCGACGGCTTGCAGACCACCGTGCCCGCGGGAAGCCGCCTGCTCGAGACCGACCCCGCAATCACACGCAAGCTGGGGGCCGCCCTCGGTCGTCGCCTGCAGGCCGCCCGCACCGACATGCGCGCAGGCATCCTGCGCGCGATCACCGAGCGGTCGCCGTTTCACCGCGAGGCGCTCGACCCCGCGACCGTCGTCGACCTGAAGATCGCCGGCGAGATCGACACGAGCTGGCGGCGCAAGATCCACATGGGTTTTCCGGAGCTGCTCGACTTCCGCTGGAGCACGCGCCAGCCGGGCGCCGCCCGGGCCTACTGGGAGCTGCGCGGCCCGGTGCTGCCCGGTCATCCGGGGAACGTCGTCGCCGGCGGCTACATCCCCGACATCCCCGATGACGATGGCGTGGGCGGGTACTTCACCATCGCGATGAGCAACCACCTGCCGCCCACGCCGCCGAACGTGGCACAGACCTATCACCTGCGCGTGCTGCCCCTCGGCGGGAGCGGTGTCGGCTTCGACTACGGCCTCGACACCAGCGGCGGCATCGGGCAGCTGGGAACGTACAGCCCGACCGCTCCCGACGGGATCGGTCCGTGGTCGCCGGCGTGCATCATCCGCTACGGCCTGAACTTCCAGGGGACGCCGACCGAGTTCGACATCGAGCAGATCGACGTCTACCGCAAGGCCGAGTACTTCTTCGACTTCTTCAGGCTCGTGGAGGATCAGGCCGGGCCCGGGAACGAGGAGTTCCATCTCAGCGGGTTCGTCGTGGAGCACACGCCCCAGGGCGCGGTGCAGCACGGCCGCATCGGCCCCTCGTCGTTCACCGTCGACCCCGACGATCGCAGCGAGCACCCGTTCGGCAAGCGCGCCACGGTCTGGCTGGGCACGCCGAACCAGACCTACTGGCCGCGCACGCTCACGGCGGTGGTGTCGATGATGGAGGAGGACAGCGGCGATTGGCTGGTCGAGTGGCAGCAGGCGGTCGACGAGCTGCTGCACGACATGTTGCACCACGCGTTCGCGGCCGACGTCAACGCGTTCCTGACCGAGATGCAGCAGGAGATCGCCGATGCCCAGGCCGAACTCGCCGCGGAACTCGCGGCGGAGACGGCGGCGTACATCAGCGCGCTGATCGCTGCGACGGCCCGGGACGTGGTCTCGGCCTTCATCGCTGCCGTGGCCGCGTGGATCATGGCGTTCATCCGCACCGGCGCCGGTGACGACTTCTACGGCACCCAGGTGTTCACGCTCGCGCTCGCCAACAACGACGCGGCGCGCATCGCCGACGGGACGGCCGGAGAGATCGTCACCAGCCGCATCGTGGCCTCGGGCGGGAGCTTCACGGGCGCCGAGCAGCCCGACGGCAGCTTCCGCATGGACCGCACCGAGCTGCAGTTCCTCGGCCTGGGCAGCGGCGAGGAAGGCTCCCCGGTGAGCGGCATCGCCAACGTGGCCATGCACTGGGAGTTCAAGGACAAGGTCTCGGTGTACGTCTGAACGGACTGGTGATCGGGGCCGTAGGGCAGGTCCAGACGGCCCGGGGTGGCGTTGGCGAGTCGCAGGCGCACGACATCGCCGGGTAGCAGCGTGCCCGCGGCGAGTTGGATCGGGAGCCGGCGGCTCAGCGGGGCTCCGGGCTCCCGGGCCGTTCGACGTTGTGGCCCATGGACTCGAACAGGGCCAGGTATGCCTCGAGGCTGGTCATGCCCATCTCCCGCCGGCGTGCGTCGACGTCGGCGGGGTCCTCGAGTCGGTCGAGGTACAGCGCGCCGTCCGCGCGGCGGCTGAGCTGGGTGCCGTAGCGCTGGGATTCACCCAGGTTCAGCTGCAGTCGGTCGTGGAGCAGTGCGTAGTTCTGCCCCAGCTCGGGGTCGCGTCTGGCGTCTTCTTCGATGAGCGGCAGGGCGGTGCGCATGAGGCGCAGGTGGCCGCTGTGCTGCACGATGAGGAAAGCCGTGTTCGTGGTCGCGTGATCGAAGCGCTCGGCCGTGGGCCAGCCGATGTCCTTCAGCAGCTCGATCAGGCGTGCTGTGTTCTCACGGTCGACCGCGGTCATCTCGTTCAGCAGTTCTCGCACGTCGGGCGATTGCGTGAAGGCCTGATAGTCCTCCGGCGAAGTGAGGCGGCCTTCAGCCTCGGCTCGGGACTCTGCCTCCTGGAGCGCCATGCGGGCGCGTTGGTCGGTGACCGAGCGCTCGCGGAACTCGGCCAGCAGGGCCTCCCGTTCGGCGGCGTCCGGCTCTCGATCGCCGAGGACGTAGGGCTCGAGTTCGAGTTCCTCGGGCACCTCGTCGAGGCGACGGAAGCGGTCCACGCGGTCGCCCTCCGGGTAGCGGGCGGTGAGTGCGCCCTGCTCCAGGGTCCATGTGCCGGGCACGGGTGCCACGGGCCAGACGCTGGTGAGTCGGGCCCCTTCGGCCGTGTACGTCACGCTGAACAGGCTCTGGTCCCCGTCGCGGAAGCGCACGCACCGATGGTCGCTGAAGCGCATGAGGAACGACTGCTCCACGTGCTGCCACGAGCCCTGCATGCGCGCGCGGAGGTCGGTCTCCGTAGTGGGCGTCGCCCAGGCCCCGCTCTCCTGGACCCGACCTGCGTGCGCCCCCGCGGGCGGGGCGAGGGACGGGACGGCAAGGGCCAGGATCGCGAGCGTCAGGCGGGCGGACATGGGGGGACTCCTCCAAGGCGGGTTCCAGGTTCTCTGCGCCTTCATCACTAGAATAGTATGCAATAATTCTAGTAATGACTGTGGCGTCCTCGCGACGCGCAGCGCTCACTCCAGGATCTGCCATGGCTCCCCAGCGTCCTCCCAGGCTCGTGATCGAGCGGGCACCGCAGTTCCGCGCGCTCAACTCCCTGGTGCGCCAGCAGATGCTGAGCACCCTGCGGCTCCTGGAGCCCTGCTCGGTGGGGGAGATCGCCGCGCGCCTGGGGCGCCAGGCCGAGACGCTCTACTACCACATGGACATCCTGGTCGATGCCGGCCTGGTGCGGAGCGCGGGGACCCGCCCGGCGGGCCGGCGCGACGAGGCGCTGTACGAGGTCGCCGCCGATCGTCTCCAGTACCACCCCACCCGTCGCACGCCCGCGTTCCTGCGGGAGTTGCGGCGGACCTACGCCACGACCCTGCGCACCACCGAGCGTCGACTGCTGGAGGCCGTGGGCGCCGACGGCGAGGTGCGCGAGGGCAATGGCAAGAACATGCGCGTGCAGGCCTACACGGCCCGCCTCACACCCGCTCAACTCGACGAGCTGAATCGCCGGTTGGACGCCGTACGCGAGCTGTTGCTGGAGCGTTCGGGCGAGGACGACGGCGAGGCGCACCAGGTGCTGCTGGTCATGTCTCCCGCGCTCCAGGAGTAGCGGGACGGGGGACGGGACCCTTACTCCAGGTGGCTCCTCAGCATCCAGGCGCTCTTCTCGTGCACGTCGATGCGGCGCACGGCGAGGTCCACCGTGGCGTCGTCACTGATCGCCTCGGCTGCCCGGACGACCTTGCGGGCCGTCTCGGCCACGGTCTCGTGGTCGGCGACGAGGTTGGTGATCATGTCGATCGCGGCCGGGACGGTGGTGTCCTCCTTGACCACCGCGCGCTCCATGAACTGCGAGTAGCTGCCCGGGGCCGGAGCGCCGACCGAGCGGATGCGCTCGGCGATCTCGTCCACGGCCAGGGCGAGTTCGTTGTACTGGGTCTCGAACAGCGTGTGCAGCGTCGTGAACATCGGCCCGGTGACGTTCCAGTGGTAGTTGTGCGACTTGAGGTACAGCGTGTAGCTGTCGGCGAGGAGCCTCTCGAGGGGCTCGACGACGGGCTGCTTGTCGTTGACCATGATGGTGTTCTCCGAGTTCAGCGCGTGTGCGCGGTCGTTTGCGTGTGGGTGTCACCGGGGGCGTTTCGGCCCCGGCGGCCGGTGAATCGCGTTGCCGGGGCGCGAGCGGGAACAGAGCATCTCCGAAGCGGCGCTGTCCGGGCAACCCCCGTTCGCGCGTGCATCGGCTGCGCGACCCTGGTCGTCCTTCGCCCGCCAGAGCCCACCGGATGCAGGTGCCGCAACGTGAGCGTCCGGAGGCCCGATGAATCCGGACAAGGATGGCGAGCGAAGCCGAGTGCAGACCACCTGCCCGGAGATCCGCCATGTCCTTCCTGCTCGCCGTGACCCTCGCCGCCGCCCTCGATGTCCACAGCTTCGACGCCCCCGACGTGGGGCGCTGGTCGTGCGTGAACGACTCGGTCATGGGCGGGCGCTCCACCTCGCGCATCGAGGCCACGGAAGACGGCACGGTGCGCTTCCTGGGCAACCTGTCGCTGGAGAACAACGGCGGGTTCACCTCGTTCCGCACGCGCAACGTGCGCTACGACCTGGCCGGCAGTGACGGCATCGAGGTCCTCGTGCGCGGTGACGGACGCACCTACATCATGTCGTTCGAAGTGGACGGGGTGTGGCTGCCGGCCGGCGGCTACTGGCAGTCCTTCGAGACGATCGCCGACGAGTGGACCACGGTGCGGCTGCCCTACGACGGCTTCACGCCGACCAGCTTCGGCCAGGAGGTCCGGGCGCCCGCCCTGGATCCGGCAGGCATCGCGTCCATGGCCATCTACCTCTACGACAAGCAGCCCGGACCGTTCGCGCTCGAGGTGGACGAGATCGCCAGCTATCGCGGTGACGCCCGCGGGTACGTCACGACGCCCGCTCAGGGCACGTCGTCGCGCAGCCATCAGGGCGGGGCCGGGACGAGCGCCGGGACCGCGAGCAACGCTGACGGGGCCCTGCTGCCCGATGAGTGCTCCGTGCTGGCCACGCTGCTGCAACGCACGGGCCTCGACGAAGCCGTGGCCGGGCTCGACGGCTTCACGCTCTTCGCACCCACCGACGACGCCTTCGCCGCACTGCCCGACGACGTGGTCGCGAGCCTGCTGCGCCCCGAGAACGAAGACGCGCTGAAGTCCGTGCTGCTGCACCACGTCATCGACGCGCCGGTCACCGCGTTCTTCGCGCTGCAGACCGACGAGGCGCGCATGCTCGACGGCCAGGTTCTGCCGATCCGCCAGAGCGACGCGGGACTGTCCATCGGCGCTGCAACCGTCGTCTCGCCCGACCGGGTGCGCGGCGGCGGCGTGGTCCACGTGATCGACGCCGTGCTGGTGCCGGCCGACCTGCAACTCGTCACGTCGACGACCGGCAAGGCGCTGGCGTTGCTCATGGACGCTGTCGATCGCGGCGCGCCGCTGTTCAACGACGGCAACCCCGAGGCCTGCGCGGCGGTCTACCGCACGAGCGTCGAAGCGGTGCTGGCCTTCGCATCGGATGACCTCGGGCCGGAGTTGAGCAACGAGTTCGCCCGTGCGCTCGATGCTGCCGAAGGCCAGACCGCCACCGAGGCCGCCTGGACCCTGCGCTTCGCCATGGACCTGCTGATCGCCGAGAGCTGACCCCGGTCGCCGCGCCTCGCGGTGTCCGACGTGTCGGCATGCCGGGGTGTCCGTGGTTTCCACGTTGCGGTGGCACGACGTGCCTTGACCCCGGTCGCCGCGCGGTCAGGAGAACGCGAGCGCCGTGTCGGCGTCGCTCGCGCCCGTGCGATAGGCCTCGACGCCGGCCAGCACGGCGCGGGTCAGTCTCGCGGCGTAGTCGAAGCCGCAGGTCGTCGGCCCACGCGTGCGGCAGGCATCGAGCCACTCGCGGTGATGGCCCACGTGGATCTGCGTGCCCATCTGCGTCACCGCTCCCATGTGCGCCGCGGCGCGCTGCAGCGCCAGGCACTCGTCCGTGCGCCGGCCCAGGGGCTTCTCGCAGTACACGTCGAGGCCGCGTTGCAAGGCGGCCATGGCGATCGGGGCGTGCATGTGGTCGGGCGTGCTGATGACGATGCCGTCGAGCTCCGACTCCGCGAGCATGACGCGGTGGTCGCGGAACGTGGCGGCTCCCGGATGGCGCTCGGCGGCGGCAGCCAGCGGGCGCGTGTCCACGTCGCACAACGCCACGATCGTCTCCTGGGAGACGGCCGCCAGGTTGCCCGCCCCGCGGCCGCCCACGCCCACGACGCCGAGTCGCAGGGGCCCGTCGCGGCGCGTGCGCACCGGCACGGTCCACGACGCCCAGGGCGTCGCGGAGCAGCCCATGATGGTGGCGCTGGCGGCCGTGACGCCCACCAGGCGCAGGAACTCACGTCGGTCGAGCGGTCTCATGGCCGCAGTCTAAGCGAGCCCAACGCACGCTTCAGCGAACCCAGGCCACCTCGCCCCGGTGAGGATGCCGAGCCGCCGCCTGCGAGGCTGGTCGCCGTCGGCAGGGCCGGGAACGGATTTCTCCGAGCTTCTGCTGCGCACGCTGGTTCGGGCGGTGTCTTGCTGGGCATCATCCCCCTGTTGGAGCCTGCCTTGCTGAGCGCCCGAGCCCTCGTCTGCGTGTTCTTCGTGTGCCTGCCGACGACGGCGGTGCGTGCCCAGGCTGATGACATCTCCGGGCATTGGAGCGGCGCGCTGTCGTTCCAGGGCAGCGACATGCCGCTGCGACTCGAGCTGCACGAGGCGGGAGACGCGCTGCAGGGGACGCTCGATGTGCCCGGGCTGCTCATGGCCTGGGAGCCGGCTCCCGTCACGTCGGCCGCGGACCTGGTCGAGGTCGAACTGCCCTTCGGCTTGGGGCTGTTCGCACTCGAGTTCGACGGCGACAGGGCTCGGGCCGAGAAGCCGCTGGGTGCGAACGCGCTGAGTCTGCAGCTCGAGCGCACCGAGCCGCCGGCCTTCACGCTCGAGGACGTGAGCTTCGCCAGCGGTGACCTCGAGCTCCCCGGCACGCTGCTCGTTCCGCACGGTCCCGGCCCGCACCCGGCGGTCGTCCTGTTGCACAACTCGGCATCCGAAGGACGGCAGCACTGGACCTACCGCTCCTGGGCCGACCTGTTGGGGCGCCAGGGACTGGCCGTGCTGTTCTTCGACAAGCGCGACCTGGTCGTGTCCGGGAGCGCCGTCGATGCAAGCCTGCGTCAACTCGCAGATGACGGTCTGGCCGCGGTGCGCTTCCTGCGCTCACGAACCGAGGTGGACCCGGCGCGCATCGGGCTCAAGGCCGAGAGCCAGGGCGCCTGGGTCGCCGAACAGGTCGCGGCCGACTTCGCCGCGAGCGACGAGGACGAGATCGCCTTCCTGCTGCTCGTCTCGGCCGCGTCGGGCACGCCCCGCGAACAGGAGCTGCAGAAGATCGAGCACGGCATGCGCGACGACGGGCGCGATGCGGACCAGATCCAGGCCGCGCTCGCGTACATGGACCAGTACTTCGAGGTGGTGCGCACCGGGAGCGGCTGGGACGCGTTCGACCGGGCCGTCCAGCGTGCCCAGCGCGAGGACTGGGGACAGTACGTGGATCAGCCGCGCTCGGACGATGACCTGCGCTGGTGGCGTGCCAACCACGCCTTCAGTCCGGCGCAGGTGGTGAGCGACCTCGACGTCCCGGTGCTGCTGCTCTACGGCGGGGCGGATTGGATCACGCCGCCGGCGGAGAATGCCGCCGCGCTGCGCGGCCTGTTCCCTTCAGCCGAGCGAGTCGCCGCCCACACCTACCCCGGTGCCGATCACCGTCTCGAACTACGCTCCGGCTACGACGCCGAGGGCGTCTGGCGCTGGCCCCGCGTGGGGGATGGCCTGCACGAGACCGTCGCCGCCTGGATCAGCGCGCACGACCTGAACTGACGGGGCGAACGATCGCGCGCAGCCAGCCGTGCCTTCACGGTGTGCCCGGCCCGTGAGGGCGCGCTGCGAACCGCGGCACGGGGTCCGGAAAGCACACCGGCCCCCGCGCGGGTGCGCGAGGGCCGGTGTGTACGACGCGTGATGCGACCGAGGGAGGAGCCCGGTCGCAAGGGGGATGGCTACGGAGTTGTTGCGCGCAGTCCGTTGCTGGCCGCGAAGCCCGCCGGGCCGCCCGCGTCGGAGATCCAGTACTGCATGTAGACGCTGAAGCCCGAGGGAATGCCCGCGGGCCAGGTCGACGCGAGCACGAGGTCACCATTGCCGTCGAGCGGCAGGTTCTCGATCACGAAGCCTGGTGCGCTGATGTCGGGAACCATGACACCGGCCTTGAAGGGCGCGTTGAGTTCGGCGAAGCCCACGCACAGGTAGGCGTTTCCGAGGGGCAGACCGTTGTCGAGCGTGATCGTGAGCGGGTCGTTGCCGAGCAGGTCGCCGACGCCGGTGAGGTCGGGCTCGCCGTTCGTGCCGGCGAGGCCGTTGCCGACGTCCTGGAAGTTCTCGTGCTCGAGTTCGGCGCGGACGATCTGGAAGCCGAAGATCAGGTCGCCGAGGTTGAGCAGGAAGGTGCGCCCGTCCGGCGTGACGTCCATGACCGCGTTGATCGAGTCGCCGAACTGGATGCCCTGGTCAGGGAACCAGTCCTCGGCCAGCTCGGTGCCCTCACCTTCGCGCCAGACGAAGCCGGCGCCGCCCAGTACGTTGCCGTACACGCCGACCACGGTCGTGCCGTCAGCCGACACGGCCAGTGCGATGCCGTCGAGTGACGGGGAGACTCCAGCCGGACGGGGCAGGATGCGCATGCCGTCCACCTCCGACCAGATGAACGGATCGTCGCCGGCCTGGCCGACGGCGTAGGTGCCGTCGAAGCTGAGTCCGTAGATGCTGCTGTAGGTCTCCAGCAGGATCGTCTGGTCGTTGTTCTCGTCCCAGATGCACGCGAGCCAGGTGCCGCTCTGGACGTCGTGGCCGCCGATGGTCGAGCCGTCGGCGGAGATGTCGTTGGCGCGGCCGCTGGAGCCGAGGTACGGGAGCTGGTCCATGCCGCCGCTCAGCGTCCAGCGGAAGGGGCTGGCGTTGCAGCCGTTCCAGGCGAGGCCGACGACCGTGCCGTCGTCGGACATCGCGTAGGCGCTGCTCAGCGAGTTGCCGCAGCCGCTGGCGCCCATGTACGTGCCCAGGCCGCCGAAGACACTGCCCTCCCAGAGCGCGGCCTCCTGGCCGGAGCCGGCACCGCCGTTCCCCGCGACCAGCGTGCCGTCGGGGTTGGAGCCCACGGCGTCGTTGTCGGCACCGATGAGGGCGATGCCGGAGACCTCGTCCCAGATGAACGCGCCCTGGGTGTGGGTGTTGCCGTAGGCGTGGGAACCGTCGGAGCTGAGACCCTTGCCGATCCCGGTGCCGATGGCATCGAACGTCTGGGCCGAGGCGGCGGGGGCGATCAGGGCGGCGCCGAGGAGACCGGCCAGGGCGAGGACGGGGGTGCGACGCCCGTGGCTCGTGGTGGATCGAAGCATGATCGGATTCCGGATGGGCGAGAGGTGGCAGAGGAAGAGGTGCGGACCGCGGCGGGTTCGGCGCGTGGGGGAGCACCATATGCCACGTCGCGTCATCCACGCAATATTCCATGTGGAAAATCCTGAAAACGATGGAGGCACTGGCAAACGCCCGCTAAGCTCTCTCCTGAACTGGCCATCCGAATCTGCCCCGGGCGTTGCAAGGCATGAATTCACAAGAGCTTATCGAGCCGCCGGACACGCCGGGGCCGCTGGCCAAGTCGCTCGAATCGGCCGTTCGGGCCCTCCGGGCAGCCCTCTTCGAGCTCTACGCCGCCGTCGGGGCGGACCCCGCCGCACCCCAGGAGGTCTCGCGCAGCTACGGGGTGACGAAGAGCCAGGCGTGGAAGATCGCCAAGGTGCTCGGGAGTTCCGACCCGCTCGAGGCTGCGCGCTACGTCCCCGGCCGGCGGGGACTCGACCGGGTGCTGGAGGCCCTGGGTCGCCACGGCCCCGCGCCGGAACTGCTGGCCCGGGCACGGGACGCGATGGAGGGGCTGCACGCCGTGATCAGCACCCACGCCGGCGACCGCGCCACCTTCGAGCGCACGCTGGAGAGCATGCGCGCGGGATCGCACGACCCCGGCTCGGTGGAGTCGAGCCGCAAGCAGTCGTTCCTGGGCAACAGCGCCACGTGGGGCATCCAGGCCCGGGTCCAGCTCAGCCTGCGCGTGCTCTTGCCCAACGCCGAGGATCCCGACTTCCTCGACATCGCCAACGTGAGCGGCCTGCTCGACCTGCGGCGCCTGCGCTCGACGGCGCGCTGGCCCGTCGCCCAGTACTCGACCTTCTTCAGCGCGAGCAAGGCGACGTCGCCGGTGGAGCCGCTCATGCCGCGGGACGACGCGCCCGGTGGTGCGCCGTTCCTGTCCGAGTTCAGCTCCGACCCGCTGCCGCCCGTGCGCAGCGTGCCCATCGGCAGCGGCGTGCGCTTCGAGCTGAACGAGGGGCCGGTGGGCAAGGCCGCCGCCCTCTCGTGTCTGTTCGGCATGCGCTACCGCAAGTTCGCACCGGTGCACGCCATGGTGCCGGGCGAGGTCGCCGAACACGCGAGCCTGCTGAGGACACCCACCGAAGTGGTGCTCAACGACCTGCTGGTTCACCGCGACCTGCCGTTCACACTGCCGCCCGAGGCGTTCCTGTACAGCCTGATGGAGACCGAGCCGCAGGTCAGCGCCGACCGCAGCATGCGCTTCCAGTTACCGCTGTCCGAGCGCATCGAGCACCTGGGCACTGCGCCGCCGCTCATGGCCACGCCGCACTTCGCGCGGCACACCGAGCTGGTGACACGGGTCGTCGAGCGCGTGGGCTGCACGCTGGACGACTTCGCCGCGTACCGCATCGTCATGCGCTACCCGCCGATCCCGACCATGGTCTGCCTGCAGCATCTGCTCATCGAGCGCTGAGTCGTGTGACCAGGCGCCGGGCAGGCCCGCGGGCGGCGCTCGTCGGGGGGCGTGTCACTCACCGATCAGTGCGCGCACCCGGTCCGCGTCGATCCAGCGGCCGTTGGCCACGACGCCGACGATCGATCGGGTGTTCGCGATGTCCTCGAGCGGGTCGCGCGCGAGCAGCACGAGGTCGGCGAGGCGGCCCGCCTCGACCGCGCCGAGATCGTCTTGCAGCCCGAGGAAGACGGCGGGGTTCCACGTGGCGGTCCGCAGCGCCTCGAGCGGCGTGAGCCCCGCCTCGACGAACAACCCGAGTTCGTCGTGCAGGCTGAAACCGGGGAAGCAGTAGGGGTTCGCGCAGTCGGTGCCCGCGAGCAGCGGGACGCCCGCCGCGTGGAGCGCGCCGACGACCTCGAGGCTCTTGCGCCAACCGGCCCGCGCGCTGTCCCAGTCCTGTTCGGTGTAGGACTGGAAGCGCCAGTCGTTCGACGGGTTCCAGATGTCCTTCCAGAACGACGGCAGGTGGCGGATGCGCTCGTCCGCCACGAAGTCGGCATCGTCGAGATGGGCGATCGAGCGCAGGACCGTGAGGGTCGGACAGTGCCAGGTCGAGTGCTCGGCGAAGGCCGCGAAGAGTGTCGCCGCACGCTCCTCGTCGAATGTCTCCAGGGCCAGGCGCGCGCGCTCCTGGTAGCCGAGCTCACCGGAGAGGATGCGCTGCTCCTCGGTCGAACAGCCGGCCAGGACGCCGCTCAGGTGCTCGATGCTCTTCTGCCCGAGGCGCGCGGCCTCCATGGCGCGCACCGCACTGGGCACGTGGCCGGCGAAGGGGATGCCCTGCTCGCGCGCCTCCGCCGCGATGGCGCGGTACGTGTCCGGGGCGAGCTTCGAGTAGACCTTGATGAACGAGGCGCCGTCAGCGCGCAGCTCGCTGACGGCTGCGCGTCCCTGGTCGGCATCCTTGGCTTCGAGCGAGCCCGGCCAGAAGGGCTGCTCTCCGTCGAGGATGCGACCGGCCCCGACGACGCGCGGTCCGAGCGCGCTCCCGTTGACGTAGCGCGACTCGACCGCCTTCACGTCGCCCATCGTGAACATGTCACGGACGCCGGTGACACCGTTTGCCACGAAGAGCTCGGGGAAGCGGAGCGAAGACGTCGCGTGGACGTGCATGTCCCAGAGGCCGGGGATCATGAAGAGCCCCTGCGCCTCCACGACGATCCCCTCGGGAGCGTCGAGCGATCCGTCCCCGGCGGCGACGATGCGCTCACCGGAGACGACGACGGTGCGTTCGGCCGTGCGCTCCCCGTTGCGGACGTCGATCACGGTCACGCCGCGGAACACCACGGCGGCGGGGGCGTCCTGTGCGGGAGCGAGCAGGGCGAGGGAGAGGAGCAGGAGCAGCATCGTGAGCATCGCCGCAGTCTAGTCGGCCGCGCCCGGATACGCGTGGAGCGTCGCCCCTCACCGGCGGGGGCGGCCAAGGGCCGGCTGCCCGGGATCAGCGGGGGCGTCGCGCGGCAACAAAGAGACGGAGCCGGAACCACGTCGTGGTCCCGGCTCCGTCGGTCCGGCGGGGGGCGCCGGTGTCCAGCCAGCAGCGAACTAGAGCTGCTCGATGCCGTACTCGGCAGTCTCGACGAGGGCCGGCGTGGCTTGACGCCCGCGGGCCTCATCGAGGCTCGCCGCGGCCTCGGTCGCGTCCTCGACCTTGGCCATCACGATCGCGCGGACGGCGTGGTAGTCACCGACGCGGGTCACGTTGGGCCGGGCCTTCGGCAGCGCATTGATCTGCTTGCGGAACTGGGCCCAGTCGATGCTGGCCATACGACGGAACTGCTCCCGGCTGAGCTCCTCCAATGCATCCCGGGCCAGGGCGTCGTTGACGTCCTGGGGATCCTGGGCGGTGATGATCTGGATCGCGGTCGTATGCGTCACGCCGACGGTGATCGGCGCCACGGAGAGAGCTACTTCGAGCCGCTTCGCGTCGTCGTCGATGCTGCCTTCGCGGATCCTGTCGAGGTCACCCACGATCTTGTCGCGACTCTGGCGCAGGGTCCTGGCACGATTCACGAAGTCCGACGCCCTGTTGGGCTCAGGAGCGATCCGGCCGTAGACCTGGCCGCGCCGCGTCATCAGGAACGCCGTCGGGACGGCGCGGGTGTTGACGCCAAAGCGCGCGATGAAGTCGTTGAGACGCTTGCGATCCACCTTGGGAACATCGCGCGGCACCGTCTCCTCCGCCTCGTTGGTGATCTTGACCAGGACGAAGTCGTCCCCGAGCTCGGAGATGTCGGTCACTTCGAACGGGAATGCCTGGGGGAACGCCCGCATGCCGCGCGGAATCCAAGGCGGATTGCTGGGCTCGATGATGCCGATGATGTCGAGACCGGATCCCTCGGCCGCTTCGAGGCCGGGGCCGATGCCCATGACGAAGCCGCCGCCACCGGCGGCCGTCACGCCACTGCTCGTGGTGGTCTCGCCACCCACTTGCGTCTTGCCGCCCTGGTGCGAGACCTGGGCCGGCGTCGCAAGCAAGACAGCGAGGACTGCTGAACCAATCACTGTGAACATGAAGTCTCCTCCCGGAGTCGATCGGACTCCTGACTGTTGCCCTCACTTTTCCCTTGGATGAGGGCCGAGCTCCGCCGTACACCACGGCGCGAGCCGTACCAAACAGGGCCATGGACTGCCCGACACGAAGGTCCTGTTCAGGGGAAGTCCAGAGTATGTGACGTCAGGGCCGCCGTCGTGCGTTTCGCGGCATTGTGGGGCGCTCCCCAGCACACGGAGCCTCCCGGAACACGCGTTCCTGGCTCAAGAGGACCAGTCGAAAGGCCTATGCTGGGCGGTTCCCATGTCTGCGCCTGAAACGCCCTCCCGCCGCTCCACCGAGCTGTTCCTGCCCGTGACCGCCGCCGACCTGCGGGCGCGGGGCTGGGAAGCGCTCGACGTGATCATCGTCTCGGGCGACGCCTACGTGGACCACCCGGCCTTCGGGCCGCCGCTCATCGGGCGCTTCCTCGAGGGCCGCGGCCTGCGGGTGGGGATCATCGCGCAACCCGATTGGCAGAGTGTTGATGCGTTCCGTGAGCTCGGGCGGCCGCGCCTGTTCTTCGGCGTCTCGGCGGGCAACCTCGACTCGATGCTCAACCGCCTCACCGCGCAGAAGAAGCACCGCGGCGAGGACCAGTACTCGCCTGGCGGCCGCCGGCTGCGCCCCGATCGCGCCACCACCGTCTACGCCAATCGCTGCCGCGAGGCATTCCCCGGCGTGCCGGTGATCCTGGGCGGCATCGAGGCGTCGCTGCGCCGCATCGCGCACTACGACTACTGGAGCGACACCGTGCGTCGCTCGATGCTGATCGACAGCAAGGCCGACATGCTCATCTTCGGCATGGGCGAACGTCCGGTGTGGGAGGTGGCGCGGCGCATGGCCGCCGGCGAACCGATCGCGTCGATCCGCGACGTGCACGGCACCGGTTTCATCCTGTCCCGCGACGAGACCGCCGCCGCCGAGGCCGCGCCGAGCCGACAGGTGCGCGACGGCGGCCCGGTGATCATGCCCAGCTACGAAGAGGTCACCGAGGATCGCCACGCCTACGCCGTCGCCGCGCGGCTGTTCCACAACGAGACCAGCCCGTTCAACGGCCGGCCCGTCGTGCAACGTCACGGCGACCGGGCGGTGTGGTTCAACCCGCCCGCCCGTCCGCTCGACGACGATGATGGTGCCGACGCCGCCGCCAAGGGCCACGACGTGGTGGCCATGGACGAGCTGTACGACCTGCCGTTCCAGCGCGTGCCGCACCCCAGCTACCGCGACCCGATCCCGGCCTACGAGACGGTGAAGCACTCGGTCGTGCTCATGCGCGGTTGCTTCGGGGGCTGCACGTTCTGCTCGATCACCGAGCACGAAGGGCGCGTGATCCAGAACCGCTCGGCGGACAGCGTGCTGCGCGAGATCCGCGCCCTGCGCCGCATGGACGACTTCCGCGGCACGGTCACCGATCTCGGCGGACCGACCGCGAACATGTACCGCATGCGCTGCAAGTCCGACGAGATCGAGTCGGCCTGTCGACGCCTGAGCTGCGTGCACCCGCGCGTGTGCGAGAACCTGGAGACGGACCACGGTCCGCTGATCGACGTGATGAGCCAGGTGCGCGAGGCCGAGGGCGTGAACAACGTGTTCATCGCCTCGGGCGTGCGCTACGACCTGGCCGAACTCAGCCCCGAGTACGTGCAGGAACTCGCCGCGCACCACGTGGGCGGGCACCTGTCGGTGGCGCCAGAGCACGTCGCCCCCGGCGTGCTCGACAAGATGCGCAAGCCCGGCATCGAGAGCTACGAGCGCTTCAAGGAGATGTTCGCCTGCGAGTCGAAGGCGGCGGGCAAGGAACAGTACGAGATCCCGTACCTGATCAGCGGGCACCCGGGCTGCAGCATGTCCGACATGGTCGACCTGGCGCTGTGGTTGAAGGCCGAGGGCTACCGGCCGCGGCAGGTGCAGGATTTCATCCCCACGCCCATGTCGCTCGCCGCCACGATGTACTGGTCGGGCTACGACCCGCTCACCATGAAGCCGGTGTACACGGCGCGCGGTTTGCGCGAGAAGAAGCTGCAGAAGGCGCTGATCCTCTACTGGGATCGCGAGCAGTGGCCGCTCGTGCGCGAGGCCCTGGCGATCGCCGAGCGCGAGGACCTGATCGGGCACGGCCCGGAGTGTCTGGTGCCACCCGAGTCGTCGGACGAGCGCGCCGCCCGCCGTTCCCGCAAACCGCGCGGTCGTCGCGGTGCTCGTCGCGGCTGAGCAGGGGCAGGCCGGAGGCTCGGCCCTTCACGCGAGGACTATTCGACGCAACACTCGCCGGGCCGGCTGGATCATAGGGAGACGTGCCCGTGCCACGACGCGCGGGCTTCTCGGGCCCGATGCCGTCGCGCCCCGGCGGCGAGACCGGCAGTGGGGAGGTGCGTGCTGATCGTGGACCTTCGGCTCATCCTCCTGCCGCTCTGCATGGCCATGATCGGTTGCCCGATCGACGCCTCCCCTGTCGAGGTGACGGTGGCCGAGGTCGAGGCGAATCGACCTGGGGAGACCTCGGGTAGCGCCCGGGAGATCGCCGAGTTGCACAGCATGCTCAGCCGCTGGGTCGACCGACCCGACTGGCCGCGCATCGCTTCGCCCTGGTCGAACGAGGACACGGCTTCGGCTGCACTCGAGCGCGACCCCTGCCCGGTCATCTCGGCCCGCTTGGCTCTCTTCGCGTCCCGCTACGGGCTCGAGTACCACGATGCACCCGGCTGGGGCGCTCTGGCCCAGCTCGCGCAGCACGTGCTCGACAGACTCGTCGAGGAGTATCCGGCTCCTGATCCCGTCACGCTCCGGTTCGGCGATGAATGGGTCGGGGCAAGATGGATCAGCGCACGCGCCCTGCTGCTCGACATGGCCGGCCGCCGCGTCGAGGCCCAGACTCTGCTGTTCGGCGACGTCGATCGCTACTGGGACGGCTGCTGCATGGCCGACCTGTCCGAAGCTCTCTTCTATCTCGCACGCGCTCGGGCGGAGCTGTTGGACCGCACCGGAGATCGGCAAGGCGCGCTGCGTTGGTATCACGCGGCCTGGTTCTACTGCGAGTTCGATCCCCTCGCGCACGAGTTCGGACGGCCTCGTCTCGGTGCCGACCTGACGAGGGTGCGATACGCCTGGCTGCTGGCGGATGCCGGTGAGCTCGAGGCGGCTGCTGACATCCTCGGAGGGGCCGGGGTGTGGGATCTCCCCGGCCCTGACACGCTCGGGATGTCGATTGCGCGCGAGGCACTCCGGAGCCGACTGGCGTCGTCGTTCGCGGACGATGTGTCGTTGTTCACCATCTCGCTCAAGGACTACCGGCTCGGCGGATGGGACGGCGACGACATGGCATTCGCTGTTGGTGACACACAGGATCCCGCGACCTGGCGAGTCCTCGCGTGCAGCGTCCCCCGCTTCCCCGAGCGCAGGACGCTCTCACGTCTCCTGCCGGACTGCGAAGCCGACTTCGAGATCGTCGAGCCGGATGATCCCCGGGTCGCCGCCCTCGTTAGGCGCTGAGGCGAGCCGCTCACGATTGTGCGGGCCGACCCGTCGGGGCCGGCAGACTTCGAGGTCGTTGCACCTCGGGTAGTCCACGGGGTGCTGCGCGCGTCCGCTCCTGCGCGAGCCTGCCGGGTGTGTCGCGGCCTGCACGACACGAGCCGGGTTCGTGGCTGAGATCCCCCGGATCCGCGCAACGCCGGTACGCTGTCGGCGGGCTCGACCAACGGGTCGAGTGGGCTGGGCACGCACCGGGATGCTCCGTGAGCGATCACGGAAAGGGGCCGCTGGTGCCCGAGATCAGGGATCGTCGTCACCACTCGCTGTGCGCGACGGTGCCGGGCGAGGAAAGGAAGCTGTATGCATTGCTCCAACGTGGACTCGACCGTCCGTCGTCGCGTGGCCGTCCTGGCGTTCATCGTCTCGCTCGGGTTGCTGGTCACACCGTTGTCGGCACAGGAAGTGCGCGGGGCCGGCTTCACAACGGCTTCGGTGACCGTGCCCGACGCCGGCGGGACGGAGACCGGCTTCGGACCGGACCCCGTGTTCAGCCACAAGGGCTTCGGTGCGGGCTTCCTGACCGCCGGGTCCAGCACGCGAGCGAGCACACCACCCGGCCAGAGCGACCCGTTCGTGCTGGTGACGCCGCCGCTGTTCCCGCCGTCGACCGAAGTGGCCGTGTTCATCCAGTGGAGCTACCTGCTCGACGGCGCGCCGCCCGCCACGGACACGATCTTCGTCAACGGGACGGCGGTCGTCGGTGAGCTGTGCGGCAGCGGCACGCCCGACCTGTGCTGGGGGAAAGACGGCGGCGCGGGCTACCTGGCGATCCTCCCGGCCGGCGCGGGGATCGTGATCCAGGGAGGTCCCAACACGATCGCCTCGGCGACCGACAAGCCGCTGGGCGCCGATCCGCTTGCGTGGGGCGAAGGCCTGACGATCCTCACCGTGTTCGAGTTCCCGCCGGCGGTGGCGCCCGTGTTCCGCACCGTCGACATCTACTGCGGCTACACGTCCACAGAGTCCGACCCGCTGCGCTCGGGCATGGCCCTCGCGCCGATGAACTTCAGCAACGTCTATCACGGCGGCGACCTGATCTACTTCATCAACGCCATCGACGGTCAGCTCGGGCCGGCGTCGGAGGGCTTCTTCATCAACGGGACCAACGTGGGCGGTCTGCTCTCCGGCACCACGGCTGCGGATGACGCGTGGAGCGGTCTCTTCGGCCCCGCTCCCTCAGACAATCTCTACGATCACGGCATCGGCGACCTCACGTTCCTGGGTCCGCTCGTGCTGCCGGGTGCCACCGGGCTGCTTGCCTGGACCCAGAGAGCGCCGGCGGGTGCGGACTGCATCGGTCACACGCTCGGCGCGGTCTCGTTCCCGACCAAGCCGACGTGGGAGGACTGGACGGCCGGCAAGGCGTGCTCGGGTGGCGGTGTGCCCGACCTGTCGGGAACGGGCAAGGTCATCAGCGGGTCGCCGGACATCAATCACATCACGCTCACGGGCGCACCGGCGGCGGCCAACGTCACCCTGGTCGTGGGCCTGTCCGCGCTGCGTGCTCCGTTCAAGGGCGGGATCCTCGGGCCCGAGCCCGACATCCTCATCACCGGGCTGGTGACGAACGGGGCCGGCGAGATCGACATTCCCTTCCTGCTGCCGTCGGGCGTGCCGCCGTGCACGTGCGTCTGGATCCAGTACTGGATCGAGGACGCCGGCGTCTCGTTCGGTCTGTGCAGCTCGAACACGCTGAAGATGACGACCCAGTGAGTCACTGAGCGCGCGGCCCTTCGGGCTGGAGCGACCGGTCAGTCGCCCCGAACGGCGAGCAGTACGGCAACTTCAAGCAGTTGGAGTACACCGCGAACCTCGACAAGAAGGGCACGGCCAAGCAGGCCAAGCGCCCCAAGGACGAGTGACGACGGACTGACACCCCGCCGCCCACAGCGGCTGGTCATCGAGGGCGCCGGCCTGCGGGTCGGCGCCCTCGGTCGTTCACGCGCGGTGCTGCTCGGCGCTGTTTCCGAAGCGATACACTCCAGGCTGGGAGATACCGATGCTGCTGCCGCTTGTTCTCACCACGCTGCTCGCGACGCTTCCATGGACCGGAGGGGCGTCCATGCCGGAAGCCGTCGAGGCTTCCTTCGCCGGGACCTGGATGACGACCTTCGGGCCCATGGAGTTGAAGGGCGAGTCGACCCGGCTGCGTGGCAGCTACGGCTTCGACGCCGGCGCGAAAATCGACGGCAGGGTCGAGGACGGCCGCCTCGACTTCGAATGGAGCAGCCCCTGGGGCAACGGAGAGGGCTCGCTCGAGCTCTGGGAGGACGGGGACGTCTTCACGGGGCGGTACACAGGGCAAGGCGGCCAACGCGGCACGTGGGCCGGATACCGCAAGCGCCACGTGCTCGCGAAGCCCGTGCCGGGGCAGGTCGTCGACGGTCAGGGGCAGTGCGGACTGCTGTACCAGGTCCGTGTTCCCGAGGACTGGACGCCCGGCACGAGTGCGCCGGCGCTCGTGTTCTTCCACGGATCGAACATGTCCTCGGGGGCGTACGTGGACACGATCGTGGCCGCCTTCCCCGCGCTGGCGGCCGACTACATGCTGATCGGCGTCGAAGGGGAGAAGCTCGCCCCGGGGAGCAAGCCCGGCAACCGCTTCTACAACTACACCTACGTGAACCTCAGCGGTCACGGGGTGGGCGAGCCCGGCCGCTACAACCAGAGCCCCGGTCTCGTCGCGCAGCTGCTGCGGGAACTCGACGAGGCGTACCCCGTCGAGCGTTGGTTCGTCGGCGGCCACTCGCAGGGCGGCTTCCTGACCTACGCCATGGTCATGTTCTACCCGGACCTGGTCGACGGGGCCGTGCCCATGTCGTGCAACCTGCTGGTGCAGTGCGAACCCGGCGACTTCGACGACGAGGAACACATCGCCAAGCAACGCCGGGTGGCCATCGCCCACGTGCACGGCGAGAACGACCCGCTGGTGGAGTACTCAGCCGCTGAACACTGCTACGAGTCCATGCAGGACGGCGGCATCGAGGCGCTGCGCTTGTTCTCCCATCCCACGGCGGGGCACATGTTCGCGCTGCTGCCGGTGGAGCCGGCCGTGCGCTGGCTCGAGGGTGTGACGGCGTCCGACCCGGCCGAGTTGGCCGCGTTCGCCGAGCGCTGTCTGGACGAGGGCGATGCCCGGGGGGCGATCGCCGCGCTGCGTCGAGCCGAGGCTCGGGATGCCGACGCGGCGGTCGCAGAGAGCGCGGCTCGTCTGTGGGAACGGGTCCAGGCCGATGGGGCCGACGAAGCCAGCCGACTCGCGGTTGCCATCGGGAAGAACGCGGACGGAGCCTGGGTCGACGACTTCTGGGAGTTCCGACGGCAGTACGCCTACGCGCCGAGCGCCGAAGAGGCCATGACGCTCTATGCGAAGCTGCGCGAGAAGCACGGCAAGCCGGCGCAGGACCTGTTCTACGAGGCCCGCGGGGAACAGGACCCGGAGCGCAGGCGCGAGCTGCTGCAACGCATCCTCGACGACTACTACGCGTCCCGGTGGTTCCGGATCGCGAGCCGCTGGGTGGAGGAGTGACGGCGGACCGACATCCGCCGTCCACCACGGCTGATCTCGAGGGCGTCGTCCTGCGGGTCGGCGCCCTCGGTCGTTGGGGCCACCCCGCCGAGCACCGAAAGTGTCGATCGACGCAGCTCTGCAGCGCCAGGCGTGTCCGCAGCAGGAGCTGGTGAGAAGTCCGGGCTAGGTGGGCAACGCGATGCGCATCTCGACGCGGTTGCGGTCGCCGACCCGCTCGTAGCTCAGTTGGTCGACGAGCTGCCGCACGAGGTGGATGCCAAGGCCGCCGATGGAGCGCTCCTCGACGGGTTCGTCGAGGGCGGGGGGCGGCGTCTGGAGCGGATCGAAGGGGCGGCCGTCGTCCTCGACGCAGAGCACGATGACGCCGTCTTCGCGGGCCATGGACACCTCGACGCGGTGGGGCGCGTCGTCGTCGTAGGCGTACTTGATCACGTTGGTCACGATCTCCTCGAGGGCCAGTTGCGTCGTGTCGCCCACGTCGGCGGGGACGCCCTGTTCGTCGAGGAAGGCCTGGGCCGCCAGCGTCAGTTTCACCAGGTCCGCCGGGTCGTTGGCGAGCGTGAGGCGTTGGGTTGGGGCCATGTGTCGTGACCGCCGAGTGCTGGTGTCAGTCCGGTGCGTCGCCGGTTGCCGTGTCCGGGGCCTGGTCCCAGACCTTCTCGCGCGGGCTGCCGACCCAGCGGCCCCAGTCGCGCATGTCGGCCAGCGACGTGATCAGCGCCTGGCCCACGAGGTCCATGCGCGCCACCTGGGCGATGCGCGGGGCCGCCGCACGCAGCTCCCGTGGCGTGAGGATCGAGTCGATGATCGAGCAGGCTTTGGCCAGGGCGATCAGCACGACGTCCCGCTGATCCGGGACCTCGTCGCTGAGGATGATGTTCAGGATGCGCAGCTTGGCTTCGCGCTGCTCGCTGCCGTCGATGACCGGGTAGCGGCGTCGGCCGAGCATCCACAGGAACTTCTGCTGCTCCTTGCGCAGCACGCCCCGGGCCACGAGCCGGTCGAGCACGCGTCGCTTGAGCGGCTCGGCCTCCTGGGCCAGGACCATGATCCAGCGGTGCGCGTTGTATGTCTCCTGTGAACGCTCGAGGGCGACCAGCACCGGGTCGAGGATGTCGTCGCCCACCGGCGTGCTGTCCACGAGCATGAGCTGCTCGAGGTCGGCGTCGACCCGGGCGTGCAGCATCAGCTCCATGATCACGGAGCTGGTGAGCGCGAACTCGAGCGCGTGCTCGGGCAGTGGGATGAAGCTGCCGTCCTCGTCGTGCAGCGCCAGGAGCGCGATCTCCTCGGCGAGCGTGAGCACGTCAGTCCCCCTGGCCCGGAGAGGTCAGCGCGGCCAGGGCCTCGGCGCGGGTCTCGAAGCAGTCGAACAGCACGAAGAAGCCGCTGATCTCGAAGACCTTGGTGACGCCGTCCTGGAGCGCGCAGAGCGAGATGCGTCCGCCCTCACCCTTGGCGCGCTTCGCACCCCTGAGCAGCACCGCCAGTCCCAGGCTGCTGATGTAGGCGATACCCGACATGTCGAGTACGAAGCGGTTGGCGCCGCCATCGAACACGTCTTCGAGCGCCTGATCGAGCGCGGGGCCGTTGGTGGCGTCGAGCCGGCCCACGGGATGCACGACGACATGGCCGTCATGCCGCTCGACGTTGATGTCCAAGCTGGGGGGCTCAGGATGGACGCTCACGACGGATTCTCCATGCGGGTCGTTCGCCGTCGGCGGGTCGCGCCGCAGCTTGCGCTCGCGGGGGTGGAGGCGACGACGGTAGCCGCTGCGCACGGCCTTGCCAAGCGCGCCAGGGCTTCGCCGATCGGAGCTCGTCCGGGTCCGTGTCGAGTCCAACGCGGCCGGCGGTGAGTTCGCACCGGCCGGCCGCGTTGACTCGATCCGCGCCGCCTGCGGCGACCGTCAGCCGAAGGTCCAGTGCAGGCCGCCGGTCATGGCCCAGCCCGCCGGGGCGCCGACGTCCTTGACCAGCACCTGCAGGTAGATCGAGAACCCGCTCAGCAGGGGCTCGTCCGGCACGAGGAAGGCCAGGTCGAGGTTGCCCGCGCCGGGGGTGCCTTGCGGTGTGCTGAGGGGCAGGTGGATGAACACGGCGCCGACCGGATCCACCACCAGGGTGCCCTGCTTGAAGGGCACGCTGGCCGGGCCGAAGCCCACCAGCAGGGTTGCCGGAGCGCCGCCGAGTCCGTCGCGTACGCGCAGCGTGCCGGACACGCCGGGAGCGGGACAGCCGGCCGACGAGAGCTGCGGCGTGAAGGCGCCGCTGCCGGCCAGGCCGCTGCCGTACGCCACGCTGGTGCCCGTGCAGGTGCCCGACACGACGCGCACGGCGCCGGGTTCGTTCCAGAACTTCGGCGTGGAGCAGCCGAGCAGGATGTCGTCGCCGCCGTCGCCGTCCAGGTCGGGGCCGCGCACCATGCGCGCGCCCATGTTCTTGAACTGGGTGATGTCCGTGCGCAGGTCGCTCACTTCGGTGCCGTCGAGCCCGGAGCGCAGCGAGAGCCGGTAGTCGTAGCCGATGCCCTGGTGGTACTGCACCGCGAGTTCGTCGCGGCCGTCGCCGTCCACGTCGGGCCACGACATGATGCCGCGGCCGAGGCTGCCCCACTGCGGCGGCCGGGTGATGCTCCAGAGTTCGCTGAACGTCGCGCCGGAGAGGACGGTGACTTTGTCGTCGGGGTTGGTCTGGGCGTAGGCCAGGTCGTCCACGCCGTCGTTGTCCAGGTCGTCGAGCACGGCGAGGGACGGGTTGGGCCAGGGCACCGCCACGTCGAGGATCTCGTGGATCAGCGCGCCGGTGACGCTCGAGTGGAAGCGCAGGCGATGATCGTTGGTCACGCCCAGCCAGTGGTCGCTGGCGAGGGCGAGATCGCCCAGGCCGTCACCGTCCAGATCACCGGTCGGTGCGATCGAGTAGGCGTAGCTGGCGGCGATGGGGCCCCAGGCCGGGAGTGACAGCAGCAGCGCACCGCTGGCGCTGGAGCGCACCTCGATCGTCGACACGCTGCCGCCGCCCTGCTTGCGGTTGAACATGAGGTCGGCCAGCCCGTCGCCGTCGAGATCGTCGACGGCGTGCATCTGCTCGCCGAGTTCCTGGAACGCCGCGCCGGTCCAACTGCGGATCACCGCGCCCGTCGCACCGGAGCGCAGCGCCACCCGGCCGCCGCGGGTCGCCCCGACCACAGGCACTTCGCGCGGACTGGAGACGGCCCAGTCCGGCACGCCGTCGTTGTCGAGGTCGTCCATGGCGGCCACCTGACATCCGAACCAGTGCCCCGCATCGCCGCCGAGGTAGCTGGCCAGCAGCGAGTGGTCCTGTCCCGAACGCAGCTCGACGCGGCCGGCATCGAGGCCCACCGTGTCGTCGGCGTAGTCGCCGATCAGGTAGTCGGGGCGGCCGTCGGCGTTCATGTCGCCGACGAAGGCGAGGGCGTCGCCGAATCCGTCGGCGCCCGACCCGAAGTGGGCCGCGAGGAAGGTCTGCCCCTGGGCGAGGGGCGAGAGGCTGAGCAGGAAACCCAGACTGCTGGCGATCAACAGCTGCGGTGCGCGTGACGACATGGTGCGGCTCCCATCCGGAGAATCGGCCTGGCCACACTGGCCGGCCCGATGCTTGATCCGGAGTGCCACCGTCGAGGTCTCAGTCGCGCTCGCCCGGGAACCCGGCGGTTGCGTGCGGGAGGGACCGGCGGTTGCCCGGCGGAGGGAGCGGCGGTTGCGGGGGAGGGACCGGTGGTTGCCCGGGGTGGGCCAGAGCGAGTCAGCGCGCTGAGACCCGCGAGCCCCGCTTCCGGATTGAGGGGTGGGGAGCGTGCGCCGACGTACGCCGCCCCGCCTGGCCCTGCGGAGCGCCGACCGTGTCCAGCACTTCACTGCCTGCGTGCATCGTCGCCGGCGTTGGTCAGCAGTTCGGCCAGCCGCGCCAGGGCGCGCGGCAGCAGGTTGCGGATCGAGGCCTCACTGCGGCCTGTGGCCACGGCGATCTCGGCGCGGGTCAGGCCCGCCACGCGCGACAGCAGGATCACCTCGCGGTGGTCGTCGGGCAGGCGCGCGAAGGCGTCGTCCAGGCGCTGCAGGGCTTCACGTCCCATGGCCATCTCGCTGGGGCTGCCGAGGGTGCGGCGCGCCAGCTCCAACACGCCGGCGTCGTCGGCTTCCTCGCGTGCGGGGTGACGACGCTGCGCGCCCCAGTACTCGGCCCGGTCGGCGATCTTGCGCGTGACGTGGGTGTAGAGCCAGGCGCGGAAGGCCGCCTCGCCGCCGTACTGGAAACGGTGGGCGCCCTCGATGACCTCGCGCAGGGCGGACTGGACCACGTCGTGAGCCGACTCCTTCGCGGCCAGCATCGGTCCCAGGCGCAGGCGCGCGAAGGCCAGCAGCGCCGGCAGGTGCTGGGCCATGAGTTCGTCGACCGCCAGCCCGTCGCCCGCCCGCAGGCGCTCCAGGGCCGGGCGCGAGTCGCGGGCCCAGTCGCTCGGCGGTGTCGACAGGCCGGCGCTGCTCATGGAGACTCTCTTGTCGGGAACGCCGCACTCAGTGGGAATGCGGTACGCGCCACCCAGCCTAGCAGCCGGTGGCGAGAGTGCTCTCGTCCGCGCGTGCCGGGCCGGGCGACGTGTGTCTCGCCAGGGACTGCCGACAGGGGCTGTCGATGATCGATCCGACACCGGACGTCGCCGAACTCGTGGCGCGCTGCGTGGCCCTGGCCGAGAGCGAGGGGCACGGGGCCATCGCGCGGGTCTGCGACGAGCACCCCGCGTTGGCCCCGCAGGTGCGCGAGCGCCTGGCGGCGCTGGCCTCCATGGGACTGTTGGAGACACCGGGTGCGCGCGAGCCGACCCGTCGGCTGGGACCCTTTCGGCTGCTGGGGCGGTTGGGCGGCGGCGGCATGGGCGAGGTGCACCTGGCCCGGCAGGACGGTCTCGATCGCGATGTCGCACTCAAGCTGCTGCGCCCCGACCACCTGCCGTTCAGCGGCGCACGGGAACGCTTCCGGCGTGAGGCCGAAGCGGTCGCGCGCTTGAAGCACCCCGGGATCGTTCCGGTCTACACCGTGGGCGAGGAGGACGGCGTCCCGTACCTGGCCATGGAGTGCGTGGACGGCGCCACGCTCGAGCAGGTGCTGGCCTCGGTGGCCGGCCGCGACCCGGCGAGTCTCAGCGGGCGTGATCTGCAGCGCGCCGTCGACGCCGCCGTCGAACGCCTGGCGTCGACGCGCGAGCGACCGCTGCCGAGCTCGTCCGTGGGCGACAGCGCCAGTTCCTCCCGGAGCCTCTTCGCGGGGAGCTGGGTCGAGGCCGTCTTGCGCATCGGGCTGGCGGTCAGCGACGCGCTGCAGCACGCGCACGATCAGGGCGTGCTGCACCGGGACGTCAAGCCGTCCAACCTGATGCTCACCCGCGGCGGGCGTGTGCTGCTGCTGGACTTCGGGCTGGCGTTGCGCGACGACGGCGAGCGGCTGACCCGCACCGGCGCGGTCGTCGGTTCGCTGGCCTACATGCCGCCCGAGCAGGTGCGCGGCGAAGTCTCGACGCTCGACGGACGGGTCGACGTCTACGCCCTGGGCGCAACGCTCTACGAGCTGCTGGCCCTGCGCCCGCCCTTCGCCGCGCCGGACGCCGAGGGCCTGCGCCACGCGATCGTGACGGGCGGGGCGCCGTCGGTGCGCCAGGCCAACCCCTCGGTCGGGCGCGACGCGGCGACGCTGCTGACGGTGGCCCTCGGCAATCGCCCGAGCGACCGCTATGCCACGCCCGCCGAACTGGGCGCCGACCTGCAGCGGGTGCTCGACCGCATGCCGCTGCTCGCCCGGCCGCCGTCGCGCCTGGCGCGCGTGGGACGCTGGGTTCAGCGGCGTCCCGCCGCGGCCGGCGCCCTGGCGTTGTCGTTGCTGCTGGTGGTGGGCGGACCGCTGGCCTACGCGCTGCTGGCCCAGCGGCACGCCGACGACATGGGCCAGGTGGCGAACGAGGCTCGTGAAGCCGCGCAGTTGGCCGACGCCGAGTCGTTGCGGGCCAACGCCGAAGCGCAACGCGCCCTCCGGTCGGCCGAGGAGGCCGCCGTCGAAGCCGCCGCCGCCGTGGCCGCGCGCCACGAGACCGAACAGCACTTCGAACTGGCCCGTCAGGCCGTGGACCAGTTGCTGGTGGACGTGACCACCAACGAACTGTTCGAACAGCCGGGGCTGCTCGACACCCGCCGGCGATTGCTCGTGCGCGCCGCGACATTTTTCGACAGCCTGATCGCCGTGCGGCCGGACGACCTCGAGCTGGCCTTCGATCGTCTCGAGGTGTTGAGCGACCTGGCCTTCGTGCTGCGCTTGCTCGGTCAGCTCGACGAGGCCACCGAGCGCTACGAGCAGGTCGTCGCCGGTCTCGCCGAACGCGGCCTGCCGCGGCGCGTCGCGGTGGAGGATGCCGGCTCTCCGGGTGCCACGCCGACGGCGTCTTCGGACGAGTTCCCGCTGCGGCGACGGTCGCAGTTGCTCGGCCGTGCGCTCGGCGGACTGACGATCACACGCGAGCTGGCCGGCGATGAGGTCGGCATGCAGCGCTACGAGGAAGCCCTGCTGACACACCTGGGCGACGAGGCAGCCCGCTGGCCGGACGCCGTCGAGGTCCGTCGGGAACTGGGCCGCTTGCTGGGCACCCGCGCCCGGCGGCGCGGCGTGGCGGGCGACCACGCCGCCGCCCGCGCAGGCTTCACCCGCGCGTTCGAAGTGCTCGACGCGCTGCTCGCCGAGGACCCGGCCGACCTGGCGACGTCCAGCATGCACCTGCAAGTGTCGTGCGAGTGGGTCGTCGAACTCTCCCGCAGCGAACGTTGGGCGGAGTGCGTGCAGGCCGGACTCGTGGGGCTGCCGCAGTTCGATCGGTTGCGGGCGGCCGGTGCGGTGGCGCTGCCCGATCGCAGGGCGTGCGTCGAGATGCTGGGCTGCCTGGGGCGGGCGTTGGCCTGGCAGGGCGCGTTCGACGACGGGCAACGCCTGCTCGTCGCAGCCCACGACGAGGCCCGGGCCATGGTGGACGACTACCCCGGTTACTACGAGATGAACATGCTCGTCGTGAACGTCCTCGCCAGCCGCTCCGACCTGGAGGCGGAGCGCGGCAACCCCGAGCAGGCCCTGGATTGCCTGGAGTCCGCCGAGCAGGTCTGTCGCGAGGCCGCGGCGCGCTGGCCGGAGACGGCGGAGCTGCGCTTCGCCCGCGTCGAGTGCCTCAACCAGCAGTCGAAACTGTTGCGCGAGCAGCTCGGGCGGCTCGACGACGCGCGGCGCGTGTTGCGCACCGCGATCGACGAACTGATGCCGCTCGAGGGGATCGTGCAGCGCGAGCGCTGGCGGGCCTCGGCCGACAGGCTCTGGCACGCGCTGGCGCTGGTCGAACTGGAGCGAGGGGCGCACGTCGCGTCGGTGGAGGCGGCCGACGCGCTGGTCGGCATCGATCCCGGCGCCGGCTGGGAGCCCGCGCGGCGGGCCGCCTTCCTGGTGGCGCGCAACATCCCGGCGGCGACCACCGATCCGGCCCTCGACGAAGACGAGCGGCGCGCGGCTCGGACTGCCTACCTCGATCGCGCGGTCGCGCTGTTGGAACTCGCGCTGGAGCGAGGGCTCGTCGACCCCGCGCAGATCCGCGACGACCCGCGTTGGGAGCCGCTGCTCGATGATGCGCGACACACTGCGCTCGTGGCCCGCCTGAGCGAGGGTTGAGGGCCGGGAGCGGGAAGTCGGACCCCGATGTGAACGCGGCGATCCTGGAGTTCTTGCGGGGGTCCGCCGCGAACGTCACGCCCTGACGAGGTCGCGAGCCGAGCGCCCGTGACTTACGATCTCCGGCTCGTTTCGCCCGGCTCCACCGAGATCTCGATGCAACACCACGCCCGCCGTCTCACTCCGCTCCTGCTGCTCGCGCCCGTGTTCGTGCTGCTACCCGCCTTCGCTCGAAGCGATCACGAGGCCGGCGCCGCGCACCTGTCGCAGTTCGGGGCCGGCGCCGGTCCGTCGGTGGCGGACGGCGTGTATCGCGTGCTCGACACCGAGGGGACCTTCGGTCAGTCCAATGCGGTGGCGCTGGATCGCCCGGCCGAGGGAGCGTTCGAGGCGGTGACGCTGCGCGGTCGTGTGCGCGTGACCGAGGGCGGCGACGGCGGGGCGTTCCTGTTCCTGAACACGGCGGCGTTCGGGCGGCGCGGGCCGGCGCCCTTCGTGCCGAGTTGGGTCGCGCCGAACCTGGCGCGGACGTTCGCGGTGGGCATCGACGTCCACAACCCCAGGAACGAGGAGCCGTTCAGCGAGTGGGGCAACTACCAGGGGCTGCCCCAGCGCGAAGTCTCACTGCACTGGGACGGGCGCGAGATCGTGAAGCGCGTCGCGGACGCCGAGTTCCGGGGGGACTGGGCCCCGTTCGAGATCCGCGTGCAGCACGTGTCCGGCGGGGCCGACGTGAGCGTGCGCATCGGTGAGGCCCAGGTCTACGAGCACGAGTTCATCGCCGGGTTGTTGCCCTACGAGATGCGCCCGGCGTTCGGCGCGGGCACGCGGGGGGATGTGGCCACGCAGTTCGACGTGGCGGAGCTCGACATCGCGTTCGGCGAACCCGCCGCGCCGCGCCGTCCGCCCCTGCACGTGGACGTGTTCAACCACGTGCTCACCGACAACAGCAAGACGTCCTTCGAGGTGCAGGTGGACCTGCCCCCGGCCAACTGGGCTTTCGGCCGCATCATCCTCACCCTCGACATCCACGACGCCGGCAAGGACTGGGACGAGTGGGACCGCAACGGCCACCTGTACGTCGTGGAGGAAGACGGCACGAAGTGGGACATCGTGCCGTTCATCACCTCGTACCGCCGTGAGTGCCACTGGGAAGTGGACGTCACGCACTTCCGGCCGTGGTTGACGGGCACGACGACGTTCGAGATCGCCGCCGGAACGACGTTCTACAAGAACCGCGGCTACATGCTGAGCGTGGCGCTCGACTACCACCACGGCGACGCGCTGCTGGGTGAGCAGACCGTCGAACCCTTCGCCGTCGTGCCGCTGTGGCACACGACCGCGCACTACCGCAACGACGAGAACCACTTCGCCGACGCCTTCGACGAGCAACGGGTGGCGATCCCCGAGGACGTGATCGCCGCGCGTATCGCTACGACCACCACCGGCCACTCGCAGATCGGCGAGTTCACGCCCTCGAACCGGGCGATCGTGTTCGCGCCCGAGGCATCCGACGTGCTCGCGACGGAAGCCGCCGATGCCAGCGGCGGAGCCGATGCCGCCGACGCGGCGCGGCACGACTCACGGGCCGAGGCGCAGCGCTTCGAGAACACGCTCTGGAAGACCGACTGCTACCTCAACCCGATCCGTCCGCAGTTCGGTACCTGGAAGTACGCCCGAGCCGGGTGGGCGCCGGGTGACGTGGTGCACCCGTGGTGGATCGACCTGACGCCGCAGCTCAGTCCGGGCGAGACGGCGAGCATCCGCTACGAGCCCTCGCCCTACGACTTCTCACAGCTTCCCGAAGAGCGTCGCCCGGCGGCGAACGAGGTCGGCAAGGCGAGCCACGTCGTGCGTTCGTACCTGATCCTCTACCGCGCGCCGCTCGACAGCGTGCCGGCGCCGATCCTGCGCGTGACCAACGTGGTCGGCGGGAGCGCCGCCGACAAGGCCGGCATCAAGCAGGGCGACTACCTCGCCAGCTACGACGGCACACGCATCGATTCGATCGACGCACTCGGTACGGCGAAGACGACCGCAACCGATGCGGGCAAGCAGCAGGTCGCGGTGGTCGTGTACCGCGGACCCGAGCGGCTCGAGTTGGAGCTGGCGACGGGCCAGTTGGGCGTCAACCTCAGCACGCGCTGAAGAAACCCTGCGGACTCCAGGGTCGACCTGCGCATCCAGGGGGGAGAGCACCCCCCGGGAGAAGGGGAGACGAGTACGGAGGAGAGCCGCCATGGACACACTGCGCAGTCTGGTTACGACGAGCACCCTGATGATGCTGCTGGCCGCGGCGGTCGCAGGCCAGGAGCTGGGCTGGAACGACCTGGTGGCGCGGCCCGAGCTGCGGCCCGGCACGGCGACGATGCTCGCGGCCCTGGCGTTCCAGAGCGGCGCCCGGGTGGAGGCCGGCGACACGGTCAACGTGCTGGAGCTGAATCCGGGCGAGGTCGTGGTGCAGACGCTCGACGGCGCGTTGGTCTTCGGCGCGTCTCCGACGGACACCGACGTGCTCGATGTGGCCCGGCGCGCGTGGGCCCTGCTGAGCCCCGAGCAACGCGCGCTGACCCAATCGGCGCTGCGCGGGCGGCCCGACCTGTGGCCCTACCGGGTGGCGCTCGTGCGCGGCGCGTCGTTCTCCAACGGCACCGAGCTGCCGCGCGGTCTCGAGCTGGTCTTCCTGCGCTACCAGGGCAACCGCCTCGAGCTCGTGCACGACAACGGCATCTTCGTCATGGAGCCGGAGGAGACCGACCTCATGCAGCGCGCCCGGGCCGTGCTGGCGGCGAACGCGGCGGCCGGCCCGGCGGGTGAGTCGAACACGTCGACGAGCGCATCGATGGGGGCGGCGACGGGCGATCCATCGGCGCGCAACGAGGGAGCGCGGCTTGCGCAGGGCGTGGCCGACCAGGACGGTGTCGAACGGGACCAGCCGGCGCGGCGCGGGACCCGGGGCCGGCTGTTCGAGGAGCTGGACGGCCGGCTGATTCACGCGGCCACGGGCGAGCCGGCGCAGCTCGACGCCGGCGAGGATCGCCTGATCGCGTTCTACTTCTCGGCCGGCTGGTGCGGCCCGTGTCGCAAGTTCTCGCCGAAGCTCGTGGAGTTCTACGAGCGCGTCAAGGCGGACCACCCCGAGCTCGAGATCGTGTTCGTCAGCGCCGACAAGTCGGAGCAGGAGATGCGCGACTACATCGAGCACACGGGCTTCCCGTGGCTGGCGGTGCCCTTCGGCCGCAACGGCGAGCTGCCCCTGGTCAACTCCTACCCGCGCAAGGGCATCCCGCACTTGCTCGTGCTCGACCAGCACGGCACCGTCGTGGCCGACACGGTGCGCAACGGGGTCTACATCGGGGCCGACGCGGCCCTCGCGAGTCTGACGCAGGTCCTGGACCGGCCGCTCGCCCGGTAGGCTGGCGACTAGTCCAACTCGGCGTCCGGGTCCGCCGCGGCTGAGTCCGGCTCGTCGGCCGCGGCCGCGTCGGCGGCGGTGAGCAGCGCTTCGGCGAAGTCGCCGTCGAACAGCTCCGCTTGCGGGTTGCCGTCCACGACCTTGTCGATCACGCGCTGCTTCTTGATCAGCGTGCCGACCATGCGGGCATCGAGCGAGTCCTGCAAGACGAGGTGCTGCACCAGCACGCTCTCCTTCTGGCCGATGCGGTGGGTGCGATCCTCGGCCTGGGTCAGGTGGGCCGGGACCCAGTCGAGCTCGGCGAAGATGACATGGGCCGAAGCGGTGAGCGTGAGGCCGAAGCCCGCGGCCGTGATCGAACCGACGAAGACACGACAGCTCTCGTCGGTCTGGAAGCGATCCACGGCGGCCTGGCGTGAGGCCACGTCGTCGCTGCCGGTCAGGGTCACCGCCGCATCGCCGAAGGGTTCGGCCAGTTCGCGCACCACGGCCCGGTGATGGGCGAAGACCACGATCTTGCCGGCGTCCTCGAGCACGCTGCGGATGTGCTCGATCACCAGCGGCACCTTGGCCAGCGCCGTCGCCTGGCGCAGCTTCGCCAGTTCGCCGAAGGCGAGGTTGACGCCCGCGCGCAGCGCCGCGAGCTGCCGCTCGCTCAACTCCTCCTCGCCACGACCGACGGCGCGCAGCTCGTTCAGGCGTTGCCGGTGCTCGCGCCACGCGTCGGTCTCGATCGCCACCAGGTTTGCGATCTGGTCGGAGGCCAGTTCGATCACCTGCCGTCGCTTCGGCGGCAGTTCGCTCAGGACCTGGGCCTTGGTGCGGCGCACCATGATCGTGCTGCACAGTCGCTCGTGCAGTTCGTCGAGGTGCGTCGCCCCGCTGAAGTCCCAGCCGTAGCGGTTCTTGCACGGCTTGCAGTAGCGCTTGGCGAACGGCCAGAAACCGTCGAACTCCTCCGGCGCCAGGAAGCTGACGACGGCCCACAGCTCCACCGGGCGATTGAGGATCGGCGTCCCCGTCAGGAACAGCTTGCGCCGCGCCTTCAGGGCGTAGAGGCGTTTGGAGCGCTTGGCCTCCTTGTTCTTGACGTAGTGGCACTCGTCGGCGATGAGCACGTCCCACGCCCCGCGCAACTTCGCGCGCCACTTGGTCAGGATGTCGTAGTTGATGATCACGACGTTGGCGTCGTCGGGGAACGTCTTGCCGGCGATGCCGATCGGACCGCGATCGAGCAGCCAACGCTCGCACTCGCGGGCCCAGTTGAGCTTCAGGCTGGCGGGACAGACGATCAGGACGCGCTGGGCCCGCGGGTCGGCGTTGACCACACCGATCGCTTCGATCGTCTTGCCCAGGCCCATCTCGTCGGCGAACAGGGTGTTCGGCCGCTCCAGTCCGAAGGCGATGCCCGCGCGCTGGTAGGGCAGGTAGGCGGAGCCGTCCGGGCAGGGCAGCTCCATGTCGGCATCCTGGGCCCGGCTGGCGCGCAGGGTCTTCTCGCGCTCGCGCGAACGCTTGGCCAGCGCCCGAGCGGCACGCCGCTGAGCCTTCTCGCGCTGCTTCCCCGCAGGCCCCGAGCGTTCCATGATGGCAGTGGCCAGTTCGCCCTCGGCGTAGTCGGCCAGCTCCAGCGCCCGCAGGATGTCATCCGTCCACCAGACGCGCCCCAGCTCGTGCTCGCAAAGGGTGCACTCGCGCCGACGGCACTTCTCGCCGGCGTGCCAGTGCAGGCCCGCGCCCTTCGGGATCGCCCGGTCCTCGTACTCACTGCGCAGCACGAAGACCCCGTCGAGGGGCTCGGTCAGTTCTGGGCCGGCCAACAGCAGGTCTCCTTTCCAGCGGTGCATCCCATGCGAGATCGAGCGGCGAGCCCGCAGCGCGTCGACGCACGCACGACGCGTGGTCAGCATACGCAACGGAGCTCACCGTGCTGTCCTCGCCCGCGTGACGCGTGCGTCGGTACACGCGAATTGTCGACCTCGCTCACACGCGTGGCAGGCCCCATGGAGTCGTGACCCCGGGGTAGCCTCCGTTTCGGACGGGGCGCGCGATGGGGCAACTTCGCGCATCTCCGCTGAGTCCAGGCGACCCCGAACGTCGCTTGTGAGGGCAACACGTCTCCCGGTCGGGCGCGGGGCGTGGATCAACGCGTGAGGTCATTCATGTTCAGGTTGAGAAATGTCGGTTGGTTGGCAGCGCTGTGTGCGGTGCTCGTGATCATCCCCGCGAAGGCCGATGTCCACGGTCGCGACTGCGTGGAGGTGGAGGACGACCAGGGCAACACGGTCAAGATCGAGTACGAGAACGAGGGCGAAGCGCCGACCACCGAGCAGAACACGGCTCTCTGCGAGGCGATCGACACGATCAGCGAGACGGCCGAGGAGAGCGGCGACGACGAAGCCAAGGAATGCGCCGAGTGTCTCGAGCAGATGAAGGAGGCCGGGCGCCTGTGCATCGAGGGCAACGAGACGGCCAACGAGAACGTGTGGGGCACGACCGAGACGGACGACATGGAGGGTTGCGAGTCCGACGGGATGAACATCAACCCCGAGGCACTCGATTGCCCCGACTTCCTCGTCGCGCTGCTGTGCCACGAGTGGTCCCACGTGAACGAAGGGCCGGGCGGCGATGCCACGCAGGAGGAGATCGACGCGCTCAAGGAGGAGAAGGCCTGGTACGAGGCGATCGAGGCGACCGACAACCCCGAGTACGCCGAGGCGTGCTGCCAGATCGAGGAGCTGGAAGGCACCAAGAAGGAAGACCCGCCGTGCGAGCCGCCGAAGCGTCCCCTCGAACAGGGCCTGGGCGGCGTCGCTCAGGACGCCGAGGCCGTGGCCTTGCCGTGCAACACACCGGTTTGCGGCTTCGATGAGGCGCACCTGCAGTCCAGCAACTACGTCGTGTATCAGTCGGAAGGCTTCATCCACGCCTACCGCATCGATCAGGAGGAACCCGCGCAGCACTTCCAGCTCGACATGGAGATCGGCTTCTCGGTGATCGCGCTGCCTGCGGTGGCCGGCCCCATCGGTGGGCGCGTGCTGGCCGTGAGCGGCCGCAATCGCGTGCTCGAGGGTGTCGTGCAGTACCTCGAGGTGGATCCGGAGCGCGGCCGTGTGGTGCAGTCGTTGCGCACCGTGATCCTCGGCGCCGAGATGGATCCGGTGAGCATGGCGAGCGACATCGAGGACGGTATCGATCGCCTGTACGTGCTCGACACGCACAACCTCCAGATCCTGTTCGTGAGTGACACGGACGGCGACGGCATGCCGGAGGACGTGCAGGCCGAGCCGTTCGCCACGTGGGCACGGGCGCCGATCCTGCGTCGCGCGGTGTCGCTCGAGGCGAACGGTCCCCAGGGCACGCCCTACTCCGTGCTCGCAGCAACCGAGGATCGCCGCTTCGATCACACCGTGGACTTCCAGGAAGACATGGCCCTGATCAGCGATCTCGATGGTGACGGCCGCGCAGAGAGTTACGCCGAGCTGAAGCGCAACGATGTGCTCGGCGTGGTGCCCTGGCCGCTCGTGAAGCCGGTGTTCGGCGACACGCGCATCGACGCGCTGGCGAGCAAGGGTGCGCCGGTCGAGCTGTGGGAAGCCGACGCCGAGGGCAACCTGCTGCGCCTGATCGATGCGTCCGTGGGCGACGATCAGAACGTGGCCTCGTTCCAGTTGGCCGAACCGCTCGTGTCGGGAGCGCACCTCGCGATTCGCGACCTGGAGCTGTTCATCGACGAGCCGACGCATCCGTTCCGCGTGTCGGCGACGAAGGCCTACCGCGAGGGTTGCGGCGGCCTCACGGCTTCGCTCGAGGGCACGGGGGCGGTGGGCGACAGTCTCGCCTGGCACCTCGGTCGGGCTGCGGGCGGCGTGGCCGCCGCGCTGTTGCTCGGTTCGGAGCCGCACGACGTGGATCTCGAGCGCCTCGCTGCGCCCGGCTGCAGTCTGCTCACGAGCGCCGAGTACGCGATCAACCTGGTGACGACGCCGCAGGGCACGGCGTCGTTCTCCGCCGCGGTCCCCGATGACCCGGCCCTGATCGGACTGACGCTCTACGGGCAATGGCGCGTGGCCGAGGGCGGGGCGAGCGACGCGGTCTACTCGAACGGTTGCGCGGTGCAGCTCATGGCACCCTAGTTCCGGTGACGCGGTGCGGTTGCGTGACCCTGCCAGGTCGCTGCTTCCGTGCCCCTGTGAGCTACGGCCGCTGTCGGCCCGTGGTGACCCCCTGGTTGCCGCGGGCCGACGTTTTTTTGGCTGATCCCCGCTTCCGCCCGTTTGCGCGTGTTCTCCCACTGGGATGGTCCAAGGGCTCCAAGCTGGAGGAAAAGTGATGAAGAACGTGCTCACGTTGGTTGCCGTCTCGACCGTGCTCACCGGGGCGTTGGTGCCGGCGATCGGGATCGCGCAGGTCGAGGAGGCCTCGGTGGACAAGGGCCCGTCGGTGGTGATGTGGGGTGACTACGACGGCGACGGGTTCGACGACATCTACCTGATCCACCCGGGAGGTGAGGATCGTCTGTTGCGGAACGACCAGGGTGGAGGCTTCGGCGACGTCACCCGTGCGGCGGGGGTGGACGGCCACCGCGGTTCCGTCCAGGCGGTCTGGGCCGACTTCGACCGGGACGGGCGTGTCGACCTGCTCGTCGTCGGCGGGGCCGGGCTCGTGCTCCACCGCAACCTCGGTGGAGTCTTCGACGATGTCACCGCGCAGGCGGGATTGACGAGCGTCGTCGGTCCACATGCCGTCGACGTGCGCGACTTCGATCGTGACGGGTCGGCGGATCTCGTCGTCTCGATGGAGCATGGCGACGACCTGTGGCACAACGACGGGTCGGGTCGTTTCCTGCCCGTGGATCTGCTTCCGCTCGAGACCGCCGCTGCGCCCGCCCGGTCCTCCGTGGCCCCTGGCAGCCACGACTCTCACGTCGCTGATCTCACGCCGGTCGCCGACTTCGAACTGGCGGGTGCGCCCGAAGTGGGCGACGTCGGGCCGCTGATCGTCGAATCGAGTTCGGCCACGCCGGCCACGCCCACACCCCACACGACGGACCGCTCCATCTCAGGGAGCCCGCCGAGCCATGCCGGCGAGCGCAGCAGCATCATCACCGCGTGCGCGCCGGCGCTCCACGATCAGGCGACCGCCAGCTGTCTCGAGGCCTCCTCGGCGCCGACGCTCGGGCTGTTGTATCCCCTGAGCGAGAACCTGTTCGTCGATTCGAGCGGCGACGTGGGAGTCGGCACGCTGAGTCCGTCGAGCCGGCTGCACGTCGTGGGCGACGTGCTCGTCGAGGGGCGGGGCAACTTCGGGAGCGCCAACACGAACACCGGGGCGACTTCCTTCGTGGCCGGGTTGAACAACACGGCGTCGGGAGTCGTGTCGACGGTCGGCGGCGGGGGCAGCAACACGGCCGCCGGGCTCGGCGCGACGGTGGGAGGCGGCACGGCCAACGACGTCACCGCCAACGTCGCCACCATCGGGGGCGGCAACGGCAACACGGTGAGTGCGGCTCTGGCCACGGTGGGAGGCGGCTTCTCCAACGAAGCCTCGGGCGGCTCGAGCACGGTTGGCGGCGGATACGACAGCGTGGCGTCAGGGACCTACGCAACGGTGGCGGGCGGCTACAACAACACGGCGTCGGGCAGGGCTGCGGTCGTGGGCGGTGGTGGTGGGCAGAGCGTCGGCGCCTTCGGCAACATGGCCTTGGGTGACTACGCGACGGTCGCCGGTGGTCGCAACAACAAAGCGGTCTCCCAGCATGCGACGATCGGCGGCGGGAACGGCAACGTGGCCGGCGAAGCGGGCACCGTGGCCGGGGGCCGGGACAACGCCGCCAGCATCGCTTGCGCGGTCGGAGGAGGCGACGACAACAGCACCGCCAGCTCCTACGCCACGATCGCGGGTGGCCGCGGCAACTCCATCCTCCCGGGCGGCTACTACGCCAGCATCGGCGGTGGGTACAACAACACGATCAACAAGTCCCGTGCGACGATCGGCGGCGGCTACGACAACGACAACAGCGGCTTCGATGGCACGCTGGGAGGTGGGTCGGGCAACCTGATTCCGTCCGGCGGCTACGGCGGCACGATCGCCGGCGGTCGGTCGAACTCCCTCGGGGTCGCGAGCGACGTGACCATCGGAGGGGGCCGCAGCAACGCTGCTCTCGCCAGTTTCGCGACGGTCGGGGGCGGCTACGACAACACCGCCTCGGGAACATCCTCGACGGTGCCCGGTGGCTACAGGAACATCGCGCTGGGCAACCAGAGCTTCGCCGCCGGTCGGGAAGCCGCGGCCAATCACGCCGGGGCATTCGTGTGGGGTGACAGCCAGGTCGGTGTGAAGCCGTCGTCGGCTGCCGATACCTTCAACGTCTACGCCAGCGGTGGGGCGACGTTCTTCAGCAACGCAGCCGCCACGTCGGGTGTGACCCTGGCTGCGGGTGGTGGTTCGTGGTCGTCGGTCAGCGATCGGGCGGCGAAGGAGAACGTCGAAGCGGTGGATGGCCGTGACGTGCTCGAACGGCTCGCCGCCGTCCCGGTCGCCACCTGGAACTACAAGACCCAGGACGACGCCGTGCGCCACATGGGCCCCATGGCCCAGGACTTCCGCGCGGCTTTCGGTCTGGGGGTCAGCGATCGGCTGATCGACACGATCGATACGGATGGCGTCGCCCTGGCGGCGATCCAGGGTCTGCGGGACGTCGTGCACGACATCGCGGCGGAGAAGGACGCCGAGATCGTGCGACTGGAGGCACGGCTGGCGATCCTCGAGGCGCGCGTGGCTGAGTTGGTGTCCGTCGAGGATCTACACGGCGATTGACACGCGGTTCATCATCCCTGCGGGTGAACCGTCCCGGGCGCATCGACGGAGCAGGGTCGAACGCGAACTGCCGGCCGTTGGATAGAATGCCGCCTTCTTCACTGGGAGTGCTGCGATGAAGGCAGGGTTCTGGACCGACTATCGAGACAGCTTCCGCAGTCCCTACGGCTGGATCATGTGGTACGTCACCTTCTGGGGGCTCGTCGTGACCGCCGTGCTCGTGTGGCTGGCGATCGGTCTGTTCGAGGCCGAGACGACCCACGACCAGATCCTGTACGCGACCGGATGCGTGGCGGCCATGCTGGTCGTCACGATGATCAAGGTGGTGAGCTGGATGATGATCCTGCGCGTCGCGTTCGAGCGGCGCATGGAAGAGCTGCTCGGCCGGCGCGACGCCGGGTAGTGCAGCTCTTCGCGTTCGGCAACTAGGGGGCGACGGTCCGCGTGCAGATCACTCCCATCCACCGGATCCAGGGCCCGGGGTTGTTCTCGCCCCTCAACGGACAGCGGCTGGCGACCCGCGGCGTCGTCACCGGCACGACGCGCCGGGGCTTCTTCCTGCAGGACCCCGACGGCGACGTGGGGGAGGAGCACTCCCACGGGATCTTCGTCTACCAGCGGCGGAAGCAGCCGCCCGTGGGCAGCCTGGTGGGGGTCGTGGGAACCGCGTTGGACTACGTGCCGTACGAGAACGCGCGCCCGACGACGCAGATCGAAGAGAGCGCGACCCAGGTGATCCAGGAGCGCGGGCCGAGCATCGAACCCGTCTGGCTCACGGCCGACCGGGTGCTCGTGGGGCAGCGGCGACTGAGCGCGTTCCTGAACGGGCTCGAAGGCATGCTGGTGGGCATTCCCGCGGGGTCGACCTTCGTGGCGCCGAGCAACCCGTACGGCGACTACGTCGTGGTGCCTCCCGGCGCGTCGGTGACACGCACGCGTCAGGGCGGCGTGCTGATCGACCCGGTCGCACCTGATCGCTGGCTGCCGGGTTTCCGGGTGGTCGACTACGCCGACGCGCCCGAGGTGCACGTGGGCGCGGAGCTGCTCGAGCCCGTCGTGGGCCCGCTGAACTTCCGCGTCGCGTCGTACCAGATCGCGGCGACGGGGCCGGTGCACGTGAAGCCGTCGCAGATCGATGTGCAGCCGACGGGGCTGCGCGCAGCGGGCCGGCACGTCACGGTGCTCACGCTCAACGGCTTCAACCTGGACGCGCACGTGGAGCGCCGCGCGCACGTCCACGACCCGCGCCGCGACGTGGACGACGACCTGGGTGACGGCCGCTTCGACGGACTCGCCGGGGCCATCGCGCACGACGCGGGCTGCCCCGACATCGTCGCCTTGCAGGAGATCCAGGACGAGGACGGTGCGGAGATCACCGACGCGGTCTCGGCCGGTCGCACGCTCACCCGGCTGATCACGGCCGTACGCCACGCCGGAGGTCCCGAGTACGACTGGGCGGAGTTGGCCCCGGAAGCGGGGGCGGACGGCGGCCAGCCCGGCGGGAACATCCGCAACGCGTTCCTCTACCGGCGGGAGCGCATCGCGCTCGTCGACGGCTCGCTGCGCCGCCTGGGTGAAGACACGGCCGTCTACGAAGACTCGCGCAAACCCCTCGTCGCGCGCTTCCGCCTGATCGAGCACGGAGGTGAGCTGGAAGTGATCAACGTGCACCTCGCTTCGAAGCGTCACCAGCACGGGTTGTTCGCGCCGCAGCAGCCCGGGATGGATCCGCGCCTGGCCCTGCGCGTGCAGCAGGCGGAGCTGATCGGGGAGCAGTTGTCACGGCTGCGCGCACAGGGCATCGACTACTACGTCACCGGCGGCTTCAACGACTGCGAGTTCAGCGACACGCTGCAGGCGCTCATCGGTGACCACAGCGCCAACCTCGTGGAGCGCGTCCCGGCAGCGCTGCGCTTCGACTACAACCACCGCGGCCTGTCCCAGGCGCTGATGCACGGCGTCGTCGCCCGGCGTCAGCTCGACGGCCGCAGCGCCGAGTACGAGATCCTGCACGCCAACGCGCTCTTGGGCACGCCGCCCGGACGGCTGGGCGCCAAGCCGAGCGACCACGCCTACGTGATCGCACGACTCGAGCTGGCTCCGTAGGAGCGGCGGCGTGAGGGCCGCGAGCCTACGCAGACCGACGTGAGATGGCTGCCATCCGCCACCCCCGCGACCGGCCAGGCGCGGTGGTGACACATCGGGCTCTCGGGCATGGACGACGGGGCGCCGGTTGTCGTCCAATGCAATCCGGGGCCTGCTTTTCGCAACAAGGGCCAGCTTCCGGAGAGTGGGCTCCCGGAGACCAAGAGGGCGGGGAGGACTTTGCATGCGTCGAGTGCTGCACTTGCGTTTCACCGTGATCAGCCTGATCGCGTTCTGCTGGACACTGGTTCCGATCGGCCGGGCACAGCCTTTCGTGCCGCTCGAACACTTCCCGGAGCAGGGCTGGTTGTTCGTGCAGGTCGATGACGTAGGGACGCTCGACGAGCAACTCGTACGGACGCTTCCCGGACGGATCCTGAGTCACCGGGACGTGGGCGCGGCGTGCGCCGTGCTGCTCGAGCAGCTCGGGCCGAAACTGGGCGAACTCTCCGATGAGATCAGCGCCGACCTGGGGATGAGACCGTCCGCACTCGCGGAACTGTTCGGCGGCGACGTCGCCCTGATGGTGCACGCGCTCTCGGCGTCGGGACAGGCCGAGGTCGCGTTGGCGCTCGAGACGAGAGGGCGCGGCGCAGAGCAGCTGGCTTGGATCGCGCGGCAGTTCGCGGGAGCGGAAGTCGCCGAGGGGGAGCACGACGTGCGGCTGGTGGGCACGCTCGAGGCGACGATCCTCCGCGGTGGCCCGGTGCCGGCGTTCGCAGCCGAGTTGGGCACGCACCTGGTGCTGGCGTCGTCGACCAATCTGCTGGCCGAGATCCACGGACGTTTCAGCAGTGTCGGCGAGCCGGGCGTCAACGCATTGCACGCCGGCATGCAGGCCGAACTCGAGGTGACGGATCGCCGCTTGCTGTTGGAACTGAACGTGCCGGCGCTCATGGGCCTGGCGGTACCGGCGGCGACCATGGCTGGCGATCCGGCCGAGGTCGGCGAGGCGCTGCGCCTGAGCGGCGCCGGACTCATCACGTCGCTCGGCGTGGCGCTGGGCTTCGACGACGGCGGCGTGGAGCACGCGATCCACCTGGGCCTGGCTCCCGGAGGCGACGGGCTGATGGCTGCGTTGCGCGAGGGCCTGCGCCCGATCGGTGACGTCGACGACGCACTCGAGCGCATCCCCGCCGCGGCCTTGGAACTGGGCGCCGTGCGAGTGGCCACGGGAACCGCCACGCGCGCCTTCGAGCGCGCCCTCGGTGACGAGACGTTGGACGTCGATCACGACCTGATCGCGATGCTCCGCGAGCTCCCCGAACTCGGGTTGTTCTACTTCCAGGTGCGTCCGCCGGCAGGCGGACTCATGGCCGAGACGCTGTACCTGGTGCGCACCTCCGAGTGGCAGCCCTACCGCCAGGTCGTCGCCGCGTCGTTCGCGGAGGACGGGTTGCAGTTCATGACGCGCGAGGTGGGGCCCGCGGGCGCCCGGCGCGTGCTCGAGTCGATCGACTACATGGAGGGCGTGGCGTCCCGTGACGAAGGGACGGTCCAGGGGCTCTTGCAGCGCCTGGGCGGGGAGCCGCCTTCGATCAGCGAGCTGGGCGAGCTGGCGGACAGCATCCCTGTCTTCTCACGCGACATGGCCGTGTGCGACCTGGGCGACGGCTGGACCGTGTTCTCGAACGCGCCTCAGTCGATCCAGCGCTACCTGCACCACTACGCCGGGGAGCCGACGGCGGCCCAGTCCCCGGAGTTCGTCCGACTCGTGCGCACGCACCTGGTGGGGACGAGTGGCGGCGCGGTCTTCCGCACGGGGCAGCCCTTGTTGTGGACCTACAACACGTTGATCCAGCTCGGCGGCGTGGTGCCGGGAGTGCTCGCCGAGCTGGGGGTCGACGTCGGGAGACTCCCGCCGGCGGAGGCCTTCCTCGACGATGCCCACCCGGGCTACTGGTCGATCGGCTCGAGCGAGCACGGCCTGACGATCAGCGGGCACCGTGCGGAGGGGGCGAGCACCGTCGTCGGGGGGATCGTCGTGCTGGGTGCTTTCGCGGCGCTCGCCGGCAGGACCACGCACGAGCAGTTGGGTGAGGCACTGGACGCGATGACGCGAGCGCGGTTGGACGTCCTGCGGTTGGCGATCGACGACTACCGGCGCCACCACGGTCACGTACCCGAGTCACTCGAGGCCCTGCTCGAGCCGAGCGATCTCAACGCGGGTGAGCCCTACGCCGAGCACGAAGACCTGTGGGACCCTTGGGAGCACCCGTTCCACTACGTGACGGACTCCGCCTTCGATTACCAGCTCCAGAGTTGGGGTGCTGACGGCGAACCGGGCGGTGCGGGCCTCGACGCCGACATCGTGCTGACCGGCGTCGACCGGTGACCGGAGTGGCGCGAATCGCCCTGGCGATGCTGGTTGCCGTGTCGATGCCGACGACCGCGCGTGGTGCTCAGGAGCGGGTGGAATCCCGCGCCGAGAAGACGTCGCTCGAAGAGTGGGCGCGGTCGATCTCGGGCCGCAAGAGCTACGGGCTCTACCTCTTGGGCTCCAAGGTGGGTTGGATCATCGACGAGCGCGAGGTGACGTCGGAGGACGGCGAACTCGTCTTCAGGCACCGCAACCGCACGTTCATGGATGCCGAGTTCGTGGGGATGCGGAGCACGTCCGACAGCGTCGAGACGATCCTGTACGCGCTGGAGGGCGAGGGCGAGATCGTCGGCGTCCACGTCCGCGCGGAAGAGGACGGGCTGCACACGCTCCTGGTCGGCGAGCGGCAGATGGACGAGCAGCAGGAGAGCGTGCTGAGCCTGATCAGCAGTGCGGAGGGTCGGGTCTCGAACCGCGAGGTCCCGGTGCCGAGGATGACGTTGGCTCACCAGCGTGATCTGGCCGAATGGCTCGCGGGTTCGCCGGCAGCGGGCGAGTCGTTCGTGCAGTGGGCCACGAACTGGGAGGCTGTCGACGTGAACGAGTCGACGACCCTCGCGTACGTGGGACGTCGAACGCTCCAGTGGGGCGGTCTGCCGTTGGAAGTGCACGATGTGCGAGCCGAGTTCCGCGGCCTGCGTGGCAAGGGCGAGTTGGGTGCGGACGGCGTGCCCTTGCGCGGCAGCATGGGTGGCGCCGGCGAGTGGCGCCTCGAGCCCGAGCGCACGGTGAAGGACCTCGATGCTTCGGCGGACATGCTGGTCGCCGCAGGCGTGCCGGTGGATCGGCTGCTCGGGCCCCCCGAACAGGTCGAGGAGCTGGTGCTGCGTCTGCATGGGCTGGGTGACTTCCCGTTGCCCACGTCGGGCCGGCAGATCAAACGAGTGGACGAGGAGGGTCAGGTGCTCGTCCACCTGCGAAGGGACGCGCCCGCCGGGGCCGGCCCGCTGGACGATGAGCAACGGGAGCGCCTCCTGGGCCCCACGCCCCGGATCCAGTGTCGCGACGCGCGCATCGTCGAGTTGGCGCAGGGGCTGACCGACCCGGAGGCGCCAGCGGTCGAGAACGCGCGGCGCCTCGCCGGCTGGGTGTTCGACAACATGGAGCAGTCGATGGCGGCGGGTGCGCCGACGGCGCTCGACGTCCTCGAGCGCCGCGCCGGCGACTGCACCGAGCTGACGCTGATCTTCGTCGCCCTGGCTCGGGCGGCCGGGCTCCCGGCGCGTGAGGTCGGCGGCGTCATGCACGTCCCGGTCTCTCCCCCGATCTTCGCCTGGCACGCATGGGCCGAGATCCACGACGGAACGGACTGGATCAGCGTCGACCCGACCTGGAACGAACTCCCCGTCGACGCCACGCACCTCAAGCTCTCCACGCAATGGGACGACGTGGCCTGGCTCAGCCTGCTGGGCGGCCTGCGACTCGAGGTCGTCGAGGTCCGCCCAGCGGGGGATGTCCGCTGATGCGCTCCGGCTCGGCGCGACCCGGGCGACGCCGCCCTGGCGCGTGCACCGAGGCGCCACCGCTCCGGAACGGAGCGACACGTTCGCACGCGGGGGCTTCTCCCCTCATACTCGGATCCGGGAGACGCGAGACGCGCCTCCCGGTTCTTCGGTTCGTCTGTTGGCATGCTCCGGGCAGGAAATGCGCCACGGACAGGAGCAAGGGACTCGCGCGCTCCGCAGCGCTCCACGGGAGGCTGCGGTCCGGCGATTACGGGCAATCCGCCCTACGCGGTTCACGCAGAGAGAGAAGCTCATGCAGTCTTGTCGACACATTGGATTCGTCGTGGCCGCCGTCCTGGCCTCGAGCACACTGGCTCCCGTCTCAGCCGACGCGATCGTCGTGGACGACGACGGCGGGGCGGGAGTGGATCACACCACCATCGTCGATGCCCTGGCGGCGGCGATCGATGGTGACCTGATCCTGGTCAAGGACGGCGCCTACAGCGGCTTCGCGGTGGGCGACCTGACCGTGACCATCACGGCCGACGCCGGCGCCACCGTGAGTGTCACCTCGGGAGTGACGGTGAGCGGCCTGTCGTCGACCCGGTCGGTGGCGCTCTACGGGCTCGACATCGACGCCAACTTCGGCGGCATCGGTATGATCCTGTCGAACAACGACGGGCCGATCCACATCGAGCGCTGCGTCATCGCCGGCAGCGGAGTGGCCGTGTTCCAGATCAACCACGGCGTGCAGATGTTCAACTGCGACGCGGTCACGTTCGTCGAGTGCGGTATCGGTGTGGGCTTCGACGCGGGTGCCTACGCCGGCCTGACCACGTCCAGTTCCACCGTGTGCCTGTACGAGTGCGTGATCTCCGCCGGCGACGCGTTCATCGATCAGGTGCCGGGAGCGGCCGGTTGCCAGGTCTCGAGCGGCTTCCTGTTCGCCTCGGGCACGACCTTCTTCGGCGGCCGTGGTGGTGACGGCATCGTCCAGGCGCCATTCATGATCTGCACCGACGGCAGCGACGGCGGTGCCGGTCTGCTCGTCACCGGTGGCGCAGACGCCCGCGTGCTCGACTGCACGTTCATCGGTGGTCCCGGCGGCGCGGCAGGGGACGCGGGCTGCAGCCCGGGCGCGACCGGGCCCGGCATCAGCGGCGTCACGACCAGCTACGCCGTCCCGGCCCACACCTACGACATCCCGTCGCCGGTGCGCGAGGGCGACGTCGCGGCGTTCACCATCAACGGCGAGCCCGGTGAACTCGTGTGGATCTTCTTCGGTGTCGAGCAGGATCCGACCTTCAGCAACAAGCTGAAGGGTTGCCTCAGCCCGCCGGGTGACGCGCTGCTGCTCTTCATCGGCACCCTGCCGGCCAGCGGCCAGTTCGTGCTCCCGGCCTCGGTGCCGATCTTCGCGGGCAGCGACTGCTTCCAGCTCTGGGAGCAGGTGCTCTACTGGAACTCGCCGACGAAGTTCAAGCTGAGCAATCCGCGTCTCAGCGTGATCCTCGACGAGACGCTGTAACGCCGGGGGTGATCCCCTGCGCAGGACCGCCGTGCCCGGATGCCTCGCCGCGTTCGGGCACGGCGTCGTTCGGGCCGATCCGGCGTGACTCGGCTGCGATCGCGCGTCGCTCGGGTGCGATCGCGGGTCGCTCGGGGACAGACCCGCGGCGCTCGGGTGCCGAGCCGGGCGGGGTGAGCGCACCGGCGCGCACGTCAGCGCAGGGCGACGTAGCCGGTGGCGGCGTCGACGTGCAGCTCCGCCACGGTGTCGCCGTGCCGCAGTACGACGCTCCCGCCGGCGAGCGGCACGCCGTCGGCGTCGAAGATCGCCGCGTGCCGCGTCGTCCCGAAGTCCGCGGCTTCGATCGTCACGCGCTGGTGTGGGTCGGCGTCGGTGCCGTCGAGCGCGTAGCCGCTGGGTGTGAGCGGGTTGGAGACGAGGCTGCCGTCCTGGTCCACGACCGCGGCACGGTCACCTCCCACTTCGAACACCACGCCGTGGAGTCGACCGGTCTCGAGGGCCAGCGCGCGCGCCGCCTCGAGTGCCTCGCGAATCGTCTCGCCCGAGTGCTGGAAGGCGGGCCCGTGGGTGCCGAGGGAGACGACGCCGCTCGTGCCGACGAGCAACGAGAGGACGAAGACGGCCAGGAGGGTCGGCCGGGTCGGCATGCGAGACGTGTTGCGGCTCATGCGTCGTGGCTCGCGGTTGGTCATGGGAAGCTGAAGTTCGTGATGGCCGCGGCTTCGCTGGCGCTGCCTGCGCGCGGCGGGAAGGCCGTGAAGCGGTGGGCCCAGGTCGTGATCGCCAGCGAGGGGGCCCAGGGCATGGCGCCTCGCCCGTAGCCGCCGGCGTACTCGAGGCCGTCCTGGATCACGGCGGGGTCGACGGCGGCCACGTTGCCGCGCAGGATGCCGACGCCGTCCAGCGTCACGGTGTGCGCCACGATGTCACCCTTGAAGACGAGCCGTCGCGCGCCGGACACGGTGGAAAGCACGCCGTCCGGCATGACGATGCCGACGCCGTCGAGCACGGCCGTCGAGGGGTTGATCGTGAGGCCGCCCTCGATCACGAGCGTGGGAGCCGTGGCGGCGTCGAAGCTGCCGATGGGCGTCGGGCTGAGGACGGCTTCGGAGACGATGGACCCGTTCACGACCACGTCACTGAGGGTCAGCGTGGCCCCGGTCTCCACCACGACGAGCCCGTCGAGGGTGAGGTTCTCGAGCCGCCTGACTCCAGCGTAGGAGAGCTTGGGGATCGCCGGGTCGAACTTCACGCTCGACGCGATGCCGGCCTCCACGCAGGGCAATCCGTCCGAGTCGGGTGCGATGCGCGCCGGGACGAGGTTGGTCTCGGCCTGGACGGTGGCGCCCAGGCCGGAGGCGTCCACCGCGACGACCTTGACGCACTTGACGCCCGGTCCCAGGTCGGTGACATGGACCTGGGCGTCGGGCTCGTTCTCGCGGATGGCGGGTAGGCTGCTCGCGACCGGCGTCCCGGAGATCAGCGACTGCTGCGCGATGCTGAGCGCGCTGCGGGTCGTCTGCCGCGCGCTCTGCGCCGTCAGCGATCCGGAGGACTGTCGCGTGCTGGTGAGCACGTGCCGGGCGTAGGCTGCCGTGAGGGTGCCGATCACCGTCACGAGGACCAGCACGCACAGCAGGATGAACCCGCTCTCGGACGTGCGTTGGGTACCGGCGCGGGGGGCAGCGTCGTGCGTGGCACCGTTGCGGGCGGCACCGTTGTAGGCGGCACTGTTGTCGGCGGCACTGTTGTGGGCGGCACTGTTGTCGGCGGCACCGTTGTGGGCGGCACCGTTGTCGGCGGCACTGTTGTCGGCGGCACCGTTGTCGGCGGCGGGGGCATGCGGGCGGCGTGTGTTCACGGCTTGATCCACCACTCGAAGGCATCCACCTCGTCACCGCGGGCGAGGATCGTGACCGAAAGCTTGTAGACGCAGCCCTCGCTGGGGGAGAGCCCGTCCGAGATCGCCATGGTCGTCGCCGAGTCGAGGTCGTCGAGTGCGTAGATCGACAGCGCGACCTGCTGGGTCCAGCCGGCGTAGCCGGAGAGCGCGGTCTTGTCGGCCCTGATCGGTGGGGAGAAGACCGCGCCCGAGAGCGAGTCGAGCGCGACGACGTCCGCCCCGTTGGTGACGCCCTCGGTGCCGCTGGGCTGGCTGGGTAGCTGGATCGCGAGTTCGTAGATCTCCTGCGCCAGATGGAAGGCCGACCCGGGTGGGGGTGCCAGGCTCTGCCGGGTCCCGACCGACGACGTGATCGAGTCCGCCAGGGCCACGATCACGAGCGCCGCGACGATGGCGGCGACGAGCGTCTCCACCAGGGTGAAGCCACCCGGGCGGGTCGCTGCTTCACGCGTCGTGTCGGGTGTGGTGAACATCGTCGGGGGCGTTCCCTTGCGTTCCGGTTTCACGGTCCGACCAGGGTCGGCAACTCGCCGAACACCGCACCGAGCCAGGGGTCCTCCGCCTCCACCTGGCCGATCACGGCCGCCGTCGCGCTCATGCTCTCGCCGGTCGCGAGCTCGATCGTGATCGTCACCGACGAGACGACCTGGTGTTCTTCGGTCTGGGTGTAGGTGCGCGTTCCGACGACGGCGTAGGGCAAGTCGTAGGACACCTCTTCCCAGTCGAGACCGTCGCGCTTGAGGGCCACGGTCGGATTGACGCTGCCGCTGGGGGAGTTGCGGATCGCGAGCATGTTGCCGCCGTTCGCCATCTTGAAGACGAGCGAGTAGCCGTCTCCCGGGAGGATCTGGATCGGGGCGAAGGCGGTCAGGTCGATCGGCACCTTGGTGTTCGGCGGGTGGTTGGGAGTGATGCCGCTGCAGTTCGTCAGCGTGAAGGCGCCGCCGTCGGGCGTGATGCCCTTGGCCAGGCTGGTGCGCGCCAGGGGGGCCCCGGTGGGGATCCCGCTGCCCGGTCGCAGCGCCTGGTGCAGGTCGATCCTGACGGCGCCGCCGCCCGGTACGTAGACCGCGTCGCCGACGATCGTGCCTGCGCCGCTGCCCACCACGCCGCACTGGGCCGGATGCTGGTGGCCGCGCTTCCAGCAGGCATCGCCGGGGTCGCCGGGTGTGTGGCAGTACCAGTGGCTGCCGGTCTCTCCGAAGTGGCAGTGACCGTGATTGCAGGGCTGGGGGACGAGGTTCGCGTAGTCGGTGGTGTCGACGTCCGACAGCGTGAGCACGAGTTGCTGGACCCGTGCGTCGATCAGTTGCTCTTCGACATCCGGCACGGCCTGGCCGACCTCGCCCGGCCGGCTGCTCGGGACCTGCAGGCCGAAGCCGAACTCGGTGTCATCCCCCTTCTGCTGGACACGGAACGAGGACGGGGGTCCCCCGGGCGAGCTGTTGGACCAGCGCCCGACGACGGTCAGCGGTGTCGCCTCGCGCAGCCGGCGCACGGTCTCGAAGTCGAAGCTGACCTTCGCGACGCGCGTGAGCAGGATGCCGCTGGCGCCCGTGGGTTGTGTCACCTCGAGTTCCTGACCGTCGAGCGCGAACGTGGTGCGCCGCCCGAGCGCGTCGAACGTGATCAACTGGTTCGCGAAGCGGTTCTCGACCAGCCAGGCCGTGCGGACCTTGCGCGCCATCATCTCGAGCGCGCGGGCCAGATCGCTGCCGGCGTCACCGCGCAGCTCGGTCATGCTCTGGCCGAAGACGTAGGTCGTCTGGGCCAGCGTCGCGACGATCACGCTCCCGATGGTCATCGCCAGGAGGATCTCGACGAGCGTGAAGCCGCCGGCGATCACGGAGCCACGACCTCCGGACACGGCGCGTCGATCTGGTGCGTTCACGGCCTTTCCCCCCCAGGGCTGGCGCTGGATCCGATCATGTAGTTCGTGCAGCGTCATTTGTCGTCGCGACAGCGACAAGGCCTTGAGGCCTTCTGGATGCCCAGGGACGGCCCTCTTCGGGAGCGAATACCCCCGCTCGCGCACGATCGAGCCGACGTGGGCCGTTGCCCGTGCCGGTGAACCGCTCCTCGGGCCGGTGGGCTACGACTCGCGCCGGTGGGCCGCGCCTCGCGCCGGTGGGCTGCGACTCGCGCCGGTTGGGCCGCGCCTCGCGCCGGTTGGGCTGCTGCTCAGCTACCGCCGATGCGGCCGGTGCCGGCGTCCAGCATCAGGGTGCGGCTCAGCTTGTCGTGGGAGATCGTCACCGTGCCCCCCGTGATGGGCACACCCTGGGCGTCGAACACCACCGTGTTCCTGGTGGCGCCGAAGTTCACGCCCCGGATGAGCACGCCGCTCAGCGGGCCCGGCCGGTCGTAGTCCACGATGTAGTCCCGCTGCGTCAGCGGATCGACGATCGGGTTCCCGTCCGCGCCGACGATGGCGAAGCGCCCGCCGCCGACCTCGAACGCCACCCCGAACATGCGGCGGTTGGCGAGCGCCATGGCCTGGGCCAGTTCGAGGCCGTCGCGCACCTGGAGCTCGGCTCCGTCGAGCCTCATCGCGGAGGTGTCCGAGGCCGTGACGCCGGCGACACTGGCGAACAGGGCGAGGATCATCACCACCACCAGCAGCTCCAGCAGCGTGAAGCCGCGTTGCTGTTTGTCCGTTCGAGTCGACACGATGGGCTGGATCCTCCGAGGCCGGGCGTGGTCCGAGTACGCCCCACGGTCCCGCTCATCGGACGATCGGGCCGCCGAAATGAAGCGGCTTCCACGACGGCGCGGGCGCGACGAGGCCGGCCACGACCGTGGCCCCCGATGCCTCGCAGCGTCCGGGGGCGGCGGACGTCCAGGCTGAACGCCGCCACGCGCGTGTCGCCCCGGTCAGAGCAGGGGGCCGAGCATCGCGACGGTGTTGTTCCAGAGCCGGTGGGGCATGGACCATGCGGCCACCATCTCCCGGGTCACCGGCCGGGAGCGTTCGAGGTACTGGGCCTGGAGGCCCCGCAGCTCGCCGGTCATCTGCGTGTTGTACAGCAGGATGTTGTTCTCGAAGTTCAGGTCGAAGCTGCGTCGGTCCATGTTGGCCGAGCCGATCAGACTGATCTCGCCATCGACGGTGAAGGTCTTGCTGTGCAGCAGACCACCGGTGAACTCGTGGATCTTGACGCCGGCCTCGAGCAGGTCGGCGTAGTAGCTGCGACTGGCCGCCGCGACCACGAAGGAGTCGTTGCGGGCGGGGAGGATCAGGGTCGTGTCCACGCCGCGGCGGGCCGCGGCGCAGAGACTGTTCTGCATGGTCTGGTCGGGGACGTAGTAGGGCGTCGTGATCGTCATCTCGCGCCGCGCGGCGGCCATCAGCGCCGTGAACATCTCCGGCATGGCCGAGTAGCGTATCAGGGGGCCGGTGGCGACGATCTGCGCCGGGAAGCCGGGCCTGGTCGCGTGCACCGGAGCAGCGAGGATCTCTTCGAGGTCCTCGTCGACGGCCGACAGCCAGTCCACAGCGAACAGGTGTTGGTTCTGGCGCGCGATCGGACCCTCGAAGCGCATCACCGAGTCCACCCAGGGTGCGTACTTCGCCTTCACGCGGAACTCCGCGTCGGCGCAGTTCTGGCTGCCGCAGTAGGTGATCTGATTGTCGATCACGACGATCTTGCGGTGATTGCGCAGGTCGATGCGTCCCGTGAGCAAGGGGGCCAGCAGGCTGTCGATCGGCAGCGCCACGGCGAGCCGGACGCCCGCCTCGCGCATGGCTCGCCATGTCTCCGAGGCGATCATGGCCCGCGAGCCCAGGCCGTCCACCATGGCGCGGCACGGCACACCCCGGCTCGCCGCGCGCTGCAGGGCTTCGGCGACCTTGCAGCCGTTGTTGTCGGTGAGCCAGATGTAGAACAGCAGGTGGACGTGCTCGGTGGCCGCGTCGATGTCCGCCACCAGGCTCGCGATCATCTCGTTGGAGACGGAGAACAGCCGCGCCGAGTTCCCGCCGTAAGTGTCGACGGGCGTGATCGAGTGAGCGGTGCGGAACAGGTGCTCGACGTGGCTGGGGACCTGGGCCTGGAGCTGGGCGGCGCTGCCATCCGACGCAGGCAGGAGCGGCGGCAGTGCGTGGAAGACCTGGGTCTTGCGCTCCTTGCGCCGACGCCCGATGTTCGTCTCGCCGAAGAGCAGGTAGAGCACGATGCCGCCGACGGGCAGCACGGCGATCACCACGATCCAGGCGATCCGCGACGCGGGCTGGCGGTGCGGACGCAGGATGGCCCGGGCGATGAAGATCACCTCGAGCACCTGCAGACCCAGGGCCAGTTGGGTCGCTGCGTCCGGGGTGAACTGATCGAAGCCGAACGTCACGTCCTGCCCCTCCTGAGGTCGGGCAGGGAATCATGCACGGGCTGGAGGCCCCCGGCCAGGGCCCGCTGCGGGAGCCCACGGCGAGAGCCCGGGATGGCACGCCTTGCGTTACGGCGTGGTGCTCTGGATCGCGTTGCTCGCCGAGAAGCCCACGGGGCCCGCGCCGTCGACGATCCAGTACTGATAGAAGGTCACGAAGCCGGCGGGTGCGCCGACGGGCACGGTGGCGGAGAAGTCGATCGTGCCGCCGACGGACGTGGGCAGGGTCACGAGCAGGTCCACTTCGGGGACCAGCGTGCCACCCTTGAAGGCCGCGTTCACCTGCGTGAAGCCCACGACCAGGTAGGCCGTCGTGTTGCCGAGCGCGTCGCTCAGGGACACGTCGAGCGTGCTGCCGCCGCTGAGCGGGCCGCTCATCACCAGCACGGGCGTGCCCGCGCTGCCGGCCAGGCCGTTGCCCAGGTCGAGGAACGGCGACGGGACGAACTCGAAGGCGCCGATGTCCACCACGGGCGCCGGGCCCACGCCGGTGTCGGCCACGGATGGGTCGTCGACGAGACGCGAGCCGCCGGCGAAGTCGAGCAGCGTGCCCACCGGGACCTGTGGCGTGTTGCCCGCGTCGATGGCGGCCGAACCGGGCGTCAGTGAGTAGTCACCGGTCAGCACGTCGGCGAACGCCGGGTCCCCGGACAGGTTGCCCACGCCGCCGCCGGTGAAACCACCCTCGACGATGCAGTAGTTGATGTCGAAGGTCGGGTTGGCCTGGTTGGAGGAGAACTGCACGCCGCCCGGACCCTCGTTGTCCCAGAAGATGGAGTTGTGCACCGTGGCGCCGCCGGCGCTCTGGTTGAACAGTCCGGCGGCGAAGTTCACCAGCGAGCTGTTCGACACGACGGTGCAGTTGCGGATGCGCGTGTTGCCGCCGTTGCCCATCCAGATGGCGCCGCCGCCGCCCGAGCCGGTGGCGACGTTGTCGCGGAAGACGCAGTTGTTCACCAGCACACCGTTGGTGGCGAAGATCTCGAGGGCGCCGGCACGCGCCGCCGTGTTGCCTCGGAACAGGCAGCGCTCGAACAACACCGCGCCGCCGCCGGCGATGTCGAAGGCCCCGCCGAACGAGCCGCCCACGCCGTCCTCGAAGGTGCAGTCGGTGAACTCGGGCGCGCCGCCGTTGTTGACGTAACCGGCCGCGCCGCCGAACGTGCAGCGGTTCTCGAGGAAACGGCAGTTGCGGATCGTCGGGCTGACGTTGCCCAGGCACAGGATGCCCGCGCCGCGATCGCGGTTGGCGCCGCCGGTGGTCGCCGCGCCGCCGCGCACCACGAAGCCGTCGATCACCGCGGTCGTGTTGGTGCCGACGGTGGTGATCACGTGGAAGCTGTTGTCGCCGAACAGGCTGCTGCCGTCGTTGCCGGCCAGGTCGCCGTCGAGCACGCTGTCGGCCGTGCCGAAGGGCGGGCGTTCGGCGGGGCTCGCCTCGTCACCCGCGAACGAACCCCAGATCGTCACCCCGTTCTTCAGGGCGAAGGCCACCGTGCGCGAACCCGTGCTCGTGGGCAGGTAGGTGCCCGCTGCCACGAAGATCTCGTCGCCGGACGTGGCGGCGGCAAGGGCCGTCTGCAGCCCGCCCGAACCCTGGAACGCGTCGGCCCAGGTCGTCCCGTCGTCGAGGCCGGTGGTGAGGTTCGCGTCGACGTGCAGCGTGTCGGCGGCGGCTGACGCGAGCGGCAGGCACAGGGCGAGAACGAGGGTACGCAGGGGGAGCGTGGTCATGGTGTCGGCTGCCGGGGGATCGGGGGAGGGAGGGCGCGCTCATCGCCGGCGGGAATGATCGGGGAGGACGCCCGCGCGAGCAGCAGCGCGGGATCCTACCACCCCGGTGGAGTTCCGGGGTGCCTACGGCGCGCGCGACCCTACGGCTGCACCCACGCGCCGATGTCGAACTCGGTGAGTTGGTAGCCGCCGCCGAGGGAGGTCATGGCGGCGTTCATCTCGTCGAACCACGCGGTGTAGAAGGGGCCCGACCCGGCGGTGTGATGCGTGAGGATCAGCACGGCCTCGCCGTCCATGATCAGGAAGGCGGGGTTGCCGCTGTCGCCGCCGATGAGTGTCTCGGCGAACGATGCGCGCAGCGGGTCGATGGGCGTGGTGTGGGTCGAGATCTTGATCGACTCGTTGAGCGAGGTCAGGTCGCGCACGAGGGCCTTCTCCTCCTGGTCGAGGTGCAGCATGGGCAGGCGCGAGAGCTCCCACAGGTAGTCGGCCCAGTTGCGCGGCATGATCTTGTGGAAGCCGATCTCCGGGGGCACGTCGGAATCGAGGATGCCGATGGCCGTGTCGCCGCCGGGCAGCAGCACGCCGCCCAGGGTGCGGGTGACGGTGGTGTTGTCCGCCGTCACGAACACGATCTGGCTGCCGGGTGTGATCTGGTAGTGCGCGGCGAACACGATGTGGCGCGGGCTCACGAGCGTGCCGGCGCGACGGTTGGCCTCCAGTGCGTTCCACGGGCTGAGACCGGTGAGGTCGATGTCGGCGGCCCAGCAATCGGGGTTGCGCACGTAGGTCTGGGTGCCGAAGTCCTGCGACGTGTAGATCGGCATCGAGGTCGCGGGCGGGTCGGCCACGGCGAGCAGCGCGTCGAGCTCCTCGGACAACTCGTCGTACAGTTGGGTGGCGGTGACCACCAGACCGTTGCTGGCTGCGAACCCGGCCGGGCCGGCGGTGTCGGCGATCCAGCACTGGAAGTAGATCTGCGTGCCGTCGGGGATGCCGCTGGGCACGCCGCCCTGGATGTCGATGCTCGCCGGCAACCCCGCGCTACCACCCGTGGGCGCGACGAACAACAGGTCCGGCGCCGGCACGAACACGCCGCCCTTGAAGGGCAGGTCGATGGCCGCCAGACCGATGGCCCAGAACGACGTGGCCTCGGCGCGCGCGTCCGCCAGCGACAACGTCACCGTCGTATTCGCCATCAGCGGACCGTCACCGCTCAGCACGGGCGCGCCGTGCGTGCCCGCCAGACCGTTGCCCAGGTCGGTCCAGTTCTCGCCGCCGCCGGCGGCCACGGCCTGCGTGACGGCGACCGCACAGATGAGGGTCCAGACCAGGGTCCGCAGGATCTTCAACTGCTGCACGAGACGCACTCCAATCCATCCCCCGCCGGAGAGGATACAGCGGATCCGCGGATGCGTGCCGATCAGAGCCGGGCGAGCCCGACAGGGCACCGTGATGTGAGCTTGCACCGCCGCTGGCCGACGTGCGGACGCGCCCGCCTCAGTTCGACCCGGCCTCCTCGATCATCGCGTCGAGTTGGAGCACGTGATCGTGGGGGACGCGGCCGCGCTGGTACTTGCGCCAGAGCACGTCGCGCAGTTCCTGCAGGTCGTCGAGGGGTGGGGGCGAGAGCACGGTCCAGTCGGGCTCCGACTTGAGGCGCGCCTCGAGCGTCCAGTGCTTGCCGTTGCGCGTGGCACGCACACAACGCACTTCGCCCTCGTCGGTGTCTTCACGCCACTCGTGCACTGGCAAGCTGCCGCTCCCGGTCGGGTTCCAGGAGCGTCACTCTACCGAGTGGCGCGGCGCGTGCCAGGGTCCGCGCCCCCCGGCTCGATCGGACGCGGCGTTGCCGCCGGACGTCGCTTCGGCTCGATCGGGCGCGGCGTTGCCGCCGGACGCCGCTTCGGATCGATCGGGCACGACGTGGCGTCCGGGCGGCCGGATCCCGGGGTACGATCGCGACGCTTCCTTCGGGTTTCGCTGAACCGTTTCCGGAGGGCGTGCCCTCTTCCCCGGCGACACGACGCTGGCTGAGCGGTGCGGCCCACCCCGGGACGCGTGCCGAGCCACGGAAACGGGAGCACGATGAGCCACGGCATGACCCACCTGGATACCGACGCCCTGCTGGTCCACCGGGACTTCCTGCAGGGGCTCGCACGCAATCTGCTCGGAGACGAGCACCTGGCCGAGGACGCGGTGTCCGACGCGTGGGTCGCCGCGCTGACGCACCCGCCTCGCGAGCACGGCAAGCTGCGCTCGTGGTTGGCCACGACGACGCGGCGGGCGGCGCAGGCGCGGGCCGTCGGCGAGGGCCGTCGCAGGCGCCGGGAAGGTGCGGTGGCCCGGGTCGACGCCCTGCCGTCCACGGCGCAGATCGCCGAACAGGAAGCCGTCCGCCAGCAAGTGGTGGAAGCCGTGCTCGCGCTGCAGGAGCCGTACCTCAGCGTGATCCTGATGCGCTTCTACCAGGACCTGCCGCCGCGGGAGATCGCCCGAGCTCTCGGCGAACCGGTGGAGACGGTGCGCACGCGCATCAAGCGCGGCCTGGCGCAGTTGCGCGAACGCCTCGACACCCATCACGGTGGCGATCGCAGCGCGTGGTCGGCGCTCGTCGTCCCGCTCGCGTTCCCGCGGGCCGGCGCGGCCGCCGTGACCAAGGCGGGCCTGTTGTCGTTCGCCGGCTCGAAGCTGGTGGCCGTCGTGATCGTGGTGCCGTTCCTGATCGCGACCTGGTGGTGGTTGACGCGCGTTCCGGCGGCGCCGACGGAAGGCACCGAGCGGGGCACGGCCGTCGTGGCGCCGGCGCACGAAGGCAACGCCGGCGCAGGCGAGGCGACGGCCGCCGCCCTGCTCGGCGGGAGTGCGACGGCACCCGAGCCCCTGGCCCCCGCGGTGGTCGCCGCGCCGGCGGGGCACGTCGTCCACCCGGTGGTGACGGGCACGGTGTTGGACGCGAGTGGGGATCCGCTGCCGGGCGCCGACGTGTTCCTGGTGGGGCTGGTCGTGAAGGACTGGGCCTCCCTGGAGCGTTCGTCCGGCGACGGGCCCGAGCCGATGCCGCCCTGGGTCGAACGTCGGGGAACAGCCGACGCCGACGGGCGTTTCCGCTTCGAAGGACTGGGCGAGGGGCTCTTCTTCGCCGGCAGCAAGGCGCCCCATTTCGCGGTCGGTGCGGTGCTGATCGTCGGTGCGCCGGATGCGGAGGCGCGGGAGCGCGTCACGGGCGGACTCTCGACGATGTTCGCGGGCTGGAAGGACGGCCGCCCAAGGGTGTACGAGCTGGCAGGGGACGGGGACGTCGATGTGCGCGTCGCCGTGCGTCAGGCCGAGGTCGTCTCCGGTCACGCGCGGACGCCCGACGGCAACGCCGTGGCGGGAGCCGAGGTCTTCGCCCTGTCCCCGGACGCGTTGCTGTTGATCGCCGGGGCAGCCGACATGAGCGTCGGCTTGGCCCGCGTCGCCGAGTGGGCGGGCAGCACACGCAGCGATGATCGCGGTCGTTACGAGCTGACGTCCGCACCGGGCCCCGCCCTGATCCTGGCGCGCGCACCGGCCATGGAGGTGGCGCAGGGCACTGTGATGGTCGAGGCCGGCGCCAGTCCCCCCGACGTGGACCTGACCCTGGTGCCGTTGCGCGCCGGCGAGGTGAACGGCGTGGTGCGTGCGCGCACAGCGGATGGATCGCTGCGACCGTTGGCGGATGCGGTGGTCTACCTGACGCGCGCCGCGGATGCCGACCCGCAAGCGGCGCTCGATCCCGCGCGCCTGCTCGAACGCCACGGTCGCCCTTCGGTGCGCACCGACGAGCAGGGTCGTTTCCGCTTCGTCGACCTGGCCGCGTCCCTGGCCCACATGTGGCCGGCGGGAGTGCTCGGCGCGCGCTCGGACGTGGCGCTGCTGGCGACCGCACCGGGCTTCGTTCCCACGTGGTCCGACGCCGTGGCGGTGCAATCCGAGAAGCCCTTCGTGACGTTGCTGCTCGATGCCGGCGCACCCCTTTCCGGTGTGGTGCTCGACGCGGCCGACGATCGGGTGCTGCGCGGTGTGCGTGTCACGGCCCACGTGGACTGGCCGGGCGGCGGGCCGGCCTCGGGGCCGTGGTGGCTCACGGCGCAGGCCAGCGAGCGTTCACCGATCGTGGTGGGCGAGCGCCCCGACGGCGGGGCTTCGCTCGTCGAAGTGACGTCGTTCACGCCGGCCCAGCCGGACGACGAGGCGCGGGGGCACGCCGAGCCCGCGCCGGGCAGGCTGCACTTCCGGGCCTGGACCGATCAGGAGGGTCGCTTCGAGTTGCCGGCGTTGCCATTCGGCACGCTGCGCTTGCAGGCCGCCGCCAACGGTCATCGAACGGGTGAGTTCGACATCGCCCACACGGCGGGCACGCACCCAGCGGACGCGCCCGCTCCGGCCCGTACGCCGGCCGGCGGTCAGGTCGCTCGAGCAGCGGGGGACGTCGAGGCCGCTGCGGACGCCGTGATCCTGCGCATGCACGCCGTCGACCACGTGGTGGGCGGCAAGGTGTCGACGCCGGCCGGGATGCCGGCGCCTTACGAACTCCCCTACGGCGACGATCCCGGCTGGGCGGTCATGCAGCGGGCCTCGTCGTGGTGGCAGGTCTACGGGTTCCGCCACGACCCGTCGCCGCTGCTCGGCGATGCGCGCCACGCCGAGGACGGATACCTGAGCCGGCTCGGCGGCCGGGCAGCCGACTACGACGAGCGCACGGGGCGCTGGTTGCTGCAGGTGCCACCCGCCTGGGGCGCCGAGTTGTGGGTCGTGTTGGTCGCCGCGGGCGTCGAGCCCGTCCTGTGTCCCGCGCTGCTGGGGGATCAGGGCATCGACTTCGTCGTCGATCCGCACCGGGCGCAGCGGCGACTGGCGACGTTCGAAGTGCGCAGCTTCGATCGGCGCAGTGGAGCACCGTTGGACGCTGCGTCGGTCGACGTGTTCCCACACGGCGGCGCGACACAACGGACACACGCCACCTACGTGATGGAGCATCGGGGGTCCGGTCGCGTGGCCGCACCCGGGCACTACGACCTGCGGGTGAGCAAGGACGGCTACGGCGCGGTGCTGATCGCCGACCGCGAGGTGCTCGGTGGCGACGTCCTGGGCCCGATCGACGCACACCTGGGACCGCCCGCATCGATCGAGCTGTCCACGACGCTGCTCACGCCCGACGTGCCGAAGGGGGCGCCGGTCCCGCCGGCCAGCGTCTCGGTGGCGCTCTACGACAGCGATGGCCGCCGGGTGGTGAACCGTTCGAGCGACACGGGGGAGATCGTCTTCGACGGCCTGGGCGCCGGCCGCTACTTCGTGCGCGCCCTGCAGTTCGGGACCGCCGAGGCAACCGCCCGGGTCGACGTCGGCGAGGGCGAGACCCGTCGCATCATGCTGCCGCTCCAGCGCGGTGAACCGATCGACCTGCGCTTCGCTCCCGAGTGGTCGACGCACGTGGGCCAGGCGCACCTGACCATCGCGGACGCCGCGGGCCGTCTGCACACCAGCCTGTTCCTGGGCCCGCACGATCTGGCGTTCTTCGCCGTGCGCGGGTATCGACTGCGCGTGGAGGCGGGCCGCTACGTCGTGCGGCTGAGGGGGGCCGGTCTGCCGGTCATCGAAGCCGAGGTCGATGTGGTGGCCGGCGCGGGCGCGACGGTGATGGTGCAACCCTGATCCGCGTCACCGTCCGCGCGCGAGGGTGATGACGTCGGTTGTCGACGTCGTCACCCTCGTCGTCCGCGAGGACTACGACCCGCCGGTGACCTTGCCGATCGCTTCCACGATTTCGTCGCGGCCGAACTTGTGGCCGGGAATCGTGTGCACCACGTTGCCCTCGGCGTCGAACGCCACCAGACCGTGGGTTTCGAGTTCGTAGGCTTCGACGTCACCGGACTCGTTGGTGACCGCCGGGTCGACGATGGTGAAGGTGACCTGGTCCGCGTACTCCGTTTGCAGCTCGCTCACGGCGGCTACGATCGTGTTGCAGAAGGGTCACGTGTCCGCGATGGAGTAGTAGCGGATCTCGGGCAGCGCCTCGGGGGCGGCGGTGCCGCACGCGCCGGCGAACAGCAGCAGCGCGAGAGCGGCGAGCAGGGACGAACGCATGGGTCGTGCTCCAGGAGAGGGAGCTGGTGATCATAGCGGCCCGCGGCGGCGGCCGCCGATCACTCGGCGGGCGGGCTGCGCCGGCGCTCGGCGCGCGCCATGGCGGGGGCCATGCTCACCAGCAGGCGGGCCACGGCCGCGGCCTGTCCCAGGCGCTCGGCGGCGCGCCCCCGCACGGTCGGTGCGCTGACGGACAGTCCGCGGCGGGCGACGAGGTCGTCGAGCGCTCCGCACTTCTCGTGGGTCACGTTGCACCACAGGGCCTTGAGCAGCAGCGGCGCTCCGGCATCGGCGTCGATGCTGCGCAGCATGCGCACCCGGCCGGAGTTCCAGGCGGCGAGCAGGTCGTCGTGGCGGCGGAAGCGGCGCCACTCCCGTGCGAGCTGCTCCAGCGGGACGGCCGCGGAGAGTTCGGAGGGGTCCAGTTGCATGTGGGCCAGGTGCTCCCGTGAGGGCGGCGGCTGGCTGGCCACGATGCGCTCGAAGGTGTCGCCGGTCGCCGGTCGCAGCGCCGTCCACGACACCAGTCGTCGGCGGCGCGACGGACCGCCGGGATCGACGGGCGCCGTCTCGCCGTAGACCACGACCAGTCGCTCGAGGCCGTCGATCAACTCCCGCGGCACGGCGCGTGACGTGCGCGGCCGTCGCAGCTGGCACCGGGGTTCGGCGCCCGCCTGACCGATGCACGCGACCTGGTCGGCGATCATCGATTCGAACGCGGCGAGCAGTTCGTCCAGTCCGCCGAGGTCGGGTTCGAGCATGCGCAAGGCCGTGACGATCGACTCCACCGTGGACAGGTGATCGCTGCTGGACTGGCGCCGGATGCGGTAGCGGCTCGGCGCGTCGGGGGTGAAGCGCACGGCGGGCAGGGCCTGCAACCACGGGTTGTCGAGGTAGAGGCGACGGGCCTGGTGCCAGGTGCCGTCGAGCACGATCAGGCTGCGCGGTCGCTCGGCCGGCTCGAGTTCGGCCAGGTCCCGGGCGCCGGGGCTGGGGTAGAGCAGCGCCGCGCCTTCGGGCAGCGTGGGCCGCGGGACGGACCCCGTCAGCGGGCGGACCTCGACGCTGTCCAGGCCCAGCCGCACGAGGCGCGCCGTTCCGATGGGGTGAAAACGCTCGCGCACGTGCTGCAGCACCACGATCGGTGTGCGGTTGGCGACCGTCGGCGTGCGCGCACACACGCAGTGCGTGGACGGCTTGTGGCAGCGGTAGCACACGACGCGGAACCTCGCCGACGGGTCGCGGTTCGTGTGCGCGGCCGGCTCGCTGTCGGAGTCCGGAGCGCTGGTCTCGCTGGGCGGCGTGGCTTGCACGGGTCTTTCGCGAAGGCGTTGCGGCGAAGGTGTTGTGGCGAAGGTGTTGTGGCGAAGGTGTTGTGGCGAAGGTGTTGTGGCGGAGTGTTGTGGCGCGGACGTGCCGGCGGGACGTGCGGGCGGTTGCCGGGCGGGCTCGCGCGGCGCCGGGCGCAGCTGATCCTAGCGTTTCGCCCCGGGCGGGAGCTTGGCGACGTGGCCGGCGCTGTTACCTTCGTGGCCTCCACCGCACGTTCCTCGGCGACGAGCCCGCCGCCCTGGTTGCTCCTCGGGAACTCGATTGAACCCAACGAAGTCGACTCATCCCGGCCCCGTTGCGACCCCTCACTCGAGCGGGCGCGCACTGGTGGGTGTGGTGGCGGCCCTCGGGCTCGTCGTCGTGGCGGCGCTGGTCTGGTGGTCGTGGGTGCAGGTCGTTCCGCGCGCAGACCGCCGGGTGTCCCCCGTGCCCGCTGCGGATCCCGGCGGCGCAGCCGAACCAAGCGGCGCTGCCGAACCGAGCGACCGGGCCGGCTTCGAACAGCCCGGGTTGCCCGCGCCGGCCGCGGCCAGACCCGCGCCCATGGCTGCGGAGTTCGAGGCGAGCCCGGCGTTCAGTGGCACACCCGCGGGCAACACCCTGCGCGTGCGCGCGGTGGACGCTGAAGGCAGGCCCGTGGCCGGCCTGCGGATCGGGCGCGACGACGTGGCCGTCGATGGCGAACCTCCCAACGCGCCCGCCGTGGGCCTGAACTACCGCTGGAAACGATCCGACGAACGCACCGACGCCTTGGGTCGCGTGGTGCTGGAACAGATCGAGGCGGGCCATTGGCGCGTGGCCGCCGGGGCGCCGCCCGCGTGGGGTTACTTCTTCTCCGAGATCGTCGAGGTCACCGACACGCGCGGGGCCGACGTGGACGTGGTGGTGCGACCGCTGCCTCCCGAGCAGGTCATCAGCGGCACGGTCTTCGATCCCTCCGGCGATCCGACCCACGCACTGGTGGAGTACGTCTGGACCGGTAGCGGGGGAGGCTTCCGTCGCATCTACATCCACAGCGACGGCGAGGACGGAGGCTTCACGTTGTTGCCGCCCGCCGACGCCCGCGGCGGCAGCCTGCGCGCCAGCGTGTACGGCGACCGCCATGGGTCGATCCACATCGACGACGTCGACGCGGGGACGAGCGGACACGAACTGCGGCTCGGGCCGCCGCGACCCGTCGAGGTGCAGATCCGCGACATGGACGATGAACCCGCGCGCACCCTGAACACGACCTTCTCCTACCAACTCGCCGGGCACTGGGTGCACCAGTACCCCGGGCCGCGCAACCGTGCGGATGAGCCGCTGCTCTGGGGGCTGCCGTCGGTGCCGTTCCGCATCGAGCACCCCGGCGCCGAGACGTTCGGCCCGGCCGACCCCGAGACGGTCGGCCCGCTGATCGTGCTGCGGCTCGACCCGTTGCGTCACGTGGCGGGCCGCGTCACCTGGGAGGGCGTCCCAGTCGCGCAGGCCAAGGTCCTGCTGGTGGACCTGGCCCCGTCGTCCCGCGCCGGCCGTGGCGGGCCCCTTCCGGCGCGGCCCCAGGGGGGCGCACTGACCGATGCGGAGGGCGAGTTCCGCGTGCGCTTCGAGCAACCCGGACGCTACGAACTGCGGGCCTGGCACGGGCGCCACGGCGAGGGCCTGCTCGGTCCGTTGGATCTCGGGCAGGAGTCCCTGCGCGATCTGGAGCTGCAACTGTCCCGCGCGCCCGCGACGCTCCAGGGACACGTGCTGTTGCCCGACGGTCACACCGCCGACGAGGTCGTGCTCACCACGTCGAGCGGCAACACGTACGTGCGCCTGTTCGAGGACGGCCGTTACCTGCTGGAGAGTCTGCCGCCCGGACCGTGCGCGCTCCTCGTGCGCGGTGGTGGCGAGTTCTATCGCGACATCGCGGCCCCCGGGGAGAGCTTCTGGGTCTCCCACCCGCCCAGCGAGGCGCCACCCTGGTTGGGCAACGAGGCCACGCTGCACGTCGTGCTCGAACCGGGCGAAGTGCGCACGCTCGACGTCGACCTGCGCACGCCGCCTGCCTGCCGGCTCGAGGGACGTTTCGAGCTGGACCTGGATGTGCCCGAGCGGGAGCACGAGCTCTACCTCATGCCGTCGCCGCGGGTCACCCTGGAGCAGGAGGGGCGGGACGCCTACGCGGCGCGCACCGATCTGCGACCCGACGGCAGCTTCACGATCGCCACCCACGAGCCGGGCTCTTACCGGCTGCGCGTGGAGCTGCCCTTCGACGAGGGTCGGTTGACGATCGTCGAATGGGTCGAGCTGGACTTCGGCACCACCGAGTGGGTCTTCGCCACGGACTTCGGTGCGTTGCGGCTGCTGCCCGCTGCGGAAGGCGAGGGCATCCCCGACTGCATCCTGCGTCGCCGCGACGGTGGCCGCGAGTGCTTCCTGCGCGGCGGGATCAACGACGCCGACACGGGCACCCGGTTCTACCCGCGCGTGCCCGCCGGCCCGGTCGACGTCCTGCCGCGTTGGTCCGGCGACCCCCTCCTGCGCGACGTACGAGTGGAGGCGGGCGGAACGACCGAACAGCGCTTGCTCTGATCCCGAGTCGAGGCCGACGCTTGCAGGCTCTCGGCCGCTCGGTGACGCTGGGTGCATGAAGCGTGCACCGATCGTGATCTGTTGGCTGCTCACTCTCGCGGGGTTCGTGTCGGCTGACACCTGGGAGAACACGCGCTTCGGCGTGCGCCTGGTCGTGCCGGACGGCTGGTCGGCGAGCGAGCAGACCGCTGGAACGGGGCTGCGTGTCGACGTCGCGCCCGACGGGTTGGACCCCACGGTCGACTTCGTGCGTTTCTCCCTGCGCCTCGAACGGGGTTCGGCGAGCCAGGATCCCGACGCCCTGCGCGAACGCCTGTGGGAGGCGGTCGAACCCAACGACCAGTACCGCGACCGCAAGCGGCTCGAGCAGCGCGCCGCGGGACGCGATGCCCCCGGCGTGGAAGTGGACGCAAACTTCGACGGTCGCTGGTACCGCGTGCGCCAGTGCTACGTGGTCGAGCGAGGCATGGCCTGCCTGCTCGAGTCGATCGCCCTGCCCGAGGGGTTCGCAGGCGTCGAGGACACCTTCGCCTCGATCCTGGCCTCGGTCGACTTCTCGCCGTCGTCACCCGAGCAGGCCCGGGCGCTGCTGCTGGCGGAGCTCGCCGCGCGCTGCGGGAGCGAGGTGGTGCAGGTCGACACCTGGGACGAGGCGGTGCGCCGCTCCCGGGACGAGCGCAAGCCGATCCTCGTGCCCGTGTTCGACTACCCGGGTTTCGACATCACCAACACGATCATGACCGGCCCGTTCATGGACCAGGACATCGTGACGTTGTTGAACGAACGCTACGTCGTGTTGCGCTACGTGAAGGGCATGGACGCGCCCTTCGTCGCCCAGGAGGTATACGGCATGGGGCCGCACACCTTCGGCGAGGCCGCGCTGATCGTCGACGCCGACGGCCAGGTCCTGGCGGACGGTCACTACGTGCTGGACGAGTTCCTGCGCGACGGTCTGGTGCTGGATCGCGCCCTGCCCGGTCCGCCGCCGCCGCGCTCCGGCGACCGGCTGGAACGGGCCCAGGCGCACTTCGCCCGGGGCGAACTGGAGCGCGTCGTGGCGCTGCTCGGAGAGCCCGGCAGTGCGGCCGAACACTACTTGTTGGCGCGCGTCCACGCGCGGCAGCGTCGCGTGGCGGCGGCGCGCGCCGAGGTCGAGCGCGCCCGGCAGGCACCCGGTCTCGATCAGGACCTGGCTTTGTCACTCGACCTGCACGGCGCCGCCCTGGCCCTGATCGCGGGGCAAGTCGGTGAAGCCGTGGAGCTGTTGCGGCCCCTCGCCGAGCGCGAGCCGGCGCACGATCGCACGGCCGAGGCGCTGTACCTGCTGGGCGTTGCCGAAGCGGTGTCCAGCGCCCGCGAGGTTCCGGGCGAGGAGGGTCGCCCGGCGGCCCAGGCCGCCGCCGCGGCTCGCTGGAGCGCGCTCGTCGACGACCATCCCGGGAGCCGTTGGGCATGGCTCGCCGCCGCGAACCTGACCAGCACGGCCTGGGCCATGGGCTACGCACCGCGAGCCGAACAGCCGTCCGAGGAAGGCTGGGCCCGGCTCGCGCCGCCGGACTACGCCCGCGCCAACGCCACCACGGCCGAGCGTGACGTGCTGCGCTTCGTGCTCGAGCAACAGGACGAGAGCGGCGGCTGGAATCACCCGACCGTGTCGCTCCTGCGCCGCGCGGGCGATCCGCCCCACGACTTCGAGCTGGCGATCAGCGCGATCTCGGTGCGGGCCCTGCTCCTGCGCGCTCCGGACCCGGAGATCGCGCAGGCCATCGAACGGGGCACCGCCTGGTTGTTCGCGGCGTACGACAGCGCGCGCGCCGCCGGCTCGCAGGCGCACTTCATGGACTACTCGGTGTGGAGTCGCGCCTACATGCTCGGCACGCTGGCCGAGTTGCTCGAGCGAAAGGCATGGGACAGCGAGCCACTGGTGGAACGCGCCGATGCCATGGTCGCGGAGCTCGCCGCCCTCGAGAAACCGGGTGGCGGCTGGAGCTACTACGTCACCGGGGACCTGAGTTCGCCGGCCGAGCCCCAGAACTTCGCCATGAGCTTCACCACGGCGGCCGTGGTGCTCGCGTTGCTCGACGCTCGCGAGGCGGGGATCGAGGTGCCGCAGATCGTGATCGAGAACGGCCTCGACTGCATCGAACGGGCAGGCAACGCGGCCGACGGGTACCACTACATGGTGGGCGCGGAGGCGGCGATCCCCGATCCGGGGCAGGCCGGACGTGCCGGTCGCGGGCCGGTGTGTGCGTTGGCGCTGTTGCGCGGCGGGCGTCGCGACGTGAACGAGGTGCGCGCGGGACTCGACCTGTTCCTGGAGCACGCCGACGGCCTGGCGCACGAGCTGGGCAAGCACCTGATGCACGCCGGCCCCGAGGCACAGGGCTGCCACTACCTGATGTTCGACTACGCCAACGCCGTGATGGCCACGACCGTCCTGGCGCCGTCTGAACGCGTGCGTTACCGCGAGCGTGTGCTGCGCGAGATGCTCCGGGCCCACACGGCGGACGGCGCCTTCCTGGACACGCTGCTCAACGGCCGCGACCTGGGCGCCGGTCTGGCGCTGCTGGCGTTCAGTACGCTGCGGGCGGCACGTTGACTGTCGCCGAGCGCGCGCGGGGAGTCCGATCGAAGTGAAGAAGTGAAGCTGAGCGCCCGAGCGGTCGTCGTGTCCGCTGCCAGCGCGCTCGTGCTGCTGGTGCTCGCGGCATGGTGGCTGCAGCAGTCCGCGCCGACGCGGGAGGGGCGTGGACCCGTCGCTGCGTCCGGCGGCTCTGCATCGGTCGAGCCGGTGCAGCTTGCGACGGGTGATGCCGTGGGCACGCCGGGCCGGGTCTCGTCGCTCGCGCCCGCAGCGCTGCTGACCGAGCAGGAGCCGACGTTGCGCGATGAGCGTGCCGCCCAGCGTTGGCGTGGCCGGGTCGTGGATCCGGGCGGGAATCCGTTGTGGCCGGCAACGGTGCAGGTCCTTTGGTGGGAGCCCGTCGACATGCGCCGACGCCTCGGCTACCGACGTGGGTTGCGCGGAGCCTGGGTCGCGGACGTCCCGCTGCCCGACTCGGTCGCACGGACGGTGACCGGAGCTACGGGAGAGTTCGCCCTGGAGCTCGCGCCGCGGCCTGCGGACCAGGACGGCGCGGTGGTCATCTTCGTTGTGCGTTGCGAGGGGCATGCCGGGCGCATCGTGGTCGGGCCTGGATCGGCCTGGGCCGAGCCACGCTTGCCCGATGTCCGGCTCGAACCCGCCGCCACACTCGTCGGCGTGTGTACCGATGAACTCGGTCGCCCGGTGGAAGGTGCGCTGGTGCGGATCGTGCAGGCCGAGATCTCCCCGGTCGCCGTGGGAGAGGCGGCAGAGTTCTCGGCGCGGCTCGTGCCCGACCTGCACGAGCGCCGGACGGATCACGACGGCCGCTTCGAGTTCGGCGAGCAGTGGCAGGGCGACGTGCGCCTGATGGTCACGCTGCCAGAGCACACACCGGTCGAAGCCCGGGCCACGCTCGTTGCCCCCGGCGTCCATCAGGTCGGTCCGCTCGCGCTGCGTCGCGGTCGGACGCTGGCCGGGGTGGTGCGCGACCAGGATGGTCAACCGTTGAGCGCGGCCGAAGTGATCGTCACGCACATCGGCGAGGGTGAGTTCATGAGCCGCGAGACCTCGCCGGACGATCGGTCCTTCGTGCTCGTCGAACTGGTCCGGGCGCGCGAGAACGCCCACGCACTCACGGCGACCAGCGACGCCGACGGTCGCTTCGAGCTGCACGGTGTCTCCAGCGCGGTCGTGCAGGTGTACGCGTCTGAACCCGGGCACCAGCCGCAGCGTGTGATCGTCGAAGCCCGGCCGGCCGGCGATCGGACTCCGGACGCAGCTCTCGAGTTCCGGCTGTCGCCGGTCGGACGCCTGCAGGTCGTGGTGCGCGCTGCGAGCCGCGGTGAGTCGGGCGGTGTGCGTTGGGGGAAGACGGAGGCTCGCTCGCTGCCGGGGGCGGAGCTGACCGCATCCCGGTTCACCGACGATGCTTTCGTGCCGCTACAGGTCGTACGCGAGGGCAGGGAGTTCATCGTCCTGGGCGCGGGGCTCGGCAGCAACTTCCTCGAGGCGTCCGCCCCCGGATACGCCACCGAGATGGACATGTCTCCGGGTGTTCGCCCCGGTTCCGTGGTGGACGTGTCCGTGGCGTTGTTCGAGCACGGGGTCGTCCTCGGTCGCGTGCGCGACGACCTGGGGCAAGCGGTTGCCGGGGCGCGGATCGTGGGCAAGCCAGGCACACACGAGGTGGAGGCGACGAGTGAGGTCGACGGCTCGTTCCGGCTCGAGGGTCTCGCGCCGGGCTCGCACCCGGTCAGCGTGCGCAGTGCTCTGCACGTGGACTCGGAGCCGCGCATGCTGGACGTGGATGCGGGTGGGGTGGTCTCCGAGGTGGAGTTCATGATCACGCGGGCGGCGGCGATCTCGGGTGTGGTGCTGGAGACGGGGCAGATCGCGCCCGGCATCGAGGTGCAGATCGTCTCCACGGGCGGGTCCCCCGCGGGGCCGGCCCAGCGCGAAGACGATGCGCAATCGAAGGCGCGCACCTGGCGCATGCGCACCGACGGACTCGGGCGATTCCTGTTCGCCCCCTGGATTCCCGGTACCTACCAGCTCTCCGCGGTGGAGGGTGCGCAAGAACCGCTGCCGGTCGAGGTCCGCGCCGGCGAGACGCGCTCGCTGAAATTGTCGCTGCCCGGGCGACCGCTGCTGCAGGGGCGCGTGCACGCGGGCGGCGTGGGTGTGGTCGGGATCATCGTATCGGCCTCGTCCGACGAGGAAGAAGAGCGTGCCGTCGTGAGCGTGGCCACGGACGCCACCGGGCGCTTCTCCGTGGCCTTGCCCCGGGCCGGGACCTATCGCGTCCACGCCGACATGCCGGGCCAGCCGGGGCGTGTCGGCGATGCGCCCGATGACGAAGTCGTGCAGGCGGCGTGGAACGCACGCGTCGACGTGGAGCTCGAGTTGCCCGGCGGCCGCATCGCCGGTGTCGTCATCGACGGGCGTTCGCAAGCGCCGGCAGCCGGACTGACGCTCGTGTTGCGCCGGGCTTCGGAGTCTGCGGCCCCCGACGATCCGCCGCGCCTCGTGAACACCGACGCTCTGGGAGCGTTCTCGCTGCCCTACCTGCCCGCGGGGACCTACACTCTCGATGCGCTCTGGGGCGATTTCATTGCGCCCGATTGGCCGCCGATCGAGTTGGGTGCCAACGAACAGCGGCTCGACCTCGACCTGTCCGCCGTGCGCGGCGCGAGCATCTCCGGCTTCGTGTCCAGTGCGGACGGGGTTGTCGCCGAGGGCCTCGCGCTCGTGGCGCGCCGGCTCGACCCGCCGGGAACGATCGAGGTCTCGACGCGCGCTGGACGCTACTGGTTTCGCGGATTGCAGGCTGGCACCTACGACATCGAGCGGGCGGATTCGCCCTTCGTGCCCCTCGCCACGGTCACCGTGGGCGCCGAGGAGCAGGCGCTCGCCGATGTGCAACTGCGCTGAACGGCGCGTTCGCCGACGCTCCACGGTCGTCGCTGCTACCGGCTCCCCGGAACGGGCAGACTGAGCGATGATGTCAGCGCTCGGGGGGATTCGTGCCTTGCTGGGTGTCAGCGATCTCGAGGAGGCCTCGCCATGTCGTCACGCGCCCGCGCATCCGTGATGTTCGCCGTGTGCCTGCTGCTCCTCGCGGGGCCCGCATCCGCGTGGGACGAAGGGCCCGAGTTGCCCGGCTGGGAGACGCTCGTCGCGGCCCAGCCCGAGCGGCTCGCCAGCGCCGACCTGAACGGCGACAATGTCCCCGACCTGATCGTGCTGCACCGCACGCTCGACCAGCTCTCGGTGTTGCTCGGCGTGGGGGACGGGACGTTCGCGGCGCCGCTCGTCACCGCCGTCGGTGATGATCCGCGCTCGGTGGCGGTGGCCGACTTCGACGAGGACGGCGTGCCCGACGTCGTCGTCTCCAACTTCACTCCGGGCACGGTCACGCTCGCGTTGGGTGCGGGTGACGGCACGTTCGGTCCGCTGTCCACGATCGTCGTGGGCGGGGGCCCGCGCGAGGTGGCCACGGCCGACCTGGACGCCGACGGTTCGCTCGACGTGGCCGTGGTGCGCGAGATCTCCGACAGGGTGACGGTGTTGCTCGGCGCCGGCGACGGCACCTTCGGCGCGCCGGGCACGTTCGTCACGGGCGACGCACCCAGCGCCATCACAGTGGCCCACCTGGACAACGACGACGTGCTCGACCTGGCCGTCGTCGACCAGGGGCCGTTCGCCGGCCCGGCCAACATCTCGGTGTTGCTCGGCGTGGGTGACGGCAGCTTCGGCCCGCGCACCAGCTACGGCACGGGGACCAACCTGCCCGGCGACATCGTCGCCGCCGACTTCGATGCTGACGGCAACCTCGACCTCGCCGCCAGCAGCAATCAGGCCCGGGCGACGATCCTCTTCGGCGCGGGGGACGGCACGTTCGGCGCTCCCGTGGACGTGGCCCAGGGTGCGGGCGGGGAGGCCGTCGTGGGCGTCGACGTGAGCGGAGACGGCGTCTCCGACCTGGTGATCATGTCGCTCTTCGAGGAAGTCTCCGTCGCCATCAACAACGGCAACGGGACGTTCAAGCCCATCGTGCAGGTGCCCGCCGGGGACAGCGCCCGCTCGGGCGTCGTGGTGGATCTCGATGGCAACGGGCTGCTGGACCTGGCCGTGGCCGATGCGGCGCACGACACGCTGATCGTCTTCCCCGGCAACGGTGACGGCAGTTTCGGCGCGCGGCGCACCGCTGTGGCGAGCCCCGCGTTGCCGGCCTTCGTGGTGACGGCAGATCTGGATGGCGACGGTGTGCTCGACGTGGTCACCGGCCACGCGGCGCTGCCCGGCCCGCCGCCCACCGCCGGGAAGGTGAGTTCATTCCTCGGGAACGGCGACGGGACGTTCGGCCCGGGCCAGGACTTCGCCGTGGCCGACTTCACGAGTTCCGGCCCCTCCGACGTGGTGGTGGCGGACCTCGATGACGACGGCGAACCCGACCTGGTGGTCGCCGTGCGCAACGAGGACGCCGTGGCGATCCTGCTCGGCAACGGCGCTGGGGCCTTCTCGGCCTTCATGCACCACGCCGTGATCGAAGACCCCTGCGCCGTCGAGGTCGGCGACGTGGATGGCGACGGCTTCCTGGACGTGGTCGCGGTGTCGTGCGCCTCCTCGCCCGTCGACCCCGCCGCGGACGTGGCGGTGCTGATCGGTGTGGGCGACGGCACCTTCGGCCCGGCGCAGGTCTTCGCCGCCGGTGGCGTGGGCAGGGACATCGCGGTGGGAGATCTCAACGGCGATCAGCGCGACGACGTGCTGGTGGCCTCCGAGGCTTCGGCCGACGTGACGGTGCTGCTGGGCACGGGCGGGCGCACGCCGCTCACGTTCGTCCAGAGCGTCCCCGTGGGCACCGGCCCGGTGAGCCTGGCGCTGGGCGACGTGAACGGCAACGGCGTGTTGGACATGCTGGCCGTGGACCGCGTGCTCGACCGCATCCAGGTGCGCCTCGGCGTTGGCGACGGCACGCTGGGGACGCCGGCCGTGTTCTCCGCGGGCCTCGATCCTGACGAGGTCCGGCTGGCCGACGTGGATGACGACGGCGACCTCGACGCCCTGGTGAGTGAGGCCATCTTCGAAGAACTGCGCCTGCTGCGCGGCAACGGCAACGGCACGTTCGGGTGGCCTGAGCTGTTCGCCGTGGGCCCGGTCTCCGACTTCTTCATCTCCGACATGGACGGCGATGGTCGCGTGGACCTCACGCTCGCGGCGCGCGAACTCGTAGTGGCCTTCCACCGCGACGGACCCTGGTGCCGCTTCGGCTTCGGCCTGGCCGGCACCAACGGCACGCCGCTGCTCGAGGGCTTCGGCCCGCTCGTGGCCGGCGAGGACATCTCGATCCGGCTTTCGGGCGCGCGCGCCAACGCGCTGCCGATCATGACCGTCGGTTTCGCCCCACTGTTCGCGCCGTTCAAGGGTGGCACGCTCGTGCCCGACGTGACCCCGCCGGGCTTCCTGCAGTTCCTGGGCACCACCGGCCCGAGCGGCGGCTTCACGATCAGCACCGACTGGCCCGCCGGCATCCCCAGCGGCTTCGCCACCTGGCTGCAGTGCTGGATCCAGGACCCGGCCGCGCCCGTCGGCTGGACCGCGAGCCACGCCGTGTCCGCCACGGCTCCCTGAGCGGCGGGGATCAGGTCCCGAGGGGACGGGCGCGCCCTGAGCGGCGCGACCAGGCCCCGAGGGAGCGACCACACCCTGAGCGGGGCGGCACGGACCGCGCGCGGCGACGGCGGTCGGAGTTGCCCGCCTGTGCACGGGATCGGTGCGGCGGGCGGGAACCCGGGCGGCGGGGGTGCTGCGCCCCAGAACGGTTCTTCCGAACCGATGCTCGTTGGGATTCCCGCGGCCGATCGTGTTCGTCATTCCCCCTTGGGCTGGCAGGGTATCCAGTTCCCCAAAGGAGGAGTTCCAATATGAAGCGGATCATTGTTCTGACGGCCCTCGCACTGTGTGCGCTGGGCCTCTCCGGGCCGGCCGAGGCCCAGACGCTGTACGGGCTCGACGCGGCCTGCGGGCTGTGGGAGTTCACCAGTGCACCGGGTGGTGCGTGTCCCGCGCCCAACCCGGTGCGGAGCATGTGCAGCTACTGCCAGCCGTCGCCGTGCGGTGGGCCGATCCCGGGACCCGTCCCGGCCGGCAGCCTGCTGGGCGACGTGGCGGTCAACTGCCTGCGCGACACGGTCTTCGTCACCGATGGCTTCGTGATCGCCGAGTACGTCGGTGACACGCCCTGCAGCACGCCGCCGCCGTGCACCATGCTGCAGTCCTTCTTCGTGCCCACGGTGCTCGGCATGGGGCCGCTGACCGGCATGGGCATGGACGAACTGGGCACGCTCACCGGTGGTGTGCCCACGCTGTGGATCACCGACGGTCTGTTCATCGCCGCAATCGCTCCGCCGGCGGTGCCGTGCGGTGCCGCAGCCGTGTTGTGCGGTCCGCTCCCCGTGGCCACGCCGCCGGGGGCGCCGCTGACCGACCTCACCTGGGATCCCAATCCCAACGTGGCCGGTTTCTTGGGCAGCCTGTGGGCCTGTGACGCGGCCGGGCTCATCTACAACTTCGTGATCCCGATTCCCTGCGCGCCCGGAGTGATCCTCACGCCGGCGATCACCTTTCCGCCGGTGAGTTGCGGACTCACCGCGCCGCTGACGGGCATTGCCTACGACCTGGCGACGCCTGGGCTGCGCGCTCAGGTGGGCCACCTGTACGTGACCGACGGCACGACGGTGGAGTACATCGACACCACCGGCGCGCCGGCCACGCCGCAGTTCTACACGCCCACGCTGTGCTCACCGACGAGCGCATTCATGCACGGGCTGGCCTACGCGTCGCACGGCATCAACTACGGCTTCCCGCGCAACACCGCGGGCATCGGGTCGTACGGGCAGTCGTGCTCGCCGGGTCCGACGTTCGGCATGGAATGGCTCAACGAGCCGGCCGGGACCACCCTCGTGGTGCTGCTGTGCAACTTCCAGTTCCCCGGTCCGGGGCTCGCATGTCCGCCGATCTCCGCGGCGGGCACCCTGTTGTGGGTCGATCCGTTCCGACCCTCGGCGCAGACGATCTTCCTGCCACCGTTCGGGGGGACCTGCACGCCGGTGCCGGCGGCGATCCCAGCGGGCTTCGCCATCCCACCGGGGTTGAAGGTCTACTGCCAGTTCATCTTCCGCAACGGCGGCATCACCCTCGACGCGACCGAGGGCCTGGAGTTCACCATCACGGCGCCGTGATCCGTGGTGTGGGCGTTGTGTGGGCGCGCTTCCGCGAACCATCGCGGGGGCGCGCCCGTCCCTTCTCTCCAGGGGGCGCCTCTACTGCACGCCGGCTTCGTTGAGCTCGAGGTCGAGCTCGTCGGCGAGCCAGCCCCAGTCGGCGCGGCGCAGGGCCGCGAACAGCATGCGCATGGTGGCGGCCGGCGTGCGGCCCAGCCCGTCCTCGGCGCCGAAGGCCTTGGGGTCGGTGCGCGCGGCTTGGCGCAGGGCGTGTGCGGCCGGGCCCAGGGAGCCCTGCTCCAGGTGGACCTGCGCCATGCCCGCCCAGGACTGGGCCGCGAACCAGAGCGCGTTCTCGAAGCTCGGTTCCAGCTCGAACGAGCGGTCGAAGCGATCGATGGCCCGTTCGTAGGCGGCCAGGGCCGCGTCGGGGCGACCGTTCTCGCGCAGGCGTTCGGCCGCGACGACCTGGGCGTAGCCGTCGAACCAGAGCACGGTGGGGGCGTCGGCGTCGTCGTAGGCGAGTTGTTCGTATGCCGGGCCCAGGGCCTCGGGCGGGGCGAACTCGAGCACCGACCAGCGCAGGTACTCGTGGCACGCGGTCGACGTGGGGTGACGGCGCAGCGCGCCGGCGAGCAGTTGATCGAAGGCCGCGTGCAGCTCGAGTCGCGCGAGGGTGTCGAGTCCGGTCAGGAGCTGCTCCTCGGTGGTGCGCGGGTGGTCCGCGAGCACCGCGTAGCAGGCCTCGATGTCCGCGATCCAGGTGCTGGGCCAGGCACTCTCGGCGGAGCTCGCTTCGTTGAGCGCGCGGTGGCGTCCCTGGGCAAACGCCTCGAGCGTCTCGGCGGCGGCGCGGCTGCCGGCCTGCAAGACGAGGCGCGGGAGGCCGTGCTCGCCGGCGCGGATCGCGGCATCCACGTCGCCCTGCAAGTGAGCGGCGCGGGCCAGCACGGCCCAGGCGGCGGTGGCGCCGGGGTCGGCGCGCAGGGCCCGTTCGGCGGCGTCCTGCGAGTCGGCCAGCAACGTGCCCGCCTCCCGCTCGCCGCTGACGATCATGGTCTCCGCGGCGCGCAGTGCGGTCTGGGCCAGGAGCGTTCGCAGTTGCACGCCGTCGTCGGGGCGGGCGGCGAGGCGCTCGGACAGCAGACCCATGACCTCGTAGGGGTTGCCCTCGAACGTGGCGCCTCCGTCGTCGGCGGCGCCTTCCGCGCTGGCCAGGGCCAGCGACCACAGGGTCGGATCCACGGCGGACGAAGCTCCGCCCGTGCCGGCCAGCACGAGGCTCAGGCGTTGCGCGCGCGTCCGATCCGCACCCTCCGCAGCGGACGCCACGCGGGCGAGGCCGGCGCTCAGTGCGTGGCACGTGGCCGGGTCACCGGCGGCGGCCCGCGCCGCATCCGTGAACAGCTCGACCGGAACCCGTTCGGGGTGTTCGGCGAGAGCGGTCAGTGCGGCGTTGCGCACGCTGTCGTCGGCATCGCGCAGGGCCATGCGCACGATCTCGGGGTGCTGGACCACGCGGTCGGCGTCCAGGGCCCGGCGCGCGATGTAGGTGCGCGTCTCCTCCACCGTGCGCTGGAAGTACGTCTCCAGGCGCTCGCGTGCGGCGGCATCGGGGCTGGCGAGCAGGCCCTCCACGTCGAGCACGTCCACGTCGGGGAGTCCGGTGTCGAACTTCCCGTGGCGCCGCAACGCGTCGTCGATCGCGCCCAGGTTGTTGAGCAGGTAGAGGTCGAACAGGATCTCGCCCGCCGGGGAGACCCCGATGTGACGCGGTGCCACGCGCGTTCCACGGAAGTAGCGCTCGAACAGCGTGGGCTCGATGCCGATGTGTTCGGCGTTGAGCAGCCGGCCGAACTTGTCGTCCTCGATGCGCCAGCCGCGACCGTCGTGGTCGCGCGGTGTGCGCTGATCAGGTGAGGCCAGCACCGGGATGAACCCACGCACCAGCTCCACGAACTGCGGGTCGCGATAGCGGCGGGTGGCGAGAGCCTCGCTGGCCATCTCCCCTGCGGTGTTGACGCAGATCAGCAGCGGCTTGCCTGTGCGGCGCACCAGCTCCAGGGCATCGTCGAGTGAGCGCTGCCAGGGCATGAGCGGTCCGTCGACGGCGTTGGCTGCCTGGACGCGAGCGAGTTCGGCGTCGCGGCGGCGGCGCGCGGCGGCGTTGGCGCCATCGTCACCGTCGCCGCCGGCCGTCGGCTCGGAGGCGGCGGGCCTGTCCGCCGCGGCGTCGGTCTCCGTCGCGTTGCCGCGCGTCTGGGTGCCGCGGGCGCTGGAGCGGCCGGCGGCGAGGGCGGTGGGTGCGTTGAGTTCGGCGCTCGAGATGCGGCCGTCGCCGTCGCCGTCGAGGC
>JAJDEQ010000022.1 GCA_029259695.1 Planctomycetota bacterium
CGGCAGCGCGCGCTGGCGGCGATCACCATCGACGCGGCGCGGATCCTCGGGGCCGCCGATCGCATCGGGTCCCTGGTCGTCGGCAAGGACGCCGACATCGCGTTGTGGGACGGGGACCCGTTCGAGTACACGTCGCACTGCACGGGGGTCTTCGTCAACGGCGAACGCGCCAGCGACATCGTGCGCTAGCGGTCGACGACACTGGACACCCCCGGCGTCTACCGACAACAGGAGCGACTGAAGCAGGACGTGTTCGGTTGCATCTCGCGCGGTGTGTTCCTCGCGCCGGACAACCCGCCGATCGCGGTCACGTGCAGGGACTGGTCCACGGCGCGCTGGTGGGCCGCGCCGTTGGCGAGCTACCTGGCTCGGCGCGAGTTGCGCGCGCTGCGACGACTGGGAGCCCTGCCCGGGGTGCCGCGGCTCGTGGCGACCCGGCCCCGTGCGCTGTTGCGCACCTACCTGTCCGGGAGCCCCATGCAGGTCGGCGCGCCTCGTGACCCGGGCTACTTCCGCCGCGCCCGGCGCCTGCTGATGGCACTGCACCGCCGCGGCGTGGTCCACAACGATCTGGCCAAGGAACCCAACTGGCTCGTGCGTCCCGACGGCAGCCCCGCGGTGGTGGACTTCCAACTCGCGTCGGTGGGCCCGCGGCGCGGTGCGTGGCGCCGCATGCTGGCCCGGGAGGATCTGCGCCACCTGCTCAAGCACAAGCGCACCTACTGCCCGGACGCCCTGACCGACGTCGAGCGGCGCCTGCTGGCGCACCCCTCCGAAGCGGCGCGGGCCCTGCGGCGCACCATCAAGCCCCCCTACAACCTCGTCACCCGGCGCCTGCTGCGCTGGTCGGACAACGAGGGCCGTGGTCCGGAGCGGGAACCCGGCGCCGCCCCGCCCCCCTGAGTCGGCCGGCCCGCCCCCGGCGTGCGCCTGCCCCGGCCTCCGCCTGCCCCGGCCTCCACCTGCCCCCGCCGGACGCCCGGCCCCCGCCGGACGCCCGGCCCCGGCCCGCGGCCCGGTCTGAGTCCGAGGCCCGGGGAGGCAGAACCGGCCGCTCCGGGACCGTACACTCCGGGCCTGGAGCCGGGGGGATCGCCGAGCGCGCCCTGCCCGCCTGCCACCGAACACCCCACGGGGTGAACTCGGCCACCGCCGCGGCGGTGCGCCCGCCGGAGTACCCATGGTCCTCAACGACACCGACCTGAGCATCGCGGTCTTCATCGATCTGGAGAACGTGGTCATCGGCGTGCGCGATACCGGGCGCAAGCGTTTCGACATGAACCTCGTCCTGCGGCGCCTGGTCGAGAAGGGCAAGATCGTGGTCAAGCGCGCCTATGCCGACTGGAGCCGGTACGAGGACTACAAGCGCCCGCTGCACGAGGCCGGTATCGAGCTGATCGACATGTCCTCCAGTCGCAAGACGGGCAAGAACAGCGCCGACATCAAGATGGTCGTGGACGCCCTGGAACTGGGCTTCACCAAGACGCACATCGACACCTTCGCCCTGGTCAGCGGCGATTCGGACTTCTCGCCCCTGGTGTCGAAGCTGCGCGAGAACAACAAGCACATCATCGGCATCGGCGTGAAGAGCAGCACCAGCCCCCTGCTGGTCGACAACTGCGACGAGTTCATCTACTACGACGACCTCGCCAAGGGCACCACCAAGAAGCCCAGCGGGCGCGGCATGTCGCGTCTCGCCAAGCCCAAGCGCGAGGCCTTCGAACAGTTGCTCGATGCCATGGCGGCGCTGCAGCGCGAGAACAAGGGGGTCATGTGGAGTTCGCTGGTGAAGGACACCATGCGCCGCAAGCAGCCCCAGTTCAGCGAGGAGTACCACGGTTACTCCTCCTTCAGCCGGCTGCTCGAGGACGCTCAGAAGCACAAGCTGATCAAGCTCCGAAGTGATCCCCGCAGCGGGACCTACGTGGTGGAGGAGGCCGAGACCGAAGCCTGAGCCGCGCCCGGCCAGCACCCCCGGCCGCGCGCCCGGCCCCACCCCCGGCCGCGCGCCCCGCGCCCAGCCGCCGCGCCCCCCCGTCGCCGCCGTGCACCCGCGGGCACGGGCCGGAGGCGCGAGTGCGGCCCTGTGCGGGTTCGATGACCCGACGGGCAAACGGTCCGAAAACCAGCATTCGGGCCCGAAATCCGGCGAGAACGCGGCTCCCGGGAGATCCCCCCGATGGCCGTCACGCAACTCGATTGCGTGATAGTCTTCCGGTGGAGAAAACGGCTCGCCCAGCCCGAGAGAGAGCAGGAGACCCACCCGTGACGAAACAACTGATTGCCCTGCTGGTGATCGCCAGCCTGGGCGCCAGCGCCCATGCCGCCGACCCGACCAGCGACGCCTCCATCGCCCGCTGGGTCGAAGACGCCCTGGTGCGCGACAGCAGCCGCGGCCCCGACAGCGCCGAGGCGCTCTACGACCGGGTGGGTGGTCGTCCCGACCTCGCCATCGCCCGCGAGGCCTCGATCGAACTCCGCGCCCACATGGGCAGCCACTTCAGCGGCCTGGTCGTGGCCAGCACCGCCGGCATCGTGACCCTGCGCGGTCGCGTGGACGATGCCGAAGCTCGCACCGACGCCGAGGCCCGCGTGCGTGCCATCCGCGGCGTGGTCGACGTCCTCAACGGCCTCTCCCTCGATGGCGAGCAGCCGGCCCCCACCCCCGCCGTCGTCGCCGACACGGGTCCCGGACGCGCGGGCCCGCTGACGTTCATCACCGACGACCTGCTGGGCGGCACCGACATCGGCGTCTACGTCGAGAACGGTCGCGTCACACTGACCGGCCTGGTGAGCAGCACCGACGCCCGGGACTGGGCCATGCGCCAGGTGCGCCGTCTGCCCGGCGTGCGCGTCGTCGACGACAAGCTCAGCGTGCGCAACGGCACGCGCGAGGACGATCGCCGCATCGAGATCATCGTGTACCGCAAGGTCGAGCGGACCATGGGCCTGTGGGACGTCTTCCGCGGCCTGGCCATCACCTCGCGTGACGGTGTGTTGCGCCTGCAGGGCGTGGTCAACACCGAGTCGCAGCGTGACCTGGTAGAGGTCATGGCGGCCGAGACCAACAGCGTGCTCGCCGTGGAGAGCAGGCTCGAGGTCGACCCGGCCTTCCGGCTGCCGATCAGCGAGGGCATCAGCGAGCACGGTTCACTGAACAGCACCAACGACCGGCGCCCGCGGACCACGTACCTGTACGGCAACTACCGCTACGGCTACGGGAACTAGGCCGACCGGGGCTCCTGGCCCCTTCCAGCCACCCGCACACGGGCCGCGCCCCCCGGAGCAGAGTCTCGCTCCGGCAGGGGCGTTCCCATGTGTGTGGGAAGGATCAAGCCGGCGGCGGTCTCGGACCGATGAGAGCCACACCCGTCATCGAACCGGAGTGCTCCTCGACTTGAGTCCGGTGTCCCCCCAGCTTGCGACGTGCTCAGCACGGCGAGGGTTCACCCTCGTCGAGTTGCTGATCGTGGTCGCGATCCTCGCGATCCTCGGCACCATCGCCCTCCCGGCGGTGGGCTCGGACACGTTGGAGGCCACTGCGTCGACGCTCATGTCGAACGTGACGCACGTGGGCATGGTGCTCGAGTACCGGCGCCAGGAGCGCGCCGACGGATCGTGGCCCGAGATGCTCGAGACGAGTTGGTTCGTGGGACAGCAGATGCCGCCGCACCCGGAGCGTCCGCTGGGCGTGCCGCTCGTGGAGGTGGTCGACAAGCCGGGCGTGCAGCACCCGCGCACCCTGACGCTGACCGATTCCAGCCCCGGCGCCTACTGGTACAACAGCGCCGAGGGCGCCTTCCGCGCTCGGGTCGTGACCAAGGGCACCACGGCCGAGACGCAGACCTTCTATCACCGCGTCAACCAGACCAACGGCATGACGACGCCCGCGTCGTCCCCGGGGCCGCGCAAGCGCACGCCCACCGGCGGGATCACGCCGCGCTTCTGACCGGTGCTCACGCCCGCGAGCCCACGCGGCGGCCCGATCCCCGAAGCAGTCTCAGTTGATCGCGAGCAACTGCTCCAGCGGTGGCGCGTGCTCCTGCGACCAGACGAAACCGTAGACCAGGTCGTCGGTCACGAAGGCCTGGGCACGCAGTTCGTCGACCGCGACCTCGCCCCGGCCCGGCGCACCCTGAGCCTCGGTCGGCAGCGCATCGAGCCGTTCCCGTCGCATGACCACCACCGACATGGGCAGACCGCAGCAGCGCAACAGCACGTTGGCAGCGGGCTGGCCCAGCACGGTGACCGGGCGTGCACCGACCACCGCGATCGGGTGGCCGCCGACGTGCTCGCTCGTGGGCAGGCGGAACGGCAGGTCGTCGCCCTCGTGCTCCAGGACATCGGCCACGAAACGCTCGAGCACACCTGGCTCGGGGTCCTTGATCGACAGCGGCTGCGTGCCGCCGATCGTCTCCCGGTGCGAGCGCATGAGGTCGAGCAGCATGCCGTCCGCTTGGGGTTGCAGGTAGATCGACATACCCACGGCGAAGAACACCGTGGCCGCCGCCGCCGCCCAACGCCACCAGGGCAGCCGCGAGCCGCGCACGTTGGCGCGGGCGCGGGTCCAGACATCCTCGGGCATGCCCGCGTCGGCGTCCGCCCCATCGAGCCGCGCCAGCAGCACGCGTTCGAGCCGGTCCTCGGCCTCGAAGCGCTGCGCACACCCGGGACAGTCGTCGAGGTGCTCGCCGACCTCGGTCGTCGAGCGCGCATCGAGCTCGGAGTCGAGGTACGCCATCAGCAGCGTTCGTGCCTTCTTGCAGTTCATGCCGAGGTCCTCGCGAAGCCCGTGTCCCGGACGTACTCGCACAGGGTTTCGCGCAAGCGGGCGCGCGCGCGGAACAGGTGACTCATGACCGTGCCCATGGGGATCTCCAGGAAGCCCGCGATCTCCCGGTAGCTGAAGCCCTCGACCGCGCGGAGCAGGAACACCATGCGCTCGGAGTTGGGCAGCGACTTCACCGCTCGCCGGACGGGGTCGGCCACACGATCGAGGTACGTCTCCGGATCCTCCAGGACGCGTTCGTAGGCCTGCTCCCGCTCCAGCGCGGCCACCAGGTCCAGGTCCTCGGCCGGCTTCTGCACGCGCAGCGAACGACGTGTCTGACTGTTCGCGTTGAGGATCACGTTGATCAGGATCCGGAACGCCCAGGCACGGAACGAGGTGCCCGGCGTGAAGCTGCTGAACTTGCGGAAGGCGGTCATCACGGCCTCCTGGACACAGTCCTCCGCGGCACCCTTGTCCCAGCACATGCGCTGAGCGAAGCGCCACAACGCATCCCGCTCGGGCTCGAGCAGGGTCTCGAAGTCGGCTTCGGCGTTGGGCACGGCATCTCCGGCTGCGGATTCGCCCCCTGATGTCCCGGCGTCGGCCGGCGTATTCCCGTGTTTCGTGGCCGGCGTCCGCGGCGCCGCCACGACCGGCCCCTGGACGTCCGTTCCGGAATGCGGGTGCGAGCCCCGAGGATAGCTCTCTTCGGCTCGCACCCCAGCCCTCGCCGGGGATTCCCGTCGGGACACCCCGACGGGCACCGGGCACACACGGACAGCGCCGGCGTCCGTGACGGGCTGGCACCGCTCCCCGGCGGGGACTACCGTCCTGGCCATGGATCTCCAGATCGCGGGGAAGACGGTCTTCATCACGGGCGCGTCGGGCGGCATCGGCCGCGCCCTGGCGTCGGTCTTCGGTGCCGAGGGCGCCCGGTTGCTGCTGCACACCCACCGCCGCGAGGCGGAGCTCCGGGAGTGGGTCGCCGGGCAACCCTGGAGCGCCGACGCCATGGTGGTCAGGGCCGACGTGCGTTCGCCCGACGAAGTGGACGCCGCCGTCGCTGCCGGGAGCGAACGCTGGGGCCGCATCGACGCCTGCGTCGCCAACGCCGGCATCTGGCCTACCGCCGACGAACCGCTGCACACCCTCCCGGTGGAACGCGTCCGGGACGTGATCGCGGTGAACCTGCTCGGCGCCGCCTGGACCGCGCGCGCCTTCATGGGTGCCTTGGCGGCCGCGGGGCCGCGCGACGACGGCCACGGCAGCGCGCTGGTCTTCATCGGCTCCACCGCGGGCCGCTTCGGCGAGCGGGGTCACGCCGACTACGCCATGAGCAAGGCCGGGTTGACCGGGCTGGTGCGCACGCTGAAGAACGAGATCGTCGCGCTCGACCCGCGGGGTCGCGTCAACATGATCGAACCGGGCTGGACCGTGACCCACATGGCCCGGCCGGCGCTGGACGTCCCGGGCAACGTCGAACGGGCGGTCACCACGATGCCGCTGCGGCAGGTGGGACGGGCGGCCGACATCGCCGCCACCGCGCTCTACCTCGTGTCGCCGGCGCTCGCCCGGCACACGACCGGGCAGGTCGTGACCGTCGCGGGCGGCATGGAGGGCCGCGTACTGTGGGACCCCGCGGAGATCGACGGCGACGCGATCCGCAGCGCGGCGCGGGACGAAGACCCAGCCTGAACCTCCCCGCCTGAACCTGCCGCTCCACCAGCGGCAGGCCACGAGCCCGGAGGCACACCGGGCGAGCACCGGCCTGTATCGTGGCCCCATGAGAACCACGAGAGACATCCTGTCAGGAGTCGCGTTGGCCGCGCTCGGCCTGCTGCTCGTCGCCGACGAGGGCCGCGCTCAGCAGTTCGTGACGGCGCAACTCGTCGCCCAGGGCCTGCGCACCCCCACGGTCGTGTGCTCCCCGCCGGGCGACACCGCGCGAGTCTTCATCGCCGACCTGCCCGGCACGATCCACGTGGTCAGGGACGGCGTCCTGCTGCCCACGCCGTTCCTCGACCTCACCGCCGTGATCGACGCGGGCCCCGACGACGACGACCGGGGCATCCTCGGCCTGGCCTTCGCCCCGGACTACGACACGAGCGGCTGCTTCTACGTGTACTACGGCACGGCCGGGACACGCACCCTGGTCGAGCGTTTCCAGGTCTCGCCCGCCGACCCCGACGTGGCAGACCCCGACAGCGGCAGCCTGGTCTTCGGTCCGCTGCTCAGTGCACTCGGCTTCCACCACGGCGGCGGACTGGCCTTCGGCCCGGACGGGATGCTCTACCTGGCCATCGGCGACGAGCGGGACAACAACCAGGGCTGCGGCGCGCAACTCGGTGACCGCTACTTCGGCAAGCTGCTGCGATTGCTGCCGGGCGGCGGTGCACCGGCCGACAACCCCTTCGTGGGCGACCCCACCGTGCTCGACGAGATCTGGGCCCTGGGTCTGCGCCAGCCCTACCGCATGGCGTTCGACGACGCGACCGGCGACCTGTGGATCGGCGACGTGGGCGAGGGCACGCGCGAGGAGATCAACGTCGTTCCCGCCGGGCTGGGCGGCTTCAACTTCGGCTGGGCGATCACCGAAGGCGCGGGCTGCGCCAGCGTCCCCAAGTGCGACGAGTTCGCCTGTCCGGGCACGCCGTTCGTGGCGCCGCGGTACGACTACGGACACGACCAGGGGCGCTGCTGCGTGATCGGTGGCGGCGTGTATCGCGGCACCGAGATCCCCGCCCTCGCCGGTCGCTACCTGTTCGCCGACTGGTGCACCGGCCGCTTCTGGTCGCTCCCCGCAGATCGCGGCGGGGCGCCCACCGAGTTCACGGCGTTCCTCGCCGACGCCCAGATCGCCCACCCGATCGGCTTCGGGACCGACGCCCAGGGAGCGATGTACGTGCTCGAGTCGCAGCTCGGCGCGACCGACCAGGGCCGCGTCTGGAAGCTCGTCGGTGTCCCCACCGCGTTCGCGGACCTGGGCCATGGGCTGGCCGGCGGCGGCGGTCAGGCGCCCTCCCTGAGCGCCGAGGGAAGCATGGGCCCGGACACGCCGATCGCGTTCCAACTCAGCGGCGCGCTGCCCGCCAGCAGCGCCTACATGTTGTTCGGCATCGCCGAACTCTCGGCCCCGTTCAAGGGCGGCGTGCTGGTCCCCGATCCCACGCCGCCGGGTTTCGCCGTGGCGCTCCCGATCGGACCGTCGGGCGCGATCGAGCTGGCGGGCACCTGGCCGGCCGGCGCCCCGTCGGGCTTCTCGACCTACTACCAATTCTGGGTGCTGGACCCCGGGGGACCGGCCGGCTTCGCCGCCAGCAACGCCCTCGTCGGTGTCACACCCTGAGCGCCGCGCCTTCAGCCTGGCGCCGGCCGCCTCGCGCCTTCAGCAACGCGCCTTCAGCAACGCCCTTCCAGCAACGCGCCTTCAGCCACCGTCCTCTTCGTCGATGTAGCCCAGCTGGCGCAGGAACTCCAGTCGCTCGTCGGTGAGCCCGACCTCTCCGCGGCGTGGATAGACACGCTTGGCCTGGGCCTGCACGAAGCGTTCGATCTCCGCCCGCAGGCGGGCTGCGTCGTCGGGGCGTTCCGACGCGAGGTCACGCAACTCGCCCGGGTCGGCCGCCAGGTCGTAGAGGCTGATCCGATCCACGTCGTGGTGCAGGATCGCCTTGAGGTCGCCCAGCACGACGGCTGTCTCCATGTTGCCCCGTTCGCCGCGCGTGGTGGCCACCTTGCGGTCGACGTTCACGCGCTGGCTGAACACGGGCATCGGCTCGGGCGGCGGCGCGCTGCCCCGCCCCGCGCCGGCGCGGATCCGAGGCAGCAGCGAACGCCCCAGCCAGCGCGGATCGGGTGCCTCCCCCAGCAGGTCGGCAAGCGTCGGCGCCACGTCCACCAATTGCACGGCGGCCGAGATCCGCGCCCCGGGGTCGGTCAGCCCCGGCACGCGTACGATCAGCGGCACCCGCACCAGTTCCTGGAAGACCGATTGGTCGTGGAACCAATTGCCGTGGTCGTACATCTCCTCGCCGTGGTCGGAGAGGAACACGAACACCGTGTCGTCCCACAGGCCCTGGCGTCGCAGCGCACCCACGACCCGTTCGACGTTGTCGTTGGCGCGACGCACGTCTCCGTCGTAGAGCGCCCAGAGTGCCTCGCGCTGCTCGAGCAGCTCCGCCTCGAGCGCCGCATGACTCGTGAGCGTCTCGGCATCGGCGGTGGCCAGGTCCTGGTTGCCCATCACGCCGCGGTGCTCGCCGAGCAACTTGTTGATGCGCGCCTTGCGCTCCTCGGCGACGTCCATGTAGGGCTCGCGCGACGCATTCGTGCCCTCGTAGGGATGGTGCGGCTCGACCGTGTGGATGTACAGGTAGAGCGGGCGACTGCCATCCTGCTCGCGCAACCAGTCGAAGACCGGGCGCAGCGTGTGCAGTCCCCGGGCGCGATCCTCGTCGGTCATGTCCTTGGTCTGCGGACGCTCCACCAGCACGTCGTAGCCCTGGTCCAACCCGCCCATCGAGCCACCCAGCAGGTTGTGCACGAAACCGGCGGTGAGGTAGCCCTGCGCGTGCATGAACTCCGTCAGGGTCTGGGCCTCGTCCGAAGCGCGATGCTTGCCGCTGACCACGTTGTGGTTCACGGGGAAGCTGGAGGTCTGGAAGCTCACGCACGAAGGCAGCGTCCACGGCGCCTGGGCGATGGCACGCTCGAACAGCGCCGACTCACCGGCGAGGGCGTCGACGAAGGGTGTCGTGTCCCGCTCGTGGCCGTAGCAGCCCATGCGATCGGCGCGCAGGGTGTCCACCATGTAGACGACGATGTGGGGACGCCGGGCGCCGCCCCCACCGGCGGAGGCGGGCGCTCCGGCGGCCACCCCGCGCCCCGTCCCGCCGGCGTCCTGCGCGCTCCCGGAGCCCCCATCCGGCGCACCCGATCCGTTCGGACTCGTGTGGCCGCAGCCAGCCAGGAGCGCCAGCAGCAACCAGCAGGGCAACAGGCGACGCGGTCGCATCGAGAGCATGAGACTCGGAAAGGGCACGGAGGCAGCTCGCAGGCGGGGCAGCAGGGCGGCATTGTAGGAGCGAACCGCTCCGACTCGACGCCGATTCGCGCCAAGCCGCAGCGGGGCAATGGCCGATGAGGACAGACCCACGCTCCGTCATGAATTGTGGGGTTCGGCGGACCGATCTAGAATGAGAGCCCGCTGCGCCCGATCCGCCCGATCACATCCCCTGCGACCCGCACCCGACGCCCTCCCGGCGGAGCTCTCGATGCCTCCTGTTGCCCGTCCCCCACGCCGCGCCCGCCTGGCTCGCGCGGCGACGCTCGCCGCCGCCCTCGCGTTCTGCGCCACCGGCCCGGCGGCCTCCGGCCAGACCCCGTTCGAGGCCGGCCCCCAGGGCGCCCTGCTCCAGGCCCCGGAGCGCGGCCTGCGCCACCGGGCGGAGCCCGCGGTGCACCTGGGCGACGTGTTCGCCGAGTGGTTCGGCGTGAGCTTCGACGGTCCCCTCGGCCCCGTCTCCGCGGCCGGACGGGGGGCGCTCCCCGACTGGGCCCAGCGCATGCCCGTGCGGGTCAAGTCCTTCCAGCGCTCCGCTTCGGGGGCCATGTCGCTGACCCAGGCCGGCAACCTCGAGATCCGCACCGAGTTCTACGCCCCGCCGGGCAGCGACGCGGTGATCGTCTCGGTGATCCTCAAGAACAAGGGCTTCGAGACCCTGCGCAACATCGTCTACACGCGCGAGTGGCAGTTGCCCGAGACGCCGGGCCGCGACGTGCACTACGACCGCGACGGGCGCCACGTCCAGGACGCGCCGACGCACGCCTCGGGCGCCGTGCCCCCCGCGCCACCGAACGTGACGCGCGTGATCTGGGCCCCCAAGGACCTCAAGTACAAGCAGTCGGCCGGCAAGACGTTCGTGTTCAGCCAACCGAACAACGTGGACGGCGACGGCATGCTGCCCGAACTCGACGTCAAGCTGAGCCTGTGGACCGACCCGAACTTCCCCGACGGCCTGCCGATCGGCCTGACCAACGGCGTCTCCTTCTTCGACTACGACGGTGACGGGTGGATCGACATCTTCGCCGCCGAGTCGGCCAACCTGTGGCGCAACCTGAACGGCACCACCTGGGAGCTGGCCGCGAACCTCGAAGGCGTGCTGCCCGATGCGCTGATCCGCTACGGCTCCTCGTTCGCCGACTACGACAACGACGGGGACGCCGACGTGGCCACCGAGCCGCGCAACGTCGGCCTGGGTCTCGACCGCTGCATGCACCTGCTCAAGAACCTCGGCGGCTCGAACTTCGTCGACGTCTCGTCGGATCCGACCATCGTCATGGGCAACCCCTGCGACGCCGACTCGGAGACGATCTGCTGGGGCGACGTCAACGGCGACGGCCTGCTCGACCTGTTCCTGCCCGTCTACCCGCCGTGGGCCCTGTTCCCGGGCCCGGGCAACTTCTTCCTGCTCAACCAGGGTCTGAGCAACAACGAGTTCCGCTTCACCGAGATGGCGACCGCCGCCGGCCTCGACAATCCGGTCAACACGTCGCGTCCCGAGGGCGCGCAGATGTGTGACTACGATCGCGACGGTGACCTCGACCTGTTCTCGAACGGGACCCTGTACCAGAACGCCTCCACCCTGACGCAGGTCGACTTCGACGACGTCACCGGCGCCGCGGGCATCGGCCTGCGCGACGCGCTCGACGAAGGCGTGATGTTCATCGACTACGACAACGACGGCGACCTCGACCTGATCGTGTCGTACCTCGACCCGGCGTTCGGCAATCGCATCTGGGAGAGTCGCGGCGACGGCACCTTCTTCCTCGCCGACGCCGAGATCATGATCAACTGGTTCCAGGGCGTCGGGCTGGGGCTGTCGGCCGCCGACTGGGACAACGACGGCGACATCGACATCACCACGCGACAGGTCCTGCGCCGCAACATGTTCATGGAGACGGGGACGCGCTCCTACGTCCAGGCGATCAACCTGATCGCGTTCAACCACCTGACCTCCGCCACGCCGGCCTGGGGCGACTGGGACCGCGATGGCGACATCGACACCGCACTGGGCAACTGGATCGACGAGGGGCACTTCTACAACAACGACCTCTACGGCCCGGGCATGCCCGCCGCACGCAAGCGCCATGTGCGCGTGCGCGTCGTGCGGGACGGCAACGTGCCGGACGGCCTCGAGACGGAGTACGGCGCGTCGGTCGAACTCCACGTCGCGGGCGAGGAGGAGACGGGCATCAGGCGCCGCCAGTTCCTGGCCAGCGGCCATGGGTACCTGAACCAGAACGAGTACGTGCTGCACTTCGCCCTGCCCGCCGACCCGCTTCCCGCCGACCCGAGCGAGGACGTGCACTTCGACCTGTCGGTGGACTTCCCGGGGCTGCCCGAGGACGGCTTCTGGCGTGTCGACAAGCACACCAACACCGCCCTGGGTGACATCAACCTGGCGACGCTCGTCGACCGTGAGATCACGGTCTTCCGGAGCGGCAAGGCGATCGTCAACGGCAACACGACCAGCACCGAGCCCAGCCAGTGGCCCCGCCTGGTGACCACCAACGGCGGCCAGCCGCTGCCGTCCCCCGGCGCCGGCCTCGCTGCACCGGAACGGTCGCCCGGCCCGTCGTGGTGGACCGGCGTGGAGATCGACACGACCGGCCTGCCGGCCCCGGTGCGGATCCGCGAGATCCTGCTCGACGGACAGCTCGACACGCCTGCCACCTGCGCGACGCCCTTCAACATCGGGCTGTGGGAGTTCAACGGAGGCGCCCAACCGGAACTCGTGACGGGTTCCGAGCTGACACGCACGACCGACCCGCGCAACCACCGGACGTCGGTGCGCACCGACCTGCGCCTCAAGCCCAACCGCATCTACCGCCTCGTGGCGCGCGTGACGGAGCTGCGCACGACCCCGTTGGTGGACGACGGCGCCGGCACGGGGGTGGTCCTCACCGGCGGCCTGAGCTTCGCTGATCCGACCCCGTGCTCCTCGACCGACGTGAGCGCCGCGATCATCGACCCCAACCGGGTCCCGCTGACCCTGCGCTACAGCACCCTCGCGCCCAATCCCTGGGAAGACCTGGGCAACGGCCTCGGCGGCCTCACCGGTCTCCCCGCCCTGGACGCGACGGGTTGGCTGGCAGCCAGCAGCCCGCTCACGTTGGCGCTGACCAACGCCCGGCCGGGCGCCGCGGCCACGCTCGTCGTGGGCTTCAGCGCGATCAACGCACCATTCAAGGGAGGCGTGCTGGTCCCGGCTCCCGCCCTGGTGCTCTCGGGCCTGCCGATCAACGGTGCCGGCAGCCTGATCCTGCCGGCCCTCTGGCCGGCCGGTGTGCCCTCGGGCTTCCCGCTCCTGTTCCAGTACTGGATCCAGGATGCCGCGGGAACCCTGGGCTGGGCGGCCAGCAACGCGCTGGGAGCCGTCACGCAGTAGTCGTCTGAGCGCGGGCGGAGCCTCGCGCGACGCGCCTTGGCGCGTCCGCGCGGCGATCGCCGGTTGCCCCGGCGACCGGGGCCGGCGCTCTAGCGCACCTCCTCCACGTACCCGATCTCGCGCAACATCTCGCGCATCTCGGGCGACACGGTCAGATCCTCTCCGCTCTCGAGGCTGGCCAGCGCACGCACACTCGCCGCGCGCTGACGCAGGTGCTCGAGTTCCCGCTCGTGGCCGGACAGGGGGCGGGTTCCCAGCGGATCGTCGTCGAGGCGGAACAGCGTCTCGCGACCGTCCTCCTCGATCACGAGCTTGAAGCGCCCGCTCGGCAAGCGGGCGCTGATGCTCATGTGATCCGGACCGCGCTGCCCCACCACCAGTTCCACGTCATCGGGACGCCGGTCGCCGTTCCAATCGCTCTCGAGCCCCCGGCCGAGCACGTTCGAGGGTCGTTCCCGGTCCAGCAGTTGCAGCACGGTGGGCACCACGTCCACCAGGCCGGCCGCGTACGGGATGCGCTCCCCGGCCGGCAGGCGACCGGGCCAACGCATGATCAGCGGGACGCGCAACAGCTCCTCGTGCAACGAGTGGGAGTGGGACAGACCGCCGTGTTCCTTGAACTCCTCACCGTGGTCGGAGGTCACGATCACCAGGGTGTCGCGCGCGAGGTCCAACTCGTCGAGGGCCGCGAACAGGCGTGCCAGCTCTCCGTCGAGGTAGGCGATCTCTCCGTCGTAGAGGCCGCGCAGGTAGTCCAGGGTCTCGTCGGGCACCAGCTGCCCCGGCTTGCGGTGGAGCTGCAGGTAGCGCGAGGTCGTCTCGGGAACCGGGCTCACCAGGCCTGGATGCCAACGACCGCGGAAGCCCTCGGGCGCGGCGTACGGCTCGTGGGGACCGAAGTAGTGCACGAAGCCGAAGAACGGACGTGCATCGTCGGCGGCCGCGAGCAGCGCCACGCTGCGATCGGTGACCGCGCGGCTGCGATCGTTCTTGGGCAGCTTGTCCAGCAGGACGTACTCCTCGAAGCCCTGCTCGAAGCCCGAGCCCACGTGGAAGCGCACCGAACTCGCCACCGAGAAGGTGCGCCAGCCGTCGACCCCGAGCAGTTCCGCCAACGTGCGTTCGTCGGTGGGCAGCTTCGTCTTGAAGTTGAAAGTGCGATGTTGGGTCGGCAGACGCCCGGTGAAGAGCGTGGCGTGACTGGGCACCGTCGAAGGCGACGGAGCGTACGCCCGCTCGTACACGACACCCTCGGAAGCCAGCCGGACGAGTGCCGGGCTCGTCTCCCGGTCGTAGCCGTAGAGGTCGAGGTGGTCCGGGCGCAGGGTGTCGATGCTGATCAGCAGGACGTTGGGTTGCGAGCCCGGGGAATCGGCCTGGCCCTCGCCGGGATCGGCGCCGCAACCGGTGAGACTCGCCAGCCACAGCGCGCCGGCCGCCGCCGCTCCGAAGACCGTCCGGCGCGTGTTCATCGGCCACCCCCCGTGCCGTCGAAGGAGTAGACGAATGCGGCGCCCACCGACCGGCCGCTGCCAGCATCGTGTTGAGGAACGCCCACCACGACGTCGGAGCGACCATCGCCGTTGACGTCACCGAGCCCCGCCACGGCCGTCCCGAACCGGTGGGCGCGCCGGTCGCCGGACAACTCCCCCAGCAAGCGGCCATCCCGGCCCGAGCAGACGCGCACGTAGCCCGGCCCGTCGTTGAAGAGCTGGTAGCCGCCGATGATCACGTCGGGCGTGCCGTCTCCGTCCACGTCCCCGGCGCCGGCCACGGCGTAACCGAACTCATCGCCGGCGGTGCCACCCACGAAGGTGTGCAGCACGCTGCCGTCCGCCCCGGAGAAGACGAAGGCCGCGCCGGCTTCGTCACCACCACCGTCGTGTCCCGGCGCGCCCACCAGCACGTCACCGCGACCGTCGCCGTCCACGTCGCCCACGCCGGCGACCGCGTAGCCGAAGCGATCACCGCCCGCGAGTCCGTCGAGCACCAGCAGGGTGGAACCGTCCCGGCCCGCGAACACGTACGCGCGACCCGCGTCGGCACCGGCGTCATCCGCTCCCAGGGAACCCACGATCACGTCGCCGCGACCATCGCCGTCCAGGTCGCCCGCCGCCGCCACCGATTGCCCCATGGCCTCGGCGTCGCTGTTCCCGTGCCAGACGTGTTGCAGCGCTCCGGTGGCTCCGGCCACCAGCCGCGCGCCGCCGGTCAGCACCTGCTCGGCATTGGGCGCCTGGGTGGCACCGACCAGCACGTCCGTGCCGGCCTCTCCGTCGACATGGGCCACGAGCGCAACGGACTGTCCGAAGAACTGGTACTGCCCGCCGCCGAAGAGCGTGCGCAACGGCTTGCCATCCGCCCCCGAGATGACCCGGGCCATGCCGGAGTCCGGACCGTTGCGCGCCATGCCCGGCGCGCCCACGACCCAGTCGCGCACCCCGTCGCCGTCCACGTCGCCGCCGCCCGCGAGCGCCTGGCCGACCTTGCCGCGCGGCGCGGGCCCGACGATGTCGCGCAGCGAGGAGCCATCGCGCCCCGAGTACAGCGCGACCAGGCCCGCCCCGCGATCGCCGGCGCGCGGTGCGCCCACCAGGACCTCGGCGAAGCCATCGCCGTCCAGGTCCCCGGGGCCCGCCACCGCATAACCGAAGGCCGACCCGGGTGCGGGACCGAACCAGCGATGGACCACGCTCCAGCCGGGGGGCAGGGCTGCCTCCGCCTCGGGCTCGTCGCCCACCACGCGCGCCCCCGGTCCGCCGCCCGGCACCCCGGCCTGCTGCCCCGCGGCCGCGGGGAGCGTTGCGGGGGCGAACACCGCAGCGCGAGCCGCGACGGCCCACAGGGCCGCCGTGGTGAGCGTCAGGATCGTTGCCGTACGGCGCGTTGAGTGAGGACTGAGCATGGCAGAGGGAGGGGCAAGCTAACATGCTCCCTGCCCGGGAGCGACGGCGCCCGGGGCTCCACTGTCATCGGGCGGCCCCCCGGCCCGTCGTTGTGCCGGGCCCGCCACTCACCCGCTCGCGCGGGTCGGAGAACCAGCATGCGTCGACCGGAGCTGCTCCCCCCCGTGCGCGCCGCGCCGGCCCGGCGCGCGGTGATCTCGACGCTGACGTCGATCGGCTGCCTGGGCCTGCTGCTCAGCCCGTCGCTCGGCGCCCAGACGGACCGCTCAGGGCCGGCGATCACCGCGGCCGCTCCGGCCGAGGAGGGCGCGTCCGGCGAGCAGCAGACCCGCACCCGCAAGCGCCTGCTCCACCTGCGGCACGGAGGGGTGCTGCGCGCGACCTCCCGCCGCACCGAGCAGGGCTGGGAGTGGCGCCGGAACGGCGGGGAGTGGCAGCAGCTCCCGGCGGCCGCCGTGTCGCACGCCCTGCTCGAGAGCGACGTGGAGCGCGAGGCCCGGCAGCGTCGCTCGGCGGCACGCCGCGAAGGCGATCACGCCCGGGTGGACGTGGCCACGTGGATGGCGGAACAGGGCCTGCTGACCGAGGCCTTCCGAGAGGTCGACCACATCCTGGAGGCCTCCCCGGACCACGCGGCCGTGCGGGAGGCTCTGCGGGCACCCGCGTTCGCGGTCGGCCTGCCCCCCGTCGACGGACCGATCGAGGAACGCCCGGCCGCCGTCGAGCGCCTGCTCGACTTCACCGCCCACAGCACGCCCGCCCTGCGCGAGCTGGCCGTGAACGCACTGCAACACGCACAGCTCACCGCCGAGGACCTCCGGCCCCGTCTCGCCCGGGACCTGCGAGCCCCCGAGCCGGGGCGCCGTGCGTTCGCCGCCCTGGCACTGCGGCGCCTGTACCCCGACGCCCCCCCGGCGGAGCTGACCCGTCGCGCCGTGCTGGACCGCGCGCCGGAGGTGCGCCAGCAGGCCGCCCTCGCGCTGCGCGACGCGAACGACGAGAACCTGATCCACCCGCTCGTCGACGTCCTGCACAGCGACTCATCGACCGTGCGCACCCACGCCGCCCAGGCGCTGGCCACGATCGGCGCCGCGGCCGCCGTCGAGCCGCTGGTCACCCACTTCCTGGCGCTGCCCGCCTCGGGCGCTGCGCACACGCCCCGCGGCTCGGTCTTCGTCGGTACCCAGCGCGCCTACGTCCAGGGCTACGACGGCAACGTCGCCACCGACGCGGCCATCGCCGACCCGATCATCGGCGTGGTGCAGTCGGGAGCGACGCTGGACGTGGAGGTCCTGGGCGTGAGCCCCCGCGCCTTGGCGGCGGAACGCAAGGCCCTGCGCTCGTCGCTCGAACGCATCACCGGCGCCCAGCCGGGCAGCTCACGCGGTGCGTGGCAGCGCTGGTGGAACGACCACCGCGACCAGTGGCCTGCCTACCGCGGGCCGACCGACGCCGGCGCCGACGTCCCCGAGCCAGATCGCGGCGACGAGGACGACGAGGACTCTGCGGCGGGCCCCAAGCGCTGGTGAGGCTCCGGCCGGCGGGGCCACGCGGCCGCCAGGAGGGCGCGGCACTCAGCGCCCGTTGTGCCGTCCCACACCCTTCAGGACACCCTGCTTGTCGAACAGCAGCGTGATCGCGTCGCCCTTCGCGCTCCCCTCGGTCCGTTCGTAGAAGGGCAGGAACGGGATCAGCAACAGTCGCTCGGTGTGCATCTCACGCGTGCGGTAGATGAACAGGTCCCCGTCGAACTGGCGACGCACCTGCAGCGGCGGCCCGAGCCGTGCCAGGACGTCGCGCTTCGTGGTCTGCCCCTCGCGGAATGAAGACAGGTCCGCGCGCAGCGGCTCGCCCTCGGTGACGTGGGTGATCGAGCAGGCGGGCAGAGTGCACACGGCAAGGGCGAGACCCAGCGCGAGACGCCGCGCGCGATCCGCAGGCCCGCGCCGGGTGCTGTGATGACGAGTCGTCATGCTGTTCGAGTCTCCTGCGGCCGCGTTCGTACCCGTGCGCCGCGGATCGGTCGTGTCGGCTTGCACGTTCAGGCTCCCCGGCCCGCCGCGCCGGTGACGCGCCCCGCCGCGTCGAAGAAGACGAACAGGGTCCGATCGCGCTGATGACCCTGGACGTCCATGTAGATCGGTGCGTAGATCCCGGTCAGCAGGCCGGGGTTGAGGTTCAACACGTCGACCTCGAGCTGGATCAAGCGGTAGACGAACACGTCACCGCGCGCCTGGGAGAGGATCTCGTCGGGGACACCGAGGTCGGCCAGGACCGAGCCTTTGTCGGTCCAGGGAGCGTTGCTCTCGCGCTGCTCCGGCAGTTGTCCCGCGGCGTAGTGGAACTCGCTCAGCAACGCGCCCGAGCAGCCGCCGCCGAGCCCCCCCGCCCCCAGCAGCGCAAGCGCACAGACCAGCGCACGGCAACCGCCGCCCTGCCGCCAGGTCACGACCGGTCCTCGCGGTAGGCCACCTGGCGCACCACCCCCGCGTCGTCGAACAGCACGATCGCTGTCCGGCTGTGGAAGTCGGCGCGCACCCAGAAGAACAGGATCGGGAAGAACGCCGCACGGCCCCGCACGTCGATGCCCTGGTAGGTGAACACGTCGTCGTCCAGTCGGGTGGCCCCGCGGGCCTCACCCAGGGGCGAGGTGAAACGCGTCAGCACGGCGAGCAGATCGGTGTCGAAGTAGCCCGTCGGCGGTCCCAGGAGTTGCAGCACCTCCTGGCGGGTGGTCTGCCCGGGAACGCATCGGGCCAGGTCATCGGGTCGGACATCCACCCCGGCCCGGTCGTCGAGCGTGATGCAGCCCGGGGCCGTGCCCAGCGCGACGACGAGGGCCACGATCCAGCAACGCGATCGCGTCATGACCTGTCTCCGGGACGGGTGGAGCCGTCGCGCACGGCGACCTCGCTGACCACGTCGCGTTCGTCGAAGAAGATCACGAGCAGATCGGTCTGCGTCTCGGTCCACACGCCGGTCCAGAGCAGCAGGAAGGTCCCGTCCGCATCCACGTCGTCGTACTGGTAGGTGAAGGCGTTCTCGGCGCGGCGCGCCAGGGCCAACGCCCCGGACAGGCGCTCGTTGTCGTCGAGCATGGCCCCGGTCCACTCCGGCCGCTTGTACTCGTTCGGGGGCCCGAGCAGCGCCAGGACCTCCGCCTTCGTGGTGCGTCCCGGGAGCAACTGGTCCACCGCCTCGGGTGACCATCGGGCCCCGATGGCCGCATGGCCGCCCACGTACAGGCAACCGGGCGCGGTCAGGCACGACGCGCACAACAGCAGGACGCCCAGCATCATCTCGCGTCTCACGCGTCGATCTCCCGGATCAGGCTCACGTCGCGCACACGGTCGTTCTCGTCGAACGTGATCATGAGCCGATCGCTGCGATGGTCGGTGTGGAAGCGACCGTAGAGGGTCAGGAAGGGAATCAGGATCAGGTAGCGATCACGCCGACGCTCGGCCACCCAGGTGTAGCTGCGGCGGTCGAACAGGTCCCGCTCGTCGAAGACGCGCGTGGCCTGCGGATCGAACGAGCGGCCGCGAAAGGGCGTGGGCTGCTCGAACTCCTCGGGCGGCCCGAGTCGCGCCAGGACCTCGGCCCGTGAGGTCACGCCGGGGCTGATCCCGCCGGGGTCGGGCACCGGACGGCCGTAGTCGGTCTGCATCGTCACGCAGCCGGCCGACACCAGCACGCACACCAGACCCGAGAGCCAGCGGCGTCGCGCCCGGTCGCAGGTCTCGCTGCGGATGGTCATGGGACGCATCCGCGCGGAGCGCCGCCCGGGAGGTTGCGTGCCTTGCTCCAAGCGCCCTGCTCCGATCGATGTCCGCGCGCCCTGGCGAGGGCCGGCCGCACTCCCAGCGGACGCCCGTCCACCGCCACGACGTTCCGTCGCCGTGGACCGGCATCGTACGCGAACTCACGCTCCATGCGCACCGGTCGGAAACGGATCAGGGGAACGCGATCGGGACGACTACGGCTCGACGCGGCAGATGATCTCGAAACGCACCGGATCGTCCAGCGGCCACTCGGCCTCGCCGAGCAACTGGGCCGACGTGAGCCCCGTGAGCAACGCCTGACGACGTTCGTCGGTCATGTCGCCGGCGGACACGGGACGACCGCGCGTGCGGGGATTGAACTCGCGCCAGGCGCGATCGAACGGCACGCCGCCATCGAGCATGGCACCCAGGCTCGCCAGCCGGCCGAACCAGCTCTCGAGCTGCTCCTGGGGACGGCTGCTGTGGAACACCCACAGACCTTCGTACGCGAGTTCGGCGGGGTAGTCCTCCTCGTCGAGCGCCGAGCACCCGATCGTGTGCGCGCCGACACCCACCGCCAGGCTCCAGCCCTCGGCCTGGTCGCTGTCGGCCGAGCCGCCGTCCCCGGCGCCTTCAGCTCCCCCTTCCGAAGCGATCAAGAGCGGTCGCATGGGACTGACGTAGCGACGGGGCTCGTCCTCGGTCCCGAAGACCGAGAGCGCGTAAACGTACTGCGGCTCCTCCGCCTTGAGCACCACGCCCAGCAACTCGCCGGGACGAATCAGCCCGCCGTCGTGCAGCCGCCGGGTCTCCGCCGCCACGGTGTCGAGGTCCCCCGTCCAGGCCGACGCAAACGCGCGCACCTGGGTCTGGGCCTCGTCCTCCGGCCACAACCCGCCGACGCACAGCGCGGCCAGCAGCACCGCGGCAGCAGCGAGGCCACTGCGATGCCGACGCACGAAGTAACGCCCGTCCCGCAACGCCGTCGCCACGGCACCGCCGCGCGCAGCGAGCGGGGCTTCCAGGCCGCTCATGTAGCGTTCCAGGTCATCGGCCAGGTCGCGCGCGCTCTGGTAGCGACGGGCGGGCTCGAGTTCCATCGCGCGCAGGCAGATGGCCTCGAGTTCGGCCGGCACCCGACGCTCGACCGAACGGGGTCGCCGGAACTCACCGCGCGCGATCCGATCGAGGAGTGCGACGACCGACTCTTCGTCGAACGCCTGCCGCAGGGTCAGCAGCTCGTAGAGCAGCACGCCCAACTGATACACATCGGTGCGCGGATCGCAACCGGCACGCTGGTCCCGCGCCTGCTCGGGCGCCAGGTATGCAGGACTGCCGAACAGGCCTCGGGTGATCGTTCCCGCGGTCTGGTCCAGCTGCCCGGCCAGCCCGAAGTCCAGCACCACCGGGACGCCGTCCCCGCGCAACATCACGTTGCCGGGCTTGAGATCGCGGTGGATCACACCCTGGCCGTGGGCGGCCTCGATGGCCCGCGCCAGGCTCATGGTCAAACCCGCCGCGCTGCGGAACCACGAGGACTCGTCCAGTTCCCAGCGACTGCCGTCGGGCACCGGGTGCCCCACCGCTTCCCTGAGCGCGGTCCCCTGGCGCGGAGCCTCGAGGGACTCCTCGCCCGTCCGCTGACGTACCCGCTCGAGCACGTCGGCCAGCGACGCCCCGCGGATCAGGTCCATCACCGCGAAGTGCACATCGCCGTCTGATCCGGCCTCGTGCACCGCCACGATCTGCGGGTGGCGCAACGCGGCGAGCAGCGTCGACTCCTTCTCGAACAGCTCGCGGCCGTCCACCGTCGTGGCGGCGAACGTCGACAGCACCTTGACCGCAACGCGACGCTTGAGCTTCGTGTCGAGCGCCTCGAACACGCGCCCCATCCCGCCCGCACCGACCTCACGGAACAGGCGGTAGCGGCCTGACAGCTCGACGCCGGGCGCGAGCTGCTGAGGCAGCATGCCCTCGATCTGCAGCACCTCGCCTACCAGTCGCCGGAACTGCTCCTGCTCGGAGGACGAGGGGAGCTGCTCGGCGAAGGCGTCGAGCGCCGGTCGCGTGCCGGACTGGATCCGCTCGAGGTACTCGGCGGCGAGCAGTTCGACTCGCGTCTCGGGAGACGGGGCGGTACCCGCGGGAGCCCCGGTCGGGGCTGCTTCGTCGGGCTGAGAAGAGGCGGGCGCGTCTCTTGAATCCATGATCCACTGACACCTGGGGGCGCGGTCGATCATACTCAGGGGCGCGTCCAGCGCCGATCGAAGGCACCCCCGTCAATCGGGCCAGGAGGCGCGATTCGGGGCGTCAGCGGGGCCGTCGGTCAGATCAACGGGCCCAAGACGGCGGCGCCCTTGGTCTTGAAGCGACCCACCGAGAAGCGGTCGTGGACCCGGTTCACCGCCTGCATGCGCCCGCGGATCTTGACCGGGTCGAGGGTCTCCTTGGCGAACTTCGCCCGACCCTCGAGCACGAACGTGAACCCGTTGCCAGGCCCCGAGCCGGTCATCAGGAAGCGTCCCTTGCCGTCCACCAGTCCCGTGAGGGTCACGATCGCCGGACCGTCCGGCGCGCTGCGCAGCTCCCACTCCGTCGTCGAGCGCCAGGCGACGTAGGCGATCTCCGGCAACTCGCCGTCCGCGGCCCCGCACTGCTGGGGGCTTTCGCTTCCCAGGCAGCCGAGCACACCGGAGATCCCGTCCTTGTCCACCTCGGGGGGCACCCCCGGGAGCAGCGGCCCGTCGATGGCGAAGATCTTGGAGTTGCCCGTGAGCTCGAACACGAAGGGCTCATCGGGAGTCGCGTCGCCGCCGGCATCGGGCCAGGCCGCCGGGACGAGGGACACCGCCAGCACGGCGATCAGGGAGCGCAACATGGGGTTCCTCTCGGTGTGGGGCGCGGCGAGTCACCCGGAACTCCGAGCCGCTCGCGCCGGCAGGCTACCCGAGGGGTACGCGCGCCCGCAATCCGCCCCGGCGCCCCGCGCCGCGCCGCCGACCGCACGCGACAGGGGCGGCAGCCCGCAGGGAAGCAACTCGATGGCGGCCCTGACACCACGCTGCGAGCCCGGACTTCTCACCAGCTTCGTCGCGAGGGTGCGACTGGTGCTGGAGGGCAAGGAGCACCGTCGCTTTCGGCCCGGAGGCGGGGTGACACCCCGTCGAGCACCGAAAGCGTCGATCGACGCGGCCCTGCAGCGCCAGGCGCGTCCGCAGCAGGAGCTGGTGAGAAGTCCGGGCTAGCGCAGGCCGCGCTCCTCGGGCGCCTTGTAGTAGGTGACGTCCCGGCGCACGTAGGTGAAGCCCTCGTCCCGTACCTGCTCCCAACTCGCCTTGTGATCCACGAAGTCGTAGTGCTGCACGATCTCGGTGATCTTGGGCAGGATCGACTGCACGACCCCGAGCGCCTCGCGCTCCCGATCGCCGAGCTCGTGCCCGACCGTCATGCTCACGGCGGACAGGCCGCCCTGCGCCGCACCGAGGGCCTGCAGCAGCACGCCGGGCACGTCCTCGTAGGAGCGGAAGGACGCAGCGAAGATCGGGTCGTCCGGCAGGAAGGACGGGTCCATCCGGTCGTGCTCCTCGGTCACGTTGGCGTGTTCGCCGGCGACCGTCTCGAGCACGTAGGTGAGCGCCTCGGGCGACGTGCTCGTCACGTACATCGCGCCCACCAGTCCGAAGTAGATCGAGGTCTTGCCGAACATGTGCTGCACGTCGAGCCGCCGCAGGTTGCTGTAGGGCGCCTCCGCGTTCTGCAGCGACATGTCGAACGTGGCGAATGACGGGTTGCCGCTCATGGAGCTGCGCACCTCGCTCATCATGTCGTCCCAGAAGAACTGGACGGCGCCGATGATGGTGTCGAGACGTCCGTACATCGCTCGCATGCGCTGCGGATCACGAGCCTTGAGGATCGTGACCGAATCCGACGGCTGCATCGCCGTGGGACGCCGCGCGGGGAGCGTCATCGTCACCATGCCGGCGCCCATGATCCCCAGCAGGTCCTGCTCGATGTCGACACCCACCACGGCCTCGGCCGCGTCGATCACCCCGAGCCACTTCTCGGCGTCGGGCACGTACGCGCGCACGCGATCCTCGGCCCAGCGGTACAGCGGGACGAGGTCGTAGCCGCCGTTCACGCTGAAGGACGTGGCGTCATGAGGCACGAACTCGATCAGCTCCGAGCCGGCCTCCGCGCCGGCGAGCTGCATGGTGCAGATGGGGTTGGCCCTCGCACCCGGACCGGGCGTCATGCGGAAGCGCGTGTCGGAGACCCGGCGCAGGCCGTCGACCTGCGTGCGCACGGCCACCGACTCGTAGTCGTCGAAGAGATCCCACACGTCGTTCGTGAGCCCGCCGGCGAGGGCCCCCATCTTGGCCGCCTGCCCCCTGTCGACCGAGCCCATCAGCTCCTGCACCAGGATCGGCACGAGCGCCATGCTCATCTGCTGCATCGGCGTGAACAGATTGGGGAAGTCGACGTACACGATCTCGGATGCTCCCGGCTGGCCGTCGAAGGCACGCTTGAAGCGCTTGGTGTCACGCAGCGACTTGCCACCCTCGCCGCGCAGCGACTCCAGCGCCGGCCCCACCGGTCCGCGGCCGCCCGGGTTCAGACCGATGACGACGAACTCGTCCTGGAATCCCGCCTGGAACAGGGGCACCCGGCGACCGTCGTCGTAGACGGCGATGTTGTAGGTGAAGGTCGCGGCGTCCTCGAAGCGCGGCATCTCGGAAGTGAAGTCGGACGGCGCCAGCGTGCTCAGCACGCCGGACCCGTCGTCCACCACGAGCTCCAGCGACATGTTGCCCTGGAGGAAGCCCGCGCCGGCGACCATCAGGTCGCGCAAGCCGCGGTGCACCTGGGCGCGCACGTCATCGTCGACCCGGAAGCCCGCCATCACTCCGAAACTCGGCATCGAGCCCCACCCGTCGCTTGCGGGCAGGCGCAGCATCTCGGCGTACACGAACTCGTTCTTGACCAGCTCACCCCAGGGCACGCCACCCAGCAGGTGCGCCGCATAGTCCCGCAAGGCCCGGGCGTTGGCCGCCTCGTCCTCGGTGCCCAGCGCGTCCACGACCTGCAACAGCGACTCGTCGAAGCGTGCAGCGAGCACCGCCTCCCCGAGTTCCGCGTAGTACCCGTTGATCACCGCGGCCGCGGGATCGCTGCGCACGTGGCTGTACATGTACGCATCGGGTGGAACGATGTCCGCCAACTCCTGGGCGTGCAGCGAAACCAGGCAACCGAGCAACCCGGTGAGTGCCACGGCGCGCGAGAGGGCGACGCGGCGGGAGGAGGGGGACGTCATGAACCGGCTCCGAGCAACAGGGAGGGGACCTGCGAGGAGGGGAGCACGCTCAGGCGGAACGGAACGCGCTGTGACATTTGTCGCCCTCGGAGGGCAAACAGGCAAGCCGAGTCCCGAAGGCCCGGCACCCTGTCACAGAGGTGTCACATTGCTGCCCGCCAGCCGGTAAGCTCCCCCAACCGCCGTCGCCGACAGTGCCACGCTCGTCAGCGCGGCGGCGCCCGCCCGAGGAGCCGACCTGTTGTCTCCCCCAGCACACCAAGCCCGTCGCCCGGAGCCCCCCGGAAGGGAGGCCGGCTCCACGCCCGCCTGGCTCGACGTGGTGCTGATCGTGCTGTTCGTGGCCTTCGTCACCGTGCCCGCGGTGCTCTTCGCCAAGACCTACGACGACGAGCACGGCGCCCTGCTCGAACGGCGCATGGCTGCCGACCGTCCCGAGTGGTCGTGGGCGCCGGCCGACCTCGCCACCTGGCCGGAGCGTTTCGAGCCGTACTTCGCGGACACCTTCGGCATGCGCACCGCCCTGCTGCACGCGCACGGGGCACTCAAGTGGTTCGCCTTCAGGGCCACCCCGACCCCCTCGATGGTGCGCGGCGCGACGGGCGACTGGATCTTCTTCACCAAGCAGCAGTCGATCGAGGTCTACCGCGGCCTGCTGCCCATGGACGCGGTGGAGATGGAGGCCTGGCGCCGACTGCTCGAGGAGCGTCGTGACTGGCTGGCGCGGCGCGGCATGGCCTACGTGTACGTCATCGCGCCCAACAAGAACCAGATCTACACCGAGCACATGCCGGCCCGTCTCACGCGCGTCGGTCCCACGCGCCTGGACCAGTTCACGGCCTACATGGACAGCCGCTCGGACTTCCCGCTGACCGACTACCGCACCCTGATCCGCACCGAGAAGGCGAACGACCGTGGTGGTGACTACGTGTACATGCCGCTGGGCACACACTGGTCGTCACGGGGTGCGTACGTCGCCTACCGCGACGTGGTCGAGCAACTGCGCGATCAGCTCGGGGAGCGTTTCCCCGGCCTGCGCCCCCACGAGCGCGACGCCTATCAGGTCAGCCTGAATCCGGACGACCAGGGCGACTCGTGGGCCGAGCGCATGTACCTGGGCGACGGCCGGGTCACCCAGGAGTCCTGGGAATGGCGCCTGGCGCAGGGGGCGGCCCGCGAGGTCGAGGCCCGGGGCGGGTTCCTGCGCAGCACGACGGGCAACGAGAGCCTGCCCAAGCTGGTCGTCTTCCACGATTCCTTCGGCCCGATGCTCAAGACGCTGCTGGCGGACAGCGCGTCGGAATCGGTCTGGCAGGGCAACCTCAACTTCGACACCAGGCTCATCGAACGGGAGCAGCCTGACGGCGTGGTGCAGGTCTGCGTCGAACGCACGTTGATCAGGAACTCACCGGCGCAGCCGTTCATCCTCGACCAGGACGACCTGGCCGAGCGCTTCGAGGCCTCGAAGCGCAGCGTCGTGCGCTTCGACCCGGCGGGTGGCACGCCGCCGCTGCGCCCCAGCGGGTCGACGCGCATCCAGTCGGCGGCCGGCGGCGCGGTGATCCAGACCAGCGACCCCCGCGGCGCCTTCATCGTCGCCGGCCCCA
>JAJDEQ010000211.1 GCA_029259695.1 Planctomycetota bacterium
CTCAAGGCGGGCGCGCGCGGGTTCCTGCTCAAGGACGCGGGTCCCGAGCTCCTGGCCGAGGCGATCCGCGCGGCCGCCGCGGGGGATGCGCTGATCGCACCGCGCGTGACGGCACGCCTGCTCACCGAGTTCGCGGGAGCCCCGGCCGCCGCGCCGCCCGTGCAGCCGAGCGAGCCGCTCACGAACCGCGAGGAGGACGTGCTGCAGGCCGTGGCACGCGGCAAGACGAACGCCGAGATATCCGCCGAGCTCCACATCAGCCTCAGCACGGTCAAGACGCACGTCGCCAACCTGATGACCAAGCTCACCGCGCGCAACCGCGTCGAGATCGCGATCTGGGCCTACGAGACGCGGCGCATGCGGTAGGGGAGCCCGGCTCCTCGTCCGAAAGGACGAGCTCGACCTGGTCCCTAGGGACGAGGCAAAACCGTTCTCAGGCCCGATGGTGGGCGCTGTCGTAGCGGTCTACGTTTCGGTCCATGAAACGACCGCACCCTTCGACCCCCTCCGGGGCACGCGATACCCGCCCTCGGCGCGAGTGGCTCGTGCCCACTTCGCTGCTCTTGCTGGCCGCCGTGCCCGCGCTCGGCGGCATCTACCGCGTGCTGCACGTCTCCCTCGGGGGTGAGGTCACCCCCGCCAACCAGCGCTTCTTCGACGCCCCCACGCCAATCGTGATGCACGGAGTGGCCTGCGCCTTGTTCGCGATCCTGGGAGCGTTCCAGTTCACGAGCGGATCTCGCCGCAGGCCGCGGCGCCACCGCGTGCGCGGCGCGATCCTCGTGCCCAGCGCGCTCGTCGTCGCGACGACGGGGTTGTGGATGGAGGCTTCCTACGACCTGCCGGCGCACGACGGTGAACTGCTGTCGGCCTTCCGAGCCGTCTTCGGCACGGCCATGATCGCGACGACGCTCCTGGGCGTCCGCGCACTGCTGCGCCGCGAGTACGCGCGACACGGCGCCTGGATGATGCGCACCTACGCCATCGGCATGGGGGCCGGGACCCAAGTGGTCGTCCTGCTCCCGTGGATGCTCCTGGTCGGAGAACCGGGCGTGTTCCAGCGCGCACTGCTCATGGGCGCCGGTTGGGTGATCAACCTGGCCTTCGCGGAGTGGACCATCCACCGCCGGTCTGCGCCGTCCCAAGCGACCGGTGCGCGGCAGCGACAGCGACAGCGACAGCGACAGCGACAGGACAACCCGCCGGATCTGCAGCGCTCCCCAACGGGGGGCGTTACAGGGCGGCACAGAGAGACAGGAAGAACGGAGAACCGTATGGAAGTCGACTCGGCTGCAGCCCGTCTGGGCGCACTGATCCTGATCACCGTGGCTTGCGCCGGATGCGTCACGAGCAACTACGACTTCGCCGCGCTGTCGGAGGTCGGCGGTCACGCCAGGGGGGCACGCTTGTGGCAAGCCCTCGTGCTGGAGCAGGAGGACGGGCACCACGAGGAGCTCTACGACATCGACATGATCCCCCTCGTGCGCACCCACCTGAACGTCTTCGCCGAGTCCGACGACGAGGGTCTTCCGCCCGGCTTCGTCGAGGCCGACATCGATGCCTGGCTGCCCCTGTTCGGCATCGTCGACGGGACCGTCGATCGCTACGACAGCGATCGCCAGCGCTTCGAGCACCACGAGTTCAGCTCCTGGCTCTGGGGCCTGTTCCAGACCCACCGGGAGCAGGTCGACACCACGGTCGGTCTCCGCGAGCAGAATGTGCTGCGGCTCTTGTGGCTCTTCGATTGGGAGTCGACCCCGGAGTACGTCGGTTCGACCAGCGAAGTCTGGTCCCCATGAGGCGGAGTCGAGGCGTGTGCCAGAGGTGCGCATCCGCCCTCGATGGTCGTGTGCCGTCGGCGCACGATCGGGTGGCGCCTCGGCGAGTCCACGTCCCTGCTGCTGCTCGGCGGGGCTTCTGACGCTGAACTCCGAGGGTCAGCGGCAACAGATCACAGCAGGCCGAAGTCCTCGGCCATCTCTGGCTGCCAGACGTGTTGCTCCCATTGGGGCCAGGTCTCGCGCACGCAGTCGAGGATCCAACCACGGAGGACGATCGCGTGGTCTACCAGATCGGGGAAGAACACGACCCAATCGGCGCTCTCGTCGCACCAGTAGGTGAGGTCGGCGCAGCCCTCGTCCTCCAGCCACTCGACGTCACGCAGGCAGTCACAGCCATTGAGAACCCAGGCGCGTTCGACTCCCCGCGCGTGGAGCATCTCGACCAGCACTCCCAGCGGGACACCACATTGGAAGGCTTCACGCTCGAAGGCCTGTGCGTCCGTGGGCGGGTGCTCGTCGCGCAGGACCCAGCCGTAGGGCTGGATTCCCCAACGAGCGTGCAGCGTCTCCCATGCGCGGCGCGACTCCGCAGGGACCATGAGACGCCGGTAGGGGATGGGCTCGGTGCGTGCCAGATCGGCCTCGGGAGCGTCCATCACGAAGCGCACGAAGTCCTCTCGCTCGCCGAACGGCCCCGCCTCCGGCGTTCCCTCCTCCGCGAGTGCAGACGTCGCGCGCAGCGCGCCTTCGATGAGGAGGCGGCGGGTCCGGGCGACGTCCTCGAGGACGTCGGGATCGACGCGCTCCACCTCATCTCGCAGGGCCAGCACGAACATCCGCTGCGGTAACGCGTCGGCATCGAGGCCGTCACGCGAGAGACGCCGCTCGCAGTAGGACCAGGCTTCGGTGCGCAAGGCCTGGGCGGCGTCGCTCCGATCCTCATGAGACGTGGCTGATCGCCATCATGGTAACGAACACGGACCGCGCCGAGTTGATCGGCGCGGTCCGTGCGCTGACGACAACGACTGCGCTGAGTGCGGGATCAGGTCCCCGGCAGCGCGGCCTGCAGGCCGTTGGTGGCCGAGAAGCCCACCGGGCCGCCCGCGTCCTGGATCCAGCCCTGCAGGTACAGCGACGTGCCGAAGGGGATGCCCGCCGGCAGGATGAAGGGCAGGCTCAACGACCCGGCGCCGGTGGGCAGCGCGATCGGGTCGAGCAGCAGGTCGGGCACGAGCGTGCCGCCCTTGAACGGCGCGTTGAGCTCGCTGATGCCGACGACGATGAACAGCGTCGAGCCCGCGGTCATGTCGGCGAACTCGAGCGTGTTGGCGCTGCCGGCGGTCATGTCACCGGTGCCGTCGAGGGTGGGCACGACGCTGCCCGTCCCTGCCAGGCCCAGCCCGAGGTCGATCCACGTGACATGGAGGATGTCTCCGAGAAACGGGTGCGAGGAGGGAGGGAGAAAAAGACACGGGGATGCCGGTGGTGCCGTCGCGCCCCGCGCCGCGTGCCGTCCGGTTCGGGGCCGGGCGGGGCGTTCCGCGCATGCGGAAACCGGAGCGAATCCGGTTCGGGGGGGCTGGCACCGGGTGGGATCCAACCGCGGCCCGTAACATAGTCGAAGACGCCCGGGCTGCCACCCAAGGCCCGGTCGTCGAGGCCGATGGTTGTCCGGGAGCCCGGACGGGAGGAGCGTGCGCATGCGCTGGGAGCTGATGATGCTGGTGGGGTTGTGCGTCGGCCTGGCGGGCGCCGGGGGCGAGTCGGCTCAGGGTGGTGGTGGGGCGCTCGCTGATCCGCTGGCCGATATCCCCTCCGGTCCACATGTCGTGCGGCTCGAGAGCGTCGCGTCGGGGCTGGTGTTCCCCACGAACGTCGCGGCGCCGCCGGACGGCAGCGGCCGGCTGTTCGTCACCGAGGTGAACGGCGTCGTGCGGGTCATCGAGGGCGGCGCCGTGCAGCCGGTCCCGTTCGTCGACCTCTCGGCTCGCTACCACGGCAGCAACGGCAGCGCCATGTCGGGCCTCGCGTTCCACCCGGACTTCGCCAGCAACCGCAGGCTCTACGTCATCCTCACGGAGCAGGAGGACGTGGCCCTGGCCGACTTCGGCGAGCTCTCGGGTGTCGCGCAGCAGAGCGTGCTCTACGAGCTCGTCACCCAGGCCGACCACCCCGATCCCGGGGCGAGCCTCGCCGACCCGGCGTTCACGCGCGAGCTGCTGCGCATCAACGAGCAGAGCACGATCCACAACCTCGACGACCTGGCCTTCGGCTCCGACGGCTACCTCTACATGAGCAAGGGCGACGACGAGACCGGCGGCCAGGACCTGGCCCAGATCCACGGCAGCGTGCTGCGCATCGACGTCGACTTCGGCGTGGGCAACGCCGTGTCGGCCAACGGCGAGTACGCCATCCCGGCCGACAACCCGTTCGTGGGCGTCGGCGGCGTCGTCGAGGAGATCTGGGCCTACGGTTTTCGCAATCCGTGGCGCATCGCCTTCGACGCAGTCACCGACGAGCTCTGGGTCGCCGACGTCGGCGAGGACGACATCGAGGAGCTGGGCCGCGTCGCCGCCGGCGAGAACCACGGGTGGAACGCGAAGGAAGGCGCCTTCGCCGTCGTGACCGGCGGCGTGAGCGACGACCTGGGCGGGCTGCCGCCGGGCCCCTTCGTGGACCCCGTCGTGCAGTACGACCACGGGCAGGGCGATCGCTCCGTCACGGGTGGCGGCGTCTACCGCGGCGTGCGTCTGCCCGGTCTCGCCGGGCGCCTCGTGTTCGGCGACTGGATCTCGGGCCGACTCTTCGAGGCCGACCCGGCCACCGGCGACATCACCCGCATCGCCATCGACCCAGACGGCGAACTCGTGCACGGCCAGCTCTCGGGCGATCCGAAGGAGGGCATCATCAGCGTCGCACACGACGGCGACGGCGAGTTACTGCTGGTGGTCACCGAGCGCAACGGGAACCCGACGGGCCGTGTGCTGCGCGCGGTCGCTGAGAACTGGGTCGACCTGGGCAACGGCCTCGCCGGCACTCACGGCCTGCCTGTGCTCGCGGCCTGGGGGACGCTCGTCGCAGGCGAACCGCTCAGCGTCTCACTGACGAACGCGCTGTCCGACACGACGGCGGAGTTGATCGTGGGCTTCACCGAGTTGAACGCGCCTTTCAAGGGGGGCGTCATGGTGCCCGACTTCCATGCGCCCGGCTTCCACCTGCCGTTGCCCACCGGTCCGGCCGGCACGATCGTCATCGACGACACGTGGCCCGCCGGTGTGCCGTCCGGTTTCACGACGTACCTGCAGTACTGGGTCGTCGATCCCGCCGGCCCGTCCGGCTTCGCGGCGAGCCAGGCGGTGGCGGGCACCACACCCTGACGGCCGGAACCGGAGGCGACACCGTCAACGCCCTCGATGTCGATGCGAGCGATGCGGTGGTGGTCACCGGTTGGACCCAGTCCGTCGACCTGCCCACGACCGTGGGTGTGCTCGACCCGCTCAAGATCGGCAACGCAGGCCACAAGGACGTCTTCGCGGCCAAGTTCAGCGCAGAGGTTTCGAACACGAGGAGCCGCTTGTCCTCGCACTCACTTGGCCTTGTGCACGAAGACGTCGTCGACGCCGTTGCCGTCCTGTGGCACGAGGTTGGTCGCCCGGGACCAGAAGGAGACCGTGCGACCGTTCGCGGAGATCGCGACGTCCTCGCTGAAGCTATCTGCCTCAGCCCCGTCAGCGCCGACCGACACGAGCACCGTCTCGCCCGTCTTGCGGTCGTGCCGGAAGATGTCGTTACGGCCGTTGGTGTCACCCGACGCCGCGCTCACCGGCGCGAGCGGCACGGAAGGGAACGTGGTCGTCGCTGCACGTCGTGACCTTGTCGACGAACGGTGAGGTCATGGCGCGGACCAGCGCGCTGTAGTCGAGCCGGAAGCGGACCTCCGCGCCGACCGGCAGGTGAGTGCCGCCGGAATCGAGGATCAGGTGATCGCTGCTGGCAGCCAGGACCTCGATTCCGGGAGGCGGACGGAGGCCGTGCGGATCGGTGTCCTGTCGCCCTACGGCGAGGATCGTCTGCAGGAGGTCGCCTCGATCTGCCGGCGTCGGAGCGTCTCCGAAGGCCGCCTGCGCGAGTTCGCCCCACGGGCGTGACGGCTTGACCTTCGACTCGATCACCTCGGCGACGAGCGTGATGCAGTCGTCGTGGAGACCGTCGATCGGCTGGCGATGCAACGGTTCGCAACCGAGCAGGATCGACTCGCCCAGGCGCAGGTCGTCGGTCCGCCCGGTGTCCGCATCGCCGAGCGCCCAGTCGAGGCTGCCGGAGTTGCCGCCCGAGACGACGTTCAGCCCCGTGCCCAGCGTCCTCTCGAGTGAGTCCGCCAGCGCGGAGAGCTCCGACATGTTCCGGTCGTCGGGCACCACGCCGCTGCGGCACGCGAGGTTCGTGCCGATCCCCTCGAGCCGGATGTTCGGAAGACGCAGGACTTCCCGTGCGGTGTTCACGAGGTCGCGCGGCATGAGTCCCTCGCGCAGATCGCCCAGCTCGACCATGAGCACGACGGAGTGAGTCCGGCCCAGGGCCTTCGCGGCCAGCGAGAGCGCGCTGATCACGTCGAGCTCGGTGTTGAAGCTCACGTCCGCGTGCGCCACGACCCGCTGCGCCTGGCTCAGCATGGGCGAGCGGAGCAGCGTCATGGGCGTTGTGATGCCGGCCTGATGCATGCGCTCGATGTTCTCGATGCGCGAGTCACCCAGCCCGCTCACTCCTGCGCGCTGCAACGCACGGGCGACGCTGGGGGACCCGAGCATCGCCTTCGTGACGCCGGTCACCCGGATGCCGCGCGCAGCCAGCCGCGTGACGAGGACCCGGGCGTTGTGCTCGACCTTCCCGGAGTCGATCTCCAGCCGGGGAGCGCTCATCGCGCTGCAGCGACGAGCCTCTCCTGGAGCCGTGGGAACCCGGCGAGCACCATCTCGACCAGACGCTCGGGGGGGCGGGAAAGAGCATCGGTGACGGGAATGCCGAGCTGCCCTTCGTATCGCTGGATGGACTGCTCGAGCTCGACGTCGGTCATGTTCTCGTGGTTGATCGTGAGACCGATGACGCGCGTCTTGGCGAACGTCTCGATCAGGTGGATCTCGGTTGCCGGATCGGGCATGGGCATGTGATCGAAGTCGCAGCGGCTGACTCGCCCCGGCGCGTGCTGCAGCACGACGGCGTGGGGACAGCTTCCGCGGATGACGAAGCTCGAGGTCGAGTACGCGGGGTGACTCAGCGAGCCCTGGCCCTCGATGATGATCACGTCCGGGCTCTCGGTCTCGAAGGCCTCGATGATCGTGGCTTCCAGCTCACCTGCGCAGAATTGCGAGGGGATGGCGTCGAGTGCGACACCGTAGCGAGCTCCCTGGATCAGGCCGGTCTGTCCGGTGCCGACGAGCACGGTCTTCACGCCGTGGTCGTTGAGGGCGCGCGTCAGGATCGTGGCCGTGGTGCGCTTGCCGATGGCGCAGTCGGTGCCGAGCACGGCGATGCGTGGGCACGTGACCTGGGAGATGTCACCGCTGAACGTGCGCAGGTCCTTCTTGGCCCGGGGCTTGCGGATGTCGCGGATGGTCACCTGCGCCGCTGCGCCCGCCGCCGCGAACTCCGGATCGTCGTTCAGGAACTCGTGCAGTCCGTTCACGACGTTCATGCCCAGGGCCATGGCCTCGAGCACGATGGCGCGTTCGCGCATCGACAACAGCCCGGTCGCCGGGGCCATGCCGAAGATGAATGCGTCGGGCACGCGGGGCGCGTGTTCCAGCGCGTCGGCCAGGTCCGTGCAGACGGGGATGCCGTTGGGCTCGCCATCGAGCACTGCCCCGGCGTCGCGCCCGGCCTTCTCGCTGTCGATGACCGAGATGATCTCGTAGAGCTCGGAGTGACGCACGAGCCCGTTCGCGGTCTTGCCGTCGATCGCGCCCAGGTTCGCCTCGCAGTACACGACGGCGGTCGCGCTTCGCTCCGGTTCCAGGGACGATGTCACCCCCGCGGGCGTGTGGGGGGCGGGGGGACCGGGGGCGTACGGGGGGATCCTGGGCATTGTCAACTCCTCGAGTCAGGCTCAGAGGAGGTGACGTGATCGAGCCCGCGTCTGGCGGCTGGGCTTCGATGGGCAGTCCCCACCAAGTCGATGTCGTGGCTGCACCATAGCAGAAACGACCGGCGGTCTCGGCGAGGGGCATCGAGACGTCTGCTGGCGGAGCCATGCTGGGCCGTTGCACGGCGGGGGCTTCCGCCGCTGACTTCGGAGGGTCAGCGGCAACAGTTCACAGCAGGCCGAAGTCCTCAGCCATCTCCGGCTGCCAGACGTGTTGCTCCCACTGGGGCCAGGCTTTGCGCACGCTGTCGAGGACCCAGCCACCGAGGACGATCGCGTGATGACGGCGCTGCTGCCCTCGCACGTCGACGCCGAGGTGATCGCCTCGGGCGTGCCCTGCGACGGGGCGTTCGATGACTCCGAGCCGTCCTCCGGCGACGTCCCGTCCGTTACGCTGTCGGTGCGCCGTTCCATTGCCAGGGGCACGGGGGTGCGCGCATCGGAAGGGAGCACGCATGAGACGCAGGACGTTCCTCGGCCTCTCGGCCGCGAGCATGGCGGGGGCGCTGCTGCCGCGTTCCCGTGCGCAACCTCTGCCGCCGGGCGACAGCAAGTCGATCCTCGTGCTGGGCGGCACGAACTTCCTGGGTCCCGCGGTGGTCGAACGCGCCGTGGAGCGAGGCCACGAGGTCACGCTCTTCAACCGAGGGATCACGCGGCCGCACCTGTTCCCGGATCTCGAGAAGCTGCGGGGCGAACGCCGCGTGGGGGGTGGAGACCTGGCGGCGTTGGAGGGCGGTCGGCGATGGGACGCGGTGATCGACGTCTGGCCCGAGCACGCCGACCTCGTGCGCCGCACGGCCGACCTGCTGGTCGATCGCACCGACTACCTGTTCTTCTGCTCGAGCGTCGCCGTGTACACCGACTTCAGCCGGCCGGGACTGACGGAAGCCGCGGCCACGCACGCCGAGGGCGGCTGGTACGGCGGTGAGAAGGCGCTGGCCGAGCGAGCGGTCGAGGAACGCTTCGCGGATCGTTTCGGCGTCGCGCGCTTCCACTCGATCCTCGGACCGCGCGACAACGGGCACAGCTTCCACTACTGGTTGCGCCGCTTGGCCGAGCGGGACGAGGTGCTGGCGCCCGGGCCGGGCAGCGACCCGGTGCAGCAGTTGGACGTGCGCGACGCCGCGGCCTGGATCATCGACGGCGTCGAGCAGCAGCGCGCCGGCACGCACAACCTGTGCGGCCCACCCGCTGCTCCGACGTTCCGCGAGCTGCTGGAGGGCGCGCGTACCGCGATCGGGAGCGAGGCACGTCTCGTCTGGGTTGATCCCGACTTCCTGCGACGTGAACAGGGTGTCCACTCGTTCTCGGACCTGCCGCTCTGGGCTCCGCTCGACGAGGACCCGGGCTTCTTCCAGGTCGACGGCACCCGGGCCACGGAGGCCGGCGCGACGTTCCGGCCGCTGACCGAGACCGCGCGCGACGCATGGCGCTGGTACCGCTCGCACTTCTTCAAGGACACGACCTTCCCGGTCGGCGGCCTGGGGCTCTCGCGCGAGCGGGAGCGAGAGATCCTCGCGGCGTGGCACGGGCGCTGAGCACACGCCGGTGTGTGCGGCGCGCGATGCACGTCGACGCGGTGCGGGCCGAGGCCCGATCGTGCGGCACGCCGAAGCTGTTCGGAGCCGTCGGGGCCGTCTACTCCTGCGGCGCTTCCGCCGCGTTCTGGTCCAGAGACACGCGGAGCACGGCGTCGCTGGTCTTGAGGTGCAGGTCGCGTTGGGGGAAGGCGATGGTGACGCCGTGGTCACGGCAGGCCTGGTCGATGGCCATGTGCAGGTCGTGCAGGATGCGGGTGCGACCGGTGTTGTTGGGCTCGGTGACGAAGACACGCACCTCGAAGTTGAGCGAGTTGTCGCCGAACTTGATGAAGAACACCGAGGGTTCCGGATGCTCGAGGACCTGGGGGTGTCGGCGGCAGAGGTCGAGCATGATCCGGTGTGCCAGCGCCGTGTTGGAGCCGTAGGCGATGCCGACCACGAAGTCGAGCCGCATGATCGGATCGGACAGGCTCCAGTTGACCAGCTCGTTGGTGATGAAGGCCTTGTTGGGGACCACGAGCTCGCGGCGTTTCCAGTCGGTGATGGTCGTCGCGCGCATGCGGATCCGGCTGACGACACCGCTCACGTTCGCCACGGTGACCGTGTCGCCCACGCGCACCGGTCGTTCGAGCAGGATGATCAGGCCGGAGACGAAGTTGGCGAAGATCTCCTGCAGGCCGAAGCCCAGGCCCACGGTCAGCGCCGCCACCAGCCACTGCACCGACGACCAACTCACGCCGATGGCGTTGAAGGCCAGCACGATGCCGGTCGTCACGATGGCGTACAGCACGAGAGCCCGCGTCGCATAGCGCGCGCCGGGTTCGAGCGGCAGGCGCTGCAACAAGGCGATCTCGAGGAAACCGGGCAGGTTGCGCGCGGCGGTGGCGGTGATCAGGACCAGGAGCAGGCAGAGCCCCAGGCTGGTCAGCGTGGTGGGTTGCTGCGTCGTCACGCCGTCGACCACCGCGGTGTGGTGCCAGAGCGTGACCTCGTTCAGCACGTTCAAGGCGGGCAGCACGCTGACCCAGGCGAACCAGAAACCCACCAGCACCAGGAAACCGATCGACACCCGCAGCAGGTGATGGGTCTGTTCCCTGATCTCGACGACATCGATCGCGTCGGGCGCCTCGAGCACGACCTCGGCACCGGCGTCGCGCTCGCCTTCCTCGCGGCTCTTCAGGGCCGCGGCGCGCTTCTCCATGGCGACCTTCATCGCCAGTCGCCGCTGGGACACCAGCAGCAGACGGTGCAGGATGGCATGGACCAGCACGGCCGCCAGGATGATCAGCACGGTCGTGTTGAGGCGGAACTCGAGCTGCAACGCGGCGTAGTAGTAACCCGTCGCCGCCAGCGCCGCGAGCGTGAGCGGCACCGCCATGCCGAACGGCAGCCAGAGCCGGCGCGTTCCGCGGAGCCAGGCCGAGCCGGACTGGGTCGCGGCGTTGGTGTACAAGCCGTGACGCGCATTCAGGAGGCGCCAGGCCAGGACCACCGCACCCAACATCAGGGTGATGAAGGCCAGGCGTCCCAGGCTGTAGCGCAGCAGCGCGTCGGACTGCTCCTGGATCAGGGCCACCACGAAGGTGGTCGGCAGCGCCAGCCAAAGGAACCACAGCAGTTGGTGGCGGACCAGTGAGTTGGTGCGCTCACCCCAGCGGAAGTGGGCCTGGGCGATGCCCTCCTTGCGGCACAGGTGGCGCAGGAACTGGAAGGCGAAGCCAGCGACGGCGGCGGTCATCAGTCCGGAGCCGATGGCCTTGACGGTTTCGGCCGACTCGGCCACCTGCGTCAGTCGCCAACCCAGCAGGGCGATCGCGGCGGGGGCCGGGATCGTGTGCAGCACTTGCAGGATCAGCGCCTGCACGGTCAACAGGATGCTGTCGGTGCGCACCTGGCCGATGCGGGTGGCGATCTCGGTGAGACGCCGCCGCATGCGGCGACGGATTCCCCACAGGCCGAGCAGCACCAGGGCGACCAACCCGTAGCCGGTGGAGAAGGCCTCCAGGTCCGCGCGGGCCGCGGCCCACGCCTGTCCCCAGAGGGAGGCCGAGGCGAGCCAGATCACGTCGCCGTGGAGGCGAGCGAAGGTCGTGGTGCTGAGCGCCGGCGCGTTGGGGATCCAGAGCAGGCGCTCGTCGAGGATGCCGGCCAGCTCCCCGGCGCGGGCGATCAGTGCGGCCTCGCGCGCGTCGAGGTTGCCGATGGCTGTCAGGTAGTCCCGTCGGGCCTTCTGCAGGAGCCCCGAGGTGCTCGAGCTTGGTCGCGAGCAGGGCCTCCAACTCGGTCAGGACGTCCTGGCGCCGGTCTTCGTCGAGGTCGTCCGCTGAGGACTGCCGGAGTCGTCGTTCGGCGGCGCCGCCCGGGTCGGCCAGCGCCTTGATCTCGCGCTCGTCGGTGAAGAGCTCGAGCCGCTCGGCCATCGCCTCGTTCGATCGTGCCGCCGCGACCTGCCGGAAGGATCGCGCCCTGGGGAGTTGGCGGCGCTGTTCGAGCAGGACCGTGCCCAGCGAGCGGGTGATGCCGAGCTCCAGCGAGCGCTTGGTCTCGTTGTAGTCCTCCTCGGTGCGCGCGAGGCGTTCGTCGAGGCCCTGGCGCTCGATGCGCACCTGATCGATGCGTTCGAGAATCCGTTGGGTCTCGCGCGACGCGCTGGTGATCTCCCCGGTCACCTCGACGATCAGGGGGTGCTTGCCGATGGCCTCGCGGCGCAGGCGCTCGGCTTCGCGGCTGGCGACGTCGGCCTGGTCCTTGCGTAGCTGGCTGAGCCAGCCTTCGAGCTGGCCGGCGAGCGCCTCGGCGACGCCGACCTTCCAGGCGGCCAGGTCGCGCAGCGTCTCCATCAGCGCGATGCGGTTGGGGTTGCTCAGCAGCTCCTGCTCGAGCATGAGCACTTCGGCCTGCCGCGCGCGCTGGCGGGCGATCAGCAACCAGCGGGTCGCCCGGGCCACTTCGGGAGCGTCGGGTGACGGCACCGGGCCGGCCAGGTCGCGACCGAGCTGCTCGAGAACGCTGCGTGCCTCGGCCAGTTGCTGCTCGGCCAGGCCGGGCCGGGCACGCTGCTCGACCAGGCCTCCCTCCAACTCGGTGATCTGGGTGCGCAGCGCGGCCAGCTCCGCCCGGGTCTGGGTCAACTGCAGTTGCAAGCCTTCGTCGGTCGCGTCCGCTGGCAGCCGGCCGTCCGGGACGGGGGCAGTCTTGGCCGCCGCCAGTTCATCGCGCGTTCGGGTGGCTTCGTCCGGTGCGGCGAGGATGGCGGCCCGGTAGGCCTCCGCTGCTTCGGCGTGCGCCTGGCGGGTCGTGAGCCGCGCCTCGATCTGCCGGTAGAGTTCGAGCAACCGGCTCCGCAGGCTCTCCTCGATGTCGGTGGAACTCTCGAGTTCCCGGATGCGCTGCTGAGCCGCCTCGGTGGTGATCCCCTCCTGGCCGACAAGGCTGACGGCCGACGGGTCGTCCTGGGCAACGGCCGCAGCGCTGACGCTCCCGAGCAGGAGCGCGAAGAGCAGGAACCTGACCATGGGCGTCATCTCTCGGATCGGGGCTGGCCTCATCCTGCGCAAGTGAACGGCCGAGGGGAAGCTCCGCGGGCACCTGGCGCCGGATCGGGCACATGCACTGCAGCGTGATCTCGGCAGCCCGCAAGACCAAGGGGGCGATCCGCTGTCACCGTCAGGAGTCTGGGGTCGGGCAGCTTACGGAGACACCGCGCCAGACCCGCTCGATGCGCGCGAACACCGCCGACCAGCGGAAGGGTGTGAGTTCGTCGTCGGTGGGCGGGGGGGCCGGAGTGTCGAGCGCGCGGAGGAGCGCGGCGGTGAGTGCGTCGACGAAGGCGGGCAGGTCCTCCTCGACGGGTACGTCCACGTTTCGGCGCCGCGGGAGCGGGACGAGGTCGAGCGCCGCGCCGAGGGCCGGGGCCAGTCGGGAGGTCACGCCGGGCAACGCCGTGGCGACGAGCCGGCAGCCGCAAGCGCGCGCCTCGATCAACACCAGCGGCAGACCCTCGTAGAGCGACGGGAGCACCAGCGCCCGACAGCGCCGCATGGTTCCGGCCAGATCCTCCACACGGCCGTGGACGAGAACGCCCGGCTGTTCGCGGGCCCGCGCGGCCAGCGCCTCGCCCTCGGCGCCGCCGATGCCGCCCACCAGATGCAGGCGCGCGGTCGGTCGCTCGGAGCGCACCCGTGCGAAGGCATCGAGCAGCCAGGGCACGCCCTTGGCCGCGGCGAGCTTGCCGGCATAGAGCAGGTCGGTGGCCCGGTCGTCCCGGCGGCCGCGCGCGTGGAACACGTCGTGCGGGTAGCCGGCGCCCACGACGTGCACGCGGTCGGGAGTGATGCCGGTCCGCGCGACGACGGCCTGCGCCTGCTCGTCGTGGAGCGCCACCACCGCGTCGGCCCGTCGGAGTCCGGCGCAGACCTCGTCGGCGAGGGCCGGGCACTGCGACATCTGGCGCAGCCCCGTGGCATGACAGTGGACGACGAGGCGCGTTCGCGGCGCGACCTCACGGCTCAACGCCGAGACCAGCCAGAGGTGGTGGGCGTGGATCACGTCGGGCCGGCAGCGCTCGACCACCTCGGCGAGCCGGTGCCGCCAGACGTCCCGGTAGGACTCCAGTCGATCGGGACCGAGATCCCGCCAGCGCGTGCTGTCGTAGGGCATGACGTCGCTCATGCCCGGGATGTCGAAGTCGAGCGGGGCGCGGCCGAAACGCACGGCGGTCACCTGGGAGCCGGGGACGCCGGGCAGCTCCGGAAGCGGCGCGTCGACGGGGAGTCCGCACACGACGTGCTGCTCCCAGCCCGCCGCCGCGGCGTGCCGGCACAGCTCCGCCAGGGTGACGCCGCTGCCCGTCAGGTGGGGCTGCTGCGCCAGCACGTGCAGGACCTTCGAGCGTCGGGCCGGGGAGTCGTCCACGCGCCGAGGATATCGAACGTGGGGCCGCGTGGAGTCAACGGGGGACAGGTCAGGGGTGCGTGCCACCCCGTTGGGTATGATCTGCTCCCATGCTGGGGCGGGATGGAAACTCGGGGCAGCCGGTCGGCGCTGAGGCGGACGCCGGCCTGCTCGATCGGGGCCCGCCACGGACAGGCGCGCAGTCGCCGCGCGTGCTCGCGCCTGACCCGGGTCGATCAGCCGAGGCCCCCGAGCCCCGTGCGCGGCGGCGGCGCAAGCGCCCGGCACACGACGCCCTGCGCCTGCTCAAGAAGCTGATCAAACGCGGGTCCGGCGTCGCGCTGTTCTACTTCTTCCCGCGCACCCTGCTCGCCCTGCTCGCCTGCGGGCTCTACGACGTGTCGCGCAACACCGGCCAGGGTTGGCCGCTCTGGCGCCAGTACTTCCTCGGGAACGGCCTGCTGACCTGGGTGCTCTCCCCGCTGAACGTGGTGCTCGACCTGCTGTCACTGCCCCACGTGAACCGCGGCGTCTACCGCCTCGAGGATCTGCCGCAGGGGCACCGGGAGGAGATCGAGCGGGTGATCTCCGCGGCACGCGGCGCCGACCTGGCGGATGTGGTGAGCGCGCGGTTGGGCGATGCCGATCGGGCGATGCTGTTCTTCAAGTGGTACGGCGAGGACCTGCCGGCCTCGATCGTCGTGCCCGGCTTCCAGACGGACTTCCGCTTCGTGCGGACGATCGGGATCTCCGTCTTCAAGCAGGACGAGGCGACGACGCGCCACTTCGGTCCGCTGCGGGCCACGCTGCGGGTGCTCTGCAACCTGGACCGGTCCCCGGGCCCCGAAGCGCGCATCGAGGTCGGCCAGACCGTTCATCGGTGGCGGGACGACCCACTGTTCATCTTCGACGACACGCTGCGCCACCAGTCGTTCAACGACGGCGCGGGCCGGCGGGCGTGCCTCTTCGTGGACGTGCTCCGTCCCACGCCTTGGCGCGCCGTGATGAGCGCCGTCGCGGACCTCGCCCGGTACCTCATGCGCTGGCGCAAGGGGACCTTCTACCACCAATGGACCATGCTCCGCTGACCGCGACGGCGGCGCACGAGTGACGCCGAGTTCGTCGACGACGGTGCGACCGTCGCCGGGTCGCCAAGCGGGGATGGGCGGGAGGTCATCGCGGCGAGCTCCGGAGCGGGATGTGGGGGGCAGGGTCCGGTTCTCCGAACCGTTATCATGGCGGACTCGTCGAACCTCGTGGGCCCGCGAACCCGACTCGCGGTGCCGCTGCGGGCTCGCCTCCGACCCGGCGGCCCGGCGTGATCTCGACGCGACGGCCCCGAGCGAGCGTATGGACACGACCTTCATCGAGCAGTCCTTCCCGCTCTCGCCCATCCAGGAAGGGATGCTGTTCAACAGCCTCTACGCCCCGGAATCGGGGGTGGACGTGATCGTCGCCACGCTCGACCTGCGCGAGGATCTCGACCAGCCGGTCTTCAGCCGGGCGTGGCAGCAGCTCGTCGACAGCCACCCCGCCCTGCGCATGTGCTTCCGCTGGCAGGGGCTCGAGCAACCCTGCCAGGACGTCTACCGCGGCGTCTCGCAGCCCGCCCGACACGAGGACTTCTCCGGCCTCGCCGAGCATGAGCAGGAGCAGCGCTGGCGAGCGCTCGTGGTGCGCGAGCGGGGCACGGCCTTCGACATGGCCCGGCCCCCGCTGACGCGGCTCGTCACGGTGCGCTTCGGGCCGCGACACCACCGCATCCTGTGGCTCTACCACCACGCCGCGTTCGACGGCGTGGGCATGACCCTGGTGCTGTCGCAGGCCTTCGCGGCGTACCGCGCTCTGCAACACGGCGAGGCCTTCGCCGTGCCGGCGTGTGCTGCGCAGCAGGCCTACATCGAGTGGTTGCAGCGGCAGGACGTCGGGGCCTCCGAGGTCTTCTGGCGCGGACATCTGGCGGGCATCGATGCGCCGACGCGGCTCGGCGTCGATCGCGGCGAGCACGAAGACCCGCGGCGCGTCGAGACGTGTCCGAGCCAGGATCGCTGGCTGTCGGAGTCCGCCACCAAGGCGCTGGGCGACTGGGCGCGCGCCCGCGGGCTGTCGCTGAACATCGTCTTGCAGGGCGTCTGGGCCGTCCTCGTCAGCCGCTACAGCGGCGAGCGCAGGGTCGTCTTCGGCGTGGTCCAGTCGGGGCGCAGGTCGTCGATCGAGGGTGCCGATCAACTCGTCGGCGTGGTGATGAACACGCTGCCCACGGCGGTCGACGTCGACCCCTCGGCCGATCTGGTCGAGTGGCTCTTGGCCCGCAAGGCGCACTGGGCCGCGCTGCGTGCTCACGCGCACACGCCCCTCGCGCTGATCAAGGAGTGGAGCGACATCGGCGGTCGTCAACCGCTCTTCGAGAGCCTCTTCTGCTTCGACGTGCTCGACCTCACCGCCGCGCTGCGCGCGCGGGGCGACGACTGGGAGCACTGTGAGGCCGATGCCTTCGGCCAGCCGGTCGCGCCCGTCTCGCTCAACGCGTACGGCGGGCGGCGCCTGCTGCTGCGCATCAACTACCACGAGTTGCGCGTGGAACACGACGCGGTCGGGCGCATGCTCGGGCACCTCGAGACGCTGCTGGCCGGCCTGGTGTCCGGCGTGGCGCGGCGCGTGGGGGAGTTGCCGCTGCTCACCGACGCCGAACGACGTGATGCGCTCGCCGTGCGCGGCCGCAGCGTCCCGCTTCCGCCCGACGGCACCGTCCACGGCTTGATCGAGGCGCAGTGTGCTCGCACGCCCCAGGCCGTCGCGGTCGGCTTCGACGGTGGACAACTGACCTACGCCGAACTCGACGCCCGCGCGCGGAGGCTCGCGCACCGGCTGCGTGACCTGGGGGTGGGTCCGGGCAGCATGGTCGGCCTGTGCGTCGAACGGGGCCTCGACCTGCCGCTGGCGATGCTCGGCATCCTGATCGCCGGCGGGGCGTACGTGCCGCTCGACCCGGCGTTCCCGGCCGAGCGCCTCTCCCTCGTGCTGCAGGACACCGCGACCACGATCCTCGTGACCCAGCGCGGGCTGGCGGGTTCGCTGCCGTCCTTCGACGGCGAGATCGTGTGTGTCGACGACGGCTGGCTCACGGCGCAGGGCGCGGAGGACGGGCCCGGGCCGAGCGCGGCGGCGGGGCCCGACGACCTCGCGTACGTGATCCACACGTCGGGCTCGACCGGACGGCCCAAGGGCGTGCAGATCGTCCATCGGGCGGTGGTCAACTTCCTGCACGCGATGGCGCGCGAGCCCGGGCTCGCGGCCGACGACGTGCTGCTGGCGGTGACCACGTTGTCGTTCGACATCGCCGTGCTCGAACTGCTGCTGCCGCTGTGCGTCGGCGCGCGGGTCGAGATCGCCTCGCGCGAGGTGGCCGGCGACGGGCTGCTGCTGCGCCGGAAGCTGGCCGAATGCGGCGCCAGCGTGATGCAGGCCACGCCGGCAACGTGGCAGCTGCTGCTGCACGCGGAGTGGCGCGGCGACGGTCGGCTGAAGATGCTGTGCGGAGGAGAGGAGCTGCCTCGGCCCCTCGCGCAACGCCTGCTGCGGCGCGGCGGCGAGCTGTGGAACATGTATGGTCCGACGGAGACCACCATCTGGTCGGCGGTGGCCCGGGTGCAGCCGCTCGAGGGACCGGCGGCGAGCAGCCCGCACGAGCACCCGCCGGCGCTCGGGTCGCCCATCGCCAACACGAGCCTGTGCGTGCTCGACGAGGAGCGCCGCCTGGTGCCGCGCGGCATCCCCGGCGAGCTGTACATCGGCGGCGCCGGACTCGCGCGCGGCTACCTGAACCAGCCGGAGCTGACTGGCGAGCGCTTCGTCGACAGCCCGTGGCCCGCCGAGCTGCCTGGTCGCCTGTACCGGACGGGCGACCGCGTGCGCCGCGACGCCGACGGACGGCTGGCCTTCCTCGGACGCGTCGACCACCAGGTCAAGCTGCGCGGCTACCGCATCGAACTCGGCGAGATCGAGTCGCTCCTGCGCCAGGCGCCGACGGTGGCCGAGGCCGCCGTGCTGTTGCGTGAAGATGCGCCGGGCGACCGGCGCCTGGTGGCCTACGTCGTCCCCGCGGCGGGAGACGTCTGCGACCCGGACGTGCTGCTCGCAGGCCTCGCGACGCGCCTGCCCGACTACATGCTGCCCTCGGCGTTCGTGCTGCTCGAGCGCCTGCCCGTGAGTCCGAACGGCAAGCTGGACCGGGGCGCGCTGCCCGCGCCCAAAGTGCTTCCGGCGGCGGCCGGATACCGCGCGCCCGAGGGTCCGACGCAGCAGGCGCTGGCGGAAGTGTTCGCCGATCTGCTGCGCGCGGAGCGCGTGGGCGCGCACGACGACTTCTTCGCCCTCGGCGGCCACTCCCTGCTGGCCACGCGCCTGCTCTCGCGCCTGCGCAACCTCTTCGGCGTCGAGCTGCTGATCCGGGAGGTCTTCGACGCCCCGAGCGTGGCGGCCCTGGCCGCGCGTGTCGACGCGGCCCGGGGCGCCGACCGGCGGCAGGCGTCGACTCCGATCGTGCCGCGCGACGGCGAACCGCAGCTGTCCTTCGCCCAGCGTCGGCTCTGGCTGCTGCACCAGATGGGGTCGGGCGCCGCCTACAACATGCAGCTCGTGCTCGGGATCTCGGGACCTCTCGATCGCGTCGCGCTCGAGCGCGCGCTCGCCGCGACCCTGGCGCGGCACGCGGTGCTGCGCACGCGCTACGCATGCGTCGACGGCCAACCGCTGGCCGTCGTCGAGCCGGAGCCGAGCCTGCCCCTGACGCTGGTCGACCGCTCCGGGATGGCGGGGCGCGAACGCGAGCGCGCGCTGCGCGAGCTGGTCGTGCGCGAGACGGAGACGGCCTTCGACCTCGAGCGCGCGCCGTTGCTGCGCGCGAGCCTGCTGCGACTCGGGCGCGAGGAGCACGTGCTCGTGCTCGTGCTGCACCACATCCTCGCGGACGCGTGGTCGCTCGAGGTCCTGGTGCGCGAGATCGCGGCGCACTACGGCGCGTCCGTCACGGGCGCGCGGCCCGACCTGCCGCCGCTGCCGGTGCAGTATTCCGACTACGCCGCCTGGCAGCACGAGCGCCTCGACGGCGAGGCGCTGGGCACCCACCTCGAGCACTTCCGGCGGCGGCTCGACGGAGCGTCGACGATCCTCGACCTGCCGACCGATCGTCCGCGCCCGGCGGTGCAGACCTTCTCCGGCGACGCGCAGCCCTTCGCGCTCGGGGCCGATCTCGCGGCGTCCCTGCGAGCGGCCGGCCGGGAGCACGGCGTGACCGTCGCGATGCTGTGCCTGGCGGCGTTCCACGCCCTGCTCGCCAGGGTCAGCGGGCAGCGCGATCTCGTGCTGGGCATGCCGGTCGCGAACCGCTTGCGCTCGGAGGTCGAGGGTCTGGTCGGGATGTTCGTCAACACCCTGGCGCTGCGGGTGGACGCCTCCGACGACCCCGAGTTCGGCGAGTTGCTGCAGCGCGTCCAGCAGGCCTGCCTCGACGGGTACGAGCACCAGGAGCTGCCCTTCGAGAAGCTCGTCGAGGAGCTGCTGCCCGAGCGCGACCTGGGCCGCACGCCGCTGTTCCAGGTGCTGTTCTCGATGAACGCGGCGCGCTCGGAGCCGATCGGGTCGGCGGGCGTGACCCTGCGGGTGTTGCCCTTCCAACTCACCCGCGTACGCTTCGACCTCGAGCTGCACCTGTTCGAAGGCGCCACCGACATCGAGGGGCTGCTGGCGTACAACACCGACCTGTTCGACGCGGAGACCATCGCGCGCTGGCTCGGGCACTTCCGGCGGTTGCTGGAGGCGGGCGTCGGTGCGCCGGCCACGCGCATCTCCGAGCTGCCGCTGCTGCTCGAGAGCGAGCGCCAGACGCTACTCGGCGAGTGGGGCGGCGCACGGGTCGACTTCCCGCGCGACGTCTGCCTGCACGACCTGTTCGCAGCCCAGGTGGAGCGCACTCCCGACGCCCTCGCGCTGGTCGGGGGCGGCGAACCGCTCAGCTATCGCGCCCTCGCCGAGCGCGCGCGTCGTCTGGCGCAGGCCCTCGCGTCTCGTGGCGTCGGACCCGGGAGCAGCGTCGGGATCTGTCTCGAGCGCTCGAACGCGATGATCGTCGCAGTCCTGGGCGTGCTCGAGGCGGGGGCGGCCTACGTGCCGCTCGATCCGACGTACCCTTCGGTGCGCCTGGCCGCGATGGCCGAGACGGCGGAGCTGTCCCTCGTCATCGCGCAAGCGGCGACGCGCGAGCGTGTGGGCGCCCAGGACGCCGCGCCGGCGCTGCTGATGCTCGACGGCGACGAGGTTGCGCCCGACGGAGTTCCACCCGACGAGGTTCCACCCGACGAGGCGGGCTGTGCGGCGCCGAGCGCGGGGGGCCGCCGCGCGGTCGCTCCCGACGACCTGGCCTACGTGCTGTTCACGTCGGGCTCGACCGGGCGGCCGAAGGGCGTGGCCATGCCGCACGCACCGCTGGTCAACCTGATGCACTGGCAGTTCGGGCAGTCGCGTCCCGGGCCGGGCAGTCGCACCCTGCAGTTCGCGCCGCTCGGCTTCGACGTGTCGTGCCAGGAGATCTTCGCGACGCTCGGCAGCGGCGGCACGCTGTGCCTGATCGACGACGAGGCGCGCCGCGATCCCGAGACGCTGCTGGCGTTCCTGCGCGAGCACTCGGTGACCAGGGTCTTCATGCCGTTCGTCGCCCTGCAGCAGATGATCGAGGTCGCCGTCGCCCACGACCTGCTGCCCACCGGGCTGCGCGAGGTGATCACGGCCGGCGAGCAGTTGCAGGTCGGCGCCGCGCTGGTCGGGTTCTTCGAACGGCTCGACGACTGCAGCCTGGTCAACCAGTACGGACCGACCGAGTGCCACGTGGTGACCTCGCAGACGCTGCAGGGGCCGCCCGCGAGCTGGCCGCGCCTGCCACTCATCGGGCGCCCGATCGCCAACGTCCGGACGTACGTGCTCGACGCCCGCATGCAGCTCTGCCCGCTCGGCGTGGTGGGTGAGCTGTTCCTGGGCGGCGCTGCCGTCAGCCGCGGCTACCTCGGCGACGAGGCGTTGACGGCCGACCGTTTCGTCCCCGACCCGTTCAGCACCGACCCGCGCGGGCGGCTGTACCGCAGCGGCGATCTGGCGCGCTTCCGCAGCGACGGTGCGCTCGAGTTCCTCGGCCGCTCCGACACGCAGGTCAAGCTGCGCGGGTTCCGGGTCGAACTCGGCGAGGTGGAGGCGGTCCTGCTCGATCATTCCGGCGTGCAGCAGGCGGCCTTGATCGTGCGCGAGGATCAGCCCGGCGATCGACGGCTGGTGGCCTACGTCGTCGGCGAGGAGCGCGAGGCTCCCGCGCCCGCCGCGCTGCGCGCCTTCCTCCAGGAACGCCTGCCCGTCTACATGCTGCCGGCGGCCTTCGTGACCCTGCCCGCGCTGCCGCTGACGCCCAGCGGCAAGCTCGACCGCAAGGCACTGCCGCTGCCCGAGGGACGTCAGTCAGGCCGCGAGTACGTGGCGCCGCGCAGTCCCACCGAGGTCACGCTGGCCGGCATCTGGAGCGGGCTGCTGGGCGTCTCCCAGGTCGGCGTGCACGACGACTTCTTCGAAATCGGCGGCCACTCGCTGCTCGCGATGCAGGTGACGAGCCGCATCCGCGACGCGTTCGGCGCCGCGCTGAAGCTGCAGACCCTGTTCGAGTCGCCGACCGTGGCGGGCCTGGCCGCGGCGGTCGACGCCCAGGCAGGCTGCGTGCCGCTCGCCGACGCCGACGCCGCCGCCGCCGCCGCCGCCGACGCCGCCGAGGCCGCCGCCGCCGACGACGACGACGACGAGGTGATCGACCTGTGAGGGATGCACGCCAGACGCTGACCCACCTGCGCGGCCTGGGCGCGCGCTTCGCCATCGTCGATGGGCGGCTGCGGATGCGCGTCGCCAAGGGCGTCATGACCGCGGAGCTGCACGAGGAACTCGCGCGCAACAAGGCGGGCATCCTGCGCCTGTTGCGCGCCGAGGACGGAGCGACGTCGACGCCGCTGCTCGTCGCCGGGCCCCGCACGGGCGACGCGCCGCTGAGTTTCGCGCAGCAGCGGTTGTGGTTCCTGCAACAGCTCGCGCCCGGGAACAGCAGCTACAACCTCGGGAGCGCGTTCCGTCTGCGGGGCGCCCTCGACTTGCCGGCGCTGCGCGAGGCCCTGCGGCGGCTCGTGTTGCGGCACGAGACCCTGCGCACCAGCTTCCCCGCCCGGGGCGGCGCTCCGCTGGCGGTCGTCGGCGAGCCCGAGCCCCTGGCGATCGCCGTCACCGACCTCTCGGGACACCCCGAGCCCGAACGCGCCGAGGCCGCGCGGCGTGAGGTCGAAGCGCAGCGGCGGCGTCCGTTCCGACTCGCCGACGAGCGCCCGCTGCGGGTCTCGCTGTTGCGCCTCGACGAGCAGGACCACGTGTTGCTCCTGGTGCTGCACCACATCGTCGCCGACGGCTGGTCGCTCGCCGTGCTGCAGCGCGAACTCGGGGCGCTGTACGACGCGCAACTCGCGAGCAGCGAGGCGCAGCTGGCCGCGCTGCCGTTGTGCTACGCCGACTTCGCGCGCTGGCAGCGGCAGGCGCTGGACGGCGAGCACCTCGAGGCGCTGCTCGCCCACTGGAGCGAGGCGCTGGCCCACGCGGCGCCGCTCGAGTTGCCGACCGACCATCTGCGCCCGCGCCAGCAGACCTACGCCGGAGCGCGCGCGACGGTGATGCTGCCGGCCGAGCTCGTGCGCGCCCTCGAGGACGTCGGCCGCGCCTCGGGCGCCAGCCTGTTCATGACGCTGCTGGCGGGCTTCTTCGCCCTGCTCCAGCGCTACGCCGCGCAGGACGACGTGGTGCTGGGCGTGCCGGCCACCAACCGCGGACGGACCGAGCTCGAAGGGCTGGTGGGCTGCTTCACGAACATGCTCGCCCTGCGCAGCGACCTGGCCGGCGACCCCACCTTCCGCGAGTTGCTGGGGCGCGTGCGCACGACCTGCCTGGCCGCCTTCGAACACCAGGATCTGCCTTTCGAACGCCTGGTGCAGGAGCTCGTGGCCGAGCGCGACCCGAGCCGCAACCCGATCTTCTCGGTGTTCTTCGCGCTGCAGAACATGCCGGAGGCGCCGCTGCGGCTCTCCGGCCTCGCCGTGGAGCCGTTCGCCTACGAGTTCGGTGCCACCGACCTCGACCTGGACGTCTACGTCGAGCCGGCCGCCGACGGGTTGCGCGTGAGCATGCTCTACAACACCGACCTGTTCGAGGCCAGCACGGTGGACGGCATGGCGGCGGCCTACCGGGTGCTGCTCGAGGGCGCCGCGCGCACGCCGGAGTCGGCGCTCTCGCGGCTGCCGCTACAACGGGACGCGTCGCCCGGCCCGCTGGCGGCGATCGAGCGTGGGCCGGCCGTCGCGGACACGAGCGGCGCGTGCGTGCACGACCTGATCATCTCCCAGGCGCGGCGCACGCCCGAAGCGGTGGCGGTGTCCTGCGCGGGCGCCGAGCTGACGTATGCGGAGCTGCTCGCGCGCGGCGAGCGGCTGGCCGCGCATCTGCGCGGGCTGGGCGTGGGTGCCGACGTGCCGGTCGGCCTGGCCCTCGAGCGCGACCTCGACCTCCCGGTGGGGCTGCTCGGCATCCTCGCGGCGGGAGGCGCGTACGTCCCGCTCGACCCGGCCTTCCCGCCCGAGCGGCTGGCGCACGCGCTGGCCAACAGCGGCGCGCGGGTGCTGGTCACCCAGTCGCGCCTGCTGGGGACGCTGCCGCCCTTCGACGGCACGCGGGTGTGCCTCGACGCGGAGCTCTCCGCGCAGCAGTCCGCGCCGCTCGTGGAGGCCGCGCGCGCGGCGGGTCCCGAGAGCCTCGCGTACGTGATCCACACCTCGGGTTCGACCGGGCAGCCGAAGGGCGTGCAGATCCCGCACGGCGCGGTGGTCAACTTCCTGCGCTCGATGGCGCGCGAGCCGGGCCTCGTCGCCGACGACGTGCTGCTCGCGGTCACCACGCTGTCGTTCGACATCGCGGGCCTCGAGTTGTTCCTGCCGTTGAGCGTAGGTGCGCGCGTCGAGATCGCGCCGCGCGAGGTCGCGTCCGACGGGCATCGGTTGCGCAGCCTGCTCCAGTCCTGCGGCGCGACGATCCTGCAGGCGACGCCGGCCACCTGGCAGATGCTGCTGCACGCAGGCTGGACGGGCGACGGTCGCCTCAAGATGCTCTGCGGCGGCGAGGAGCTGCCGCGCGCGCTGGCCGACGCGCTGCGTCCCCTGGGCTCCGAACTCTGGAACATGTACGGGCCGACCGAGACGACGATCTGGTCGGCGGTCTCGCGCGTCGAGCCGGGTGACGGGCCGGTGCCGATCGGGGCGCCGATCGAGAACACCTCGCTGGCGGTGCTCGACACCGAGCTGCGCCCCGTGCCCCAGGGCGCGCCGGGCGAGCTGTACATCGCCGGCGCCGGGCTGGCGCGCGGCTACCTGAACCTGCCCGAGCTGACGGCCAGTCGCTTCGTGCCGAGCCCGCGGCCGCACGAGTTGCCGGGGCGGCTGTATCGCACGGGTGACATCGTGCGGCGGGACGGGCGCGGACGGCTGCTGTTCCTCGGGCGCGTCGACGACCAGGTCAAGCTGCGTGGCTTCCGCATCGAGCTGGGCGAGATCGAGTCCGTGCTGGCGGCGCAGGCGGGCGTCGCCCAGGCGGCCGCCATCGTCCACGGCGCGACTCCCGACGAGCGACGCCTGGTGGCGTTCTGGGTGCCGGACAACGGACCGCGGCCCGACGTCGCGGTGTTGGGCGAGGCCCTGCGCGCCAAGCTGCCCGCGTACATGCTGCCGAGCGCCTTGGTCGAGCTCGGCGATCTGCCGCTGACGCCCGCCGGCAAGCTCGATCGTCGGCGGCTCGCCGCGAGCTCCCCGCCGCCCGAGGAGGGGGGGGCGCCGCACGTGGCGCCGCGCACTCCGCTCGAGCAGGGAGTGGCGGCCATCTTCGGCGAGCTGCTCGGTCGCCGCGAGGTCGGCGCGCACGACGACTTCTTTGTGCTCGGCGGGCACTCGCTGCTGGCGACGCGACTGCTGTCACGCATCCGCGACACCTTCGCGGTGGAGCCGACCCTGGGAGACGTCTTCGCCGCGCCGACGGTGGCGGGCGTGGCGCGCGACATCGAGACGCTTCGCGGACAGGGGCGGCACGTCGCGTCCGGTCCCATCCCGCGGCTCGAGCGCACGGCCGACCTGCCCCTGTCCTTCGCGCAGCAGCGCCTTTGGATGATGGACCAGATGGGTGCGGGCGCCGGCTACCACATGCGGCTCGAGCTGCTGCTGTCGGGCGCCCTCGACGTGGGCGCCCTCGGGCGCGCGCTCGACGCGCTGGTGACGCGACACGAGACGCTGCGCACGCACTTCACGCTCGTGGCCGGGGCGCCACGGCAGGTCGTCGAGCCGCCGCGCGCGGTGCCGCTGGCCGTGCTCGACCGCAGCGACCCGGGTGTCCTCGGGCGCGAGGACGCCTTGCGCGAGCACGCCGCGCAGGACGAGCGCCTGCCCTTCGACCTGGGGCGCGGGCCGCTCTTCCGCGCCGCGCTGCTGCGCTTCTCCGGCGACGAGGCGGTGCTGGTGCTGTCCTTCCATCACATCGTGGCGGACGGCTGGTCCTACGAGCTGCTCGCGCGCGAGGTGGCGGCGCACTACCGCGCCTGCGTGACCGGCGAGCCGCTCGAGCTGCCCGAGCTGCCGGTGCAGTACAAGGACTTCGCCGCGTGGCAGCGCGACGCGATCTCCGGCGAGACCCTCGCCCGGCAGCTCGGGTTCTGGAAGGCGCAACTTGCCGGCGGCGTCGACGTCCTGCGCCTGGCAACCGACCGACCCCGCCCGCCGCTGCAGTCGTTCGCGGGGGCCGCGCAGCGGCTGGTGCTCGGCGGTTCGCTGCGCGACGACCTCGCCGCGCTCGCCCGTGAGCACGACGCGACCCTGGCCATGCTCTGCCTGGCGGCGTTCTCGGCCTTGCTCGCGCGCTACTCGGGTCAGCCGGTGATCACCGTCGGATCGCCCATCGCGAACCGCACGCGCGCCGAGCTCGAAGGCCTGGTGGGCTTCTTCGTCAACAGCCTCGTGATGCGCGCGGACGTCTCCGACGATCCCCCGTTCCGCGAGTTGCTGCGTCGCACCCGCGATGCGTCCCTGGCGGCCTACGACAACCAGGACCTGCCCTTCGAGCGGCTCGTCGAGGAGCTCGATCCGGAGCGCGACCCGAGCCGCACGCCGCTCTTCCAGGTGGTGTTCGCGATGCACCTGCGTGAGCAACTCGAGCAGCACGCCGCGGGCGTGACCGTCGCCACGCTGGCGCCCGAGGTCTCGGTCACGCGCTTCGACCTCGAGCTGCACCTGTTCGAGGGGCCCGAAGGGCTCGAGGCGACCTTCGTCTACAGCACGGCGCTGTTCGACGGGACGACCATTGCGCGCCTCGCGGGGCACTACAGGAACCTGCTGCACGCTGTCGTCGCCGAGCCGGCGACGCGCATCTCGGCGCTGCCGATGCTCGCTGCCGCGGAGCGTCGGGCCGAGCTGCTGGACTGGAACGCGACCGAGGGCGATGTCCCGGGCAGCGCGGTGCTGCACCAGCTCGTCGAGGCCCAGGCCCGCGAGCGTCCGCAGGCGACGGCCGTCGTCTTCCACGAGCAGGCGCTGAGCTACGCCGAGCTGAACGCGCGCGCGAACCAGGTGGCGCACCTCCTGGGCACGCTGGGCGCGCGTCGCGACCTGCTGGTCGGTCTCTGCGTGCGGCGCGGCGCGGACATGATCGTCGGTCTGCTGGGCATCCTGAAGTCGGGCGCGGCCTACGTGCCGCTCGACCCGTCCTATCCCGAGCAGCGCCTGGCCTTCATGCTCGAGGACGCGGGGCTGGAGCTGCTGGTCACGCAGGACGACGTGCTGGCCGAGCTGCCCGAGCACCGCGCGCGGGTGCTCTCCCTCGACGGCGACCGCGCCCGACTCGACGCCGAGCCAGTGCATGACCGGGACGTCGGCTCCGAGCCCGACGATCTGGCCTACGCGATCTTCACCTCGGGTTCGACCGGCCGGCCGAAGGCGGCGCTGCTCCGCCACCGCGGCCTGTGCAACGTCTCGCACGAGCAGACGCGCAGTTTCGGCGTCGGGCCGGGCACGCATGTGCTGCAGTTCTCGTCGCTGTCCTTCGACGCATCGACCTTCGACGTGGTCATGGCGCTGCCCAAGGGTGCCACGTTGTTCCTCGGCGAGCGCGAGGAGCTGCTGCCCGGCCCCGACCTGCTCGACTTCCTGCGCCGGCACGCCATCCAGATCGTCACGCTGCCCCCGACCGCCCTGGCCGCGCTGCCGTACGACGACCTGCCCGCGTTGACCACGATCGCCGTCGCCGGCGAAGCCTGCCCGGCCGAGCTGGTCCAGCGCTGGGCGCCGGGGCGCCGCTTCTTCAACCTCTACGGGCCCACGGAGGCCACCATCTGGTCGACCACCGCCGAGCTGCGGCCAGGCGACCTGGTGACCATCGGGCGGCCCATCGGCAACACGCGCGTGCTGGTGCTCGATGACCGGCTCAACCCGGTGCCGGTCGGCGTGCCCGGTGAGCTGCACATCGGCGGCGTGGGGCTGGCGCGCGGCTACCTGGACCGTCCCGAGCTCAGCGCGGCGCGCTTCATCGCCGATCCGTTCCGGCCGGGCGAGCGGCTGTACCGCACGGGCGACCTCGGACGGCGCCTGCCTGACGGTCGCATCGAGTACGTCGGACGCATCGACACCCAGGTCAAGCTGCGCGGCTACCGCATCGAGCCGGGCGAGATCGAGGCGGTGCTCGATCGGCATCCGTCCGTGCGGCAGAGCCTGGCCCTGGTGCGCGAGGACGTCCCCGGTGATCGGCGTCTGGTGGCCTACGTCGTGCACGAACCGGACGCCGAGAGCGCGCCGGCCGGCGAGCAGAGCGGCGACTGGGAGCGCGACCACGTCGGCCAGTGGCGCACGCTCTACGAGACGTCCTACGGCGAGGCGCCCACGCCGGAAGACCGGACCTTCAACATCTCGTCGTGGGACAGCAGCTACACCGGCTCGCCGATCCCCGCGCCCGAGATGCAGGAGTGGCTCGACCGGACCGTCGAGGCGATCCGGGAGGCGCGCCCCGAGCGCGTGCTCGAGCTCGGCTGCGGCATGGGGTTGCTGCTGTTCCGTATCGCGCCGCACTGCTCGGAGTACGTCGGCGTCGACATCTCGCAGGCCGCCCTCGATTACGTGCAGCAGTCCCTCGGCGAGCTGCCCGCCGGTTCGGCCGACGTGCGGCTGGAGCGGCGCAGCGCCGACGACCTGGCCGGCCTCGCGTCCGGTCACTTCGACACGATCGTGCTGAACTCGGTGGTGCAGTACTTTCCCAGCAGCGAGTACCTGGCGCGGGTGCTCGAGGGCGCGCTGGGCCTGCTGCGCCCGGGCGGGCGCATCTTCGTCGGCGACGTGCGCAGCCTGCCGCTGCTGTCCGCGTTCCACAGCTCGGTGCAGCTCGCGCAGCCGCAGGCCGAACCCGACGACCCGCACCTGCGCCAGCGCGTGCGGCAGCAGATGAACCAGGACCAGGAGCTGGTCGTCAGCCCGGAGTTCTTCGTCGCGCTGCGCGACCGGCTGCTGCCCGGCGGCGCGGTGGCCATCGAGCCCAAGCGCGGGCGTTACGACAACGAGCTGGGACGCTTCCGCTACGACGTCGTGCTCGCGCCGCAGGGCGGCGACGCGGCAGGGGCTTCGCAGCAGTGGCTCGACTGGGAGCGGGACGGGCTCGACCTCGACGCACTCCGGACGCGCCTGGCTGACGAACGGCCCCGGCGACTCGCCGTGCGCGGCATCCCCAACCGGCGCACGCTGCAGCACGTGCGGGCCGCGGCGCGGCTGCGCTCCGACGCCGAGCCGGACGCACCCGAGGCGTCGGCGCCGGGGCTCGATCCCGACGACCTGCGCGCGCTGGGGCGCGAGCTGCCCTACGCCTGTGCGCTGAGCTGGGCCGAGTCCCGTCCGGACGGCAGCTTCGACGCCGTCTTCCGGCGCCGCGACGCGTCGGAGCCGAGCCTCGATCCGCTGGCGGCCAACCCTCCGCCGCTGGCGCACCCCGGGCCCTGGACGTCCTACGCGAACCGTCCCCTGCGCGGCCGGCTGCTGCGCGAACTCGTGCCGAGCCTGCGCAGCCACGCCGCGGCCAACCTGCCCGAGCACATGCTGCCGTCGGCCTTCGTGCTGCTCGACGCCTTCCCCGTGACTCCCAACGGCAAGCTCGACCGGCGTGCCCTGCCCGCGCCGGACTCGCTGCGCGTCGAACTCAGCGACGGCTTCGAAGCGCCGCGCACCGCCGCCGAGGCTGCCCTGGCCGAGGTCTGGGCGCGCATCCTGAACCTGGAGCGCGTCGGGGCCCGCGACAACTTCTTCGAGCTGGGTGGCGACTCGATCCTGGCCATCCACGTCGTGGCCGCGGCGCGCGAGGCGGGCTGGCACTTCAGCGCCAAGGACCTGTTCCAGCATCCCAGCGTGGCCGAGTTGGCGCGGGTGGCGCGCGCCGCGTCGACCGGGTGCTCGGAGCAAGGCCTCGTCACCGGGCCGGTCCCGATGACACCGATCCAGCACTGGTTCTTCGCCCAGGCTCCGGTCGATCCGCAGCACTTCAACCAGGCGCTGCTCTTCGCCGCGCCTGGCGAACTCGAGCCGCAGGTGCTGCAGGCCGCGTTGCTGAGGCTCGTCGAGCAGCACGACGCGCTGCGCCTGCGCTTCGTGCGCGACGTCGACGGTTGGCGGGCCGAGCTGTCGCCGCTGCCGGCGCAGGTTCCGCTCGAGGTGCACGACCTGTCGCGGCTGACGGAGGGCGAGCGGCGATCGCGCGTCGAGCGCGAAGGCGCGCGGCTGCAGGGCAGCCTCGATCTGGCCCAGGGACTGCTGCTGCGCGCGGCCCTGTTCCGTACCGAGGCGGGCGCGGCTGACGAGCTGCTGCTGGTGATCCATCACCTCGGTGTCGACGCGGTCTCGTGGAGTCCGCTGCTGGAGGATCTGCAGCGCGTGCTCGAAGCGTCGGCCGCCGGGCGCGCGCCGCAGTTGCCGCCGAAGACCGACTCGGTCGGGGCCTGGTCGTCCGCGCTGCAAGCTCTCGCACAGGGCCCGGACCTCGTGCACGAGGCGCGGCACTGGCTGGAGCTGCCGTGGGCCGGGCTGCAGCCGCTGCCCACCGACCGCGCGCCGGACGCGAACACGGTCGCCGCGATGCGCGTGCTCGAGGTGGCCCTCGACGAGCAGCGCACGACGGCCCTGCTGAGCGAGCTGCCGTCCGTCCTCGGCACGGACATCAACGCGGCGCTGCTGTCCGCGCTCTCGCGCGCCGTCGCCGCCTGGACGGGCCACGACCGGGTGCTGCTCGACCTCGAGGGCCACGGCCGCGAGGAGTTGCCGTCCGGCCTGGACGTCTCGCGCACGGTGGGTTGGTTCACGTCGATCCATCCCGTGCTGCTGACGCTGCCACAGGGCGCCGACCCGCTGGCCGCGCTGAGCAGCGTGCAGCGCCAACTCGCCGCCTATCCCGCCCACGGACTGACCTTCGGCCTGGCCCGCTGGCTCGCGCCCGACGCCGCCCTGGTCGCGTCGCTGGCCGCGCTGCCCCGGGCCGAGATCCTGTTCAACTACCTGGGCCAGCTCGATCGGGCCCTGGGAGCCGGCTCCGGCTTCACGCGCATCGACGCCCCGATCGGCAGCAGCCGCAGCCCCGACGGCCGGCGCGCGCACCTGATCGAGGTCAACGGCGGGGTGTCGGGTGGACAGCTGCGCGTGCAGTGGGCATGGGGCGGCGAGATCCACGACGAGGCGACCATCGCCGCCGTGGCGCGCCGCTTCGTGGCCGAGCTCGAGGCGCTGATCGAGGCCGCTCGCCGACCCGGTGTCGGGGGCCGCTCGGCCGGGCCCGACCTCTCGGGCTTCGGCTGGAGTGCCGAGGACATCGATGACATCTTGTCCGACATCGACGAGAAGAACTGACTCGGCAATCAGATCGAGCGCGCGGTGAAGTCGCAGCAGACGCAGCGGCCGGCGTGATGGCCGGGTGACAGTTTCCGTGGATCTCGGGTAGGGTGTCTCGGCGCGCGTCCCGGAAGAGAGCACCGTCCCGCGACCATGGCACCCGATCCGACTGGAGCAGATCATGGAAGTGAGTGAGCGGGCGCGCGTGGCGTTGATCGTCATGCCCGTGGTGAACGTCGAGCGGCCGTCGATCAGCTTGACCAAGCTGCGCGCATCCGTCGAGCAGGCGCACGGCGACCGGGTGTCGCCGGAGATCCTCTACCTGTGCCACGAGTTCCCGGCCTACATGGCCAAGGGGCAGCGCGTGGGGGGGCTCGACCTGCACGACATCCTGCTGGACCACCAGCACATGGGCCTGCCCGATTGGTTCTTCCGCAGCGAGGCCTTCCCGAACGTCGAGGACAACGCCACGAGCTACTTCCGGCGCTACTTCCCGGGCAAGTCGCCGCAGGTGCTGGAGCTGCGCGAGGCCCTGCTCGAACGACGCGCCGGCCTGGGCGAGTTCCTCGAGGGACTGATCGACGAGCACCGCCTGCACGAAGCGAGCATCGTCGGGTTCACCTCGCTGTTCGTGCAGAGCAACGCGATCTTCGCGCTCGCGCGCCGGATCAAGGCACGCAACCCGTCCGTGACGCTCGTGATGGGCGGGTCGAACTGCGACTCACCGATGGGCGAGGAGTACGCGCGCAACGTCGACGCGCTCGACTTCGTGTTCTCGGGGCCGGGGCAGGAGAACTTCCCGGCCTTCGTCGGCCACGTGCTCGACGGCGAAACCGACCAGGCTGCCCGGCTCGACGGCGTCTTCAGCCAGGGCCTCGTCGATCGCGAACCCGCTTCACGCGCGGGCAAGGAGGTCGACATCAACGTCGACTGTCCGCTCGACTACAGCGGGTTCTTCGACTCGTTCGAGCACCACTTCCCGGACGCCGACATCGCGCCCCAGGTGCACCTCGAGACCTCGCGCGGCTGCTGGTGGGGAGAGAAGTCGCACTGCACGTTCTGCGGGCTGAACGCCGACTCGATGAACTACCGGGCGATGGACGCGGACAAGGCCGTCACCCTGTTCCGGGAGCTGATCGGCAACTACCGATCGCGCAGCTCGATCTTCTTCACCGTCGACAACATCCTGCCGCGTAACTACGTCAAGGAGGTGCTGCCGCGCATCGAGGCCCCGCCGGGCACGCGCATCTTCTACGAGGTCAAGGCCAGCATGACCGACGACGAGATGCGCGTCATGGCGGACGCGGGCGTGCGCTGGATCCAGCCCGGGATCGAGGCGCTCTCGAACCAGTCGCTCAAGCTGATGCGCAAGGGCACCACGAGCTTCATCAACCTGCGGCTGCTCAAGAACTGCGTGCGTTTCGGGATCGAGCCGATCTGGAACATCCTGGTGGGGTTCCCGGGCGAGAGCGCGGAGGTCTACGCCAAGTACGTGGCTGACCTGCCGCTCGTGACGCATCTGAGGCCGCCGAAGGGTGTGGCCGCGATCCACTTCGATCGCTTCAGCCCGTACCACACCCACGCCGAGGAGTACGGGCTGAAGCTCGAGCCGGTCGACTTCTACTCGCTCTGCTTCCCGTTCCCCAAGGACTCGATCGGGAACCTGGCGTACTTCTTCACCGACACGAACTACGAGGCTCCGCACTTCGTGGAGCTGGCCAAGTGGATGGGGCCCATGACGCAACGCGTCCTCGACTGGCGCCACCGCTGGGCGCTCTCCGGCCGCGACATGTGGGAGGACATCGACCCCGACGCCCCCGTGCCGAAGCTCGTGTTGTCGCGCGCCGGCGGCACGAGCCGCCTCGTCGACTCGCGTACCGAAGAGGTCCACGAATACGAGCTGAGCGAGGCGCAGGCCGACCTGGTGGAGTACCTGGACTTCGAGCGCAACGAAGCCGCCGTGCGCACGTTCTGCGAATCGGCAGGCCTCGACGCCGACGAACAGCTCGCGCTGTGCGACGAGCGCCGCCTGCTCTGGCGCGAGGACGGCAAGCTGCTCAGCCTCGTGATCCGCGACTAGTCCGCGAGCAACGCCTCGATCGCCCGTATCAGGTCCGCGTGGTCCCGAGCGCACTGCGCGTGTTCGGGGTCGTCCGACGGATGGAACTCGGGGCCCGGGTGCACGTAGCGGATCACGCCCTTCGCATCGAGCAGGAAGCTGGCGCTGGTCGCGCTGCGGCGGGCCGTGTCCAGCCAGATGCGGTCGAGGGCGGTCCAGTCGAGGTCGGCGGCGAGCGGGCCGTGATAGTCGCGCTCGTGCGCCGCGTCGCGGATGGCCTGGTCGGACTCGAAGCGCCGCGGCTTGGGGTGGTAGACCGCCAGCGTGGCGAGCCCGCGGTCGGCGTAGTCGAGCCGCAGCTTCTCGATCGCCGGCAGGGAGGCCTCGCAGTAGGGACAGCTGTCGGTCCACCAGCGGACCAGGGTCGCTTTCGCGGTGCCCGGCCCGGCCAGCGGCAGGGGCGTCCCGATCCAGCGCTCGATCCAGGCGCTCTCGAGCCGCTTGCCGACGACGTCCCCGCCGGCTCGCGGGCTGGGAACGGCGGCGGGGCGCTCAGCATCCGCCCCGCAGGCACACAGCAAGATCGCGAGGACCAGACTGCATCCGTATCCAGCGTTCAAGAGAGCCACGGGATCCTCATGTTGCCAGGCTCATCCTACCTTGCAGTTGACTGAATCCTGTGGGGGAGGACCTCCATGAAGTCGCCACGGTGATCGCCGGCATGGCCGCAGCCCGCGGCGAGGAGTCGCCGCGGGCTGCGTGGGAACTGCAGAGCAAGTGTAGAGCTGGACGGGCGCGCGTCGACATCGGGACGATCGCCCCCAGCGATCGCGTCTTACGGCGTGACCCCCTCTAACCCGTTCGTCGCCGAGAAGCCTGCGGGAACGCTCGCATCCGTGATCCAGACCTGGGTGTAGAACGGGACGCCCGCGGGCAGACCGGAAGGCATCGTGAAGGGCAAGGTCAGCGACCCGCTCGCATCCGTCGACAGGCTGATGAGCAGGTCGGGGTTCGGCACGAGGACGCCCGACTTGAAGGGCGCCACGAGTTGACTGAAGCCGACCACGATCACGGCCGGGCTCGACGGCACGCCCTCGACGACGAGCAGCGCGTTGCTCGAGTCGCCCGTGAGCGGCCCGGAGCCGATCAGGTCGGGGGCGCCCAGCGCGCCGGCGAGCTTCCCGGTCAACGTCGTCCACGGAAGGGGCGCGACCGTCGTGTCCGTGAACGTGATCACGGGGATCGCGATGTTCGTCACCTCGAGGGACGTGAACCCGATCAGGGTCTGGGTGAGCGTGTCCGGTATCGTGCGCACCTCGTCACCCGACACGCTGGTCAGGCCCACCTCGATGGTAGTGACCGCGGGCAGTCGGATGATCTCCATGAACTGCGGGTCGTTCGTGACGCTCAACGTCGTCGGTCCGACCAGGGTGCCGTCAGGAACGGTGAAGGACGCATCATCGCCAGACAAGGCAGGGAACGTCGCCACGAGGAGGCCCTGGTTGTACACCTCCAGGGTCGTCGGCCCGGGTGCGAAGGCCGCCGGGCAATAAACCCATTTGCACTTTCCATCGGCGAGCTTGACGCGCTTGCGCTTTTCAAGACTCATACGCACGTTGCCCGCCTCCTCGTCGCCGATGCCAAAGGCCTCGATCTCGATCCCGCCGCCCACCGGTGCCTGATCGAGAGAATGCACGAAGCTCAGCTCGACCTCTCCAGCCGCATCCAGCCAGGCGCCCGGGTTCGGTGGCGTGCTGAACTCGATGCCTTCTCCGACACTGCTGCCGCCCACGACGGCCAGGTCGGTCGGAGTGGGAATCAGCCGCACATCACCAATCCCCGAGACGAAGGCGTCGCCGAGCTGCACACCGACATCGGTGACATCGAAGTCGGCGAGGTCGGTGCCGCGCACCTCGAAATCGACGAGCGTGTCCGGCGTCGAGCCACCGATGGGCTCGAAGGTCACAGAGAGCTCCTCCTCACACACCTGATCAACCCAGCAGACCTCCCAAAAGATGAGGCCATCGCCTCCGGCAATGAACCCAACCTCGCAAACTTCGATTTCGAACTCCGGGAGGCACTTGGGGGGCTCATACACACTAATCGGGCCGGGGGAGGTGTTCGAACCCAAGGGGACGCCATCCGCTGAGTAGAACTGCGCCTTCACGCTCGTTGCCCCGAGGGCCGTGAAGTCTGCGCGGATCCGAAGCTCACCCCCGACGACCTCGACCGTCGCGAAGGAACCAGGCACCTCGTTGCCGCCGATCTCGACCTGTGAGTACGCGGCAAGGCCTGAGCCTTCATCCGACTCTTCGAAGTCCAGATCGTCGAAGTCCATTCGGACGCCGACGACACCCGCGGCCAGATCCGTGGTGAAACCGTCTTCCCCACTGCTGCCGAGGTTCCCGACACGCAACTCCACACCCGGGTCCAGCGTGAGCGTCGCGTCTCCGAGCGGGGCGTGCGTGAAGCCGTCGAAGATCACCGTGCCGTTCGTGTTCAGCCACACGTCCGTCCCGGATTCACGGCTTACGACCATGTCGTTCAATCCGTCGCCATTGATGTCGAAGACGGCAACGTCGTGCGTCCCGCTCAAGTCGGCGTCGAGCATGCCCTTCACACCGATCCACCCGGGGCCCGCGCTCTCCCGTTCCTCACGAAGCGTGATGTGATCGCCCGGCGAGGCGCCCGATTCACCACCGAGGTTGTGGTAGATGTGCAGGCGCCGGTTGCCGCCTCCAATGTTGACATCGATGTCGGCGTGGAGAGTGTCGGCCCAACCGTCATTGTCGAGATCGACGATGAGGTTGTTGCTCGCATTGCCATCGTCGCCACCCGACAGGAAGGTGTACGCGAAGCTGCTCGAGAACTCGGCGCGCCCGGAGATGTCGTTGCCGACATTGAAGCGATAGCGATCGGAGTTCTCATCCGAAGTGATCACGTCGAGCAAGCCGTCGTTGTTCAGATCACCGACACCGACGTGCAGGGGAGCACCACTGCCCAGTCCGGAGTCGTCGAAGTCATTGAAGATGCCGTCGTTGCCGGAGCTCCCGAGATTGTTGTAGCTGATCGAAACGGCCAGCGGGGCGATGACGCCGTTGGCCCTGATGATGTCGAGCGTCCCATCGCCATTGAAGTCACCCATGCCCACGGCCGCGGCGAAGGTCGAGTCCAGCATCTGCGACGTCATGCTCGCCTGGCTCTGATCGCTGAAGAACCCGTTGCCGTCATTGATGAGGAGGCGGTCATCGAGATCGTTCCCGGGAAGCTGTAGCATGTCGGTGTCACCGAAATAGAGATCGAGTGCGCCATCGCCGTTCACGTCGCCGGCCGCCACGGAGCAGAAGCGTGGATTGTGCGGCTGAGCGTTCACGAAGCTGAACAGCTGTGGCGTACGTGCCGCCTGGAACTCGAGCCCGAGCCAGTCACCAAACCCGTCGTTGCAGAGGTTGATGTAGATGCGCGGGTGACCGATGTGCTTCGGGAGGCCATCGCTCAACGTCGTCGCTGTGATGACGTCGGGCCATCCGTCTCCGTTCACGTCGCCGATCACGACGTCGCGATCGTTCGTCGGCGTGAGAAAGCCGTTGTCGCCCGGAACATCCGCTGCTGAGGCGAACTCTGTGGTTCGGTCGGTGAGGACGCCGCCCTCGTTCATGAGCAACAGGTTCGTGCGCCTGCCCGGCGACGTGTAGGGCTGCTTACGGACGACCACGAGGTCGGTGTGCCCGTCCAGGTCCAGGTCACCCCATGCGAGATCGGTCTCGAAGGAGGCGCTCGAGATCGTGCCCGCTGAGAGAGAAGACGGCGACTTCTCGAAGCTCACCCATTCGTTCCCGAACTGTGCCGCGGCGGGCGTCGCAACCGCCATTGCCGCTGTGCACGCCAAGGCCCAGATCGCAACAAGGGACACGCGGGCGTGCGGCGAGACGCCGTCGTGCGCTGCGCAGTCCGGGTGCGGAGGACAAGGCGGGCTCTTGAGGGCCCGCTCGTCGTGAGAACTCGAGTGGCGCGGTGAGAACATCGTTCCTCTCCCGGGGTGATCTTCGTAGGCGCCGGACTCGCGCAGGCTGGCAGGCCCGGCTGCATCCGGCCGTGAAGGGCGGTGGAGCGTCCATCGCCTGACTGTCCCTACGGCGGGCCACCGCCTGGTTGGACAAGAAGTTTCTGGAGCGGCGCAGCGGCCCGGGCGCGCTGGGGCGAAGGGGCGCTCGGCCGAGGTGAACTGTCTCGCAGCCGACCGTCCAGATTTCCGCGCTGCGCCGTAGGAGACCTCTGAGTCGGTTGCCGGACCTTCGAGTACAACGATGCGCTCGGCAGCCCCATGCCGGTCGCCGGAGCGCGCGTCCATGTCCGACATCTCCCACGAGAGCCTCGACGCTAGCGCGAACCTGTACGACTTCCTGGCTCTGTTCCTGGACCATCGAGCCCAGGGAGGGGTGCGCGACCTGGCGTGGTACCTGCAGCGCTTCCCCGGCGACGACGCGAGCTTGGCGCGTGAGTACCTGGCGCTCATCGAGGCGCCGTCGAACGAACTCTTCGCGGGACGGTACGAGGTCCTGCGGGAGCTTGGCCGCGGCGGTCAGGGGGTCGTCTCGTTGGCCCGCGACACATTGCTCGGCCGGACGGTCGCCCTGAAGACGATCGAAGCCTTCGGGCGACGCCTCGATCGACTGCGGCGCGAAGCGGAGATCGCGAGTTCGCTCGATCACCCCGGGATCTGCTCGATCCTCGAAGCGAACTTCGGCCACACGCCGCCCTACGTCGCCATGCGCTACGTCGAGGGGGAGTCGCTCGCCCGGCTCCTCCAGCTTCGGCGGGAGGAGGGGGCAACGGAGCGCAGCCCGGCGGAGGACGCGCTGCCCCTGCGACCTCGTTCGGCCGCCGAGGTCGAGCACGTCCTCGAGATGCTCGAGCGGGTGGCGCGCGCGCTGCACACCGCTCACGAAACCGGCATCGTGCACCGCGACATCAAGCCCGGGAACATCGTGATCAGTTCCGCGGGCGACCCGGTCGTGCTCGACTTCGGACTCGCGAGCCATGACGAGCCCGACGCGCTCACCATCACGGTCACCGGTGAGGCGCTCGGGACGCCCGCCTACATGTCGCCGGAGCAGATCCGCGGCGAACAGCACCTCGATCGCACGACGGACGTGTACGCGCTCGGCGTGACGCTGTACGAGTGCCTGACCCTCGTCCAGCCGTTCGAGGGCCCCTCGCGAGCCACGATCGAGTCGGCGGTGCTGAACACCTCACCGGTGCGGGCCTCCTCCCTGAACCGGGCGCTGCCGCGAGAGATCGATGCCGTGCTGACCGTCGCACTCGACCGGAGCCCACGCGAGCGCTACGCAACCGCTGAACACTTCGCCGAGGACTTGCGTCGCGTTCGAGCGCGGGAGCCCATCCGGGCATCACCTCCGGGCTCGTTGAGGCGCCTGACCCGTTGGGTTCAGCGAAACCCCAAAGCCGCTGCGGTCATCGCTGCGCTCAGCGTGCTGCTCGCGCTGGTCGGCGTCCTGTTCAGCAGGGCCGAGGAGCTGGGCGAGCAACGACTGGTCGAGGTGCTCGTGGGGGAGGCCATCGAGAACGCGTCACGAAGGCCTGCCTACGCTCATGCCATCGCGACCGAGGCCTATCGTCGCGCACCGAACACCCAATCGACGAACGAAGCGCTGATGCGCACGCTCTTCCACCATCGCAACACGCCCTTCCGCGGGAAGACGGCCGCGTTCGGCGTCGAATGGGAAGGGGATGTCGCCGTGTTCGCGAACGGCGGCGATGTCATCGTGCGCGACACCTCGACGTGGGCGGTGACGGGCACGATCGAGATCGGCGCCGAGGTCACGCAGCTCGATCTGAGTCCGGACGGGCGACGCGTTCTCGTTGGCGATGCGAGCGGCCAGGTCACGCTCTGGGACCTCGGCACCCGGCGCGAGATCGCCCGCTCCACGCACTCCCGCGCGAAGGTCACGCTGCTGATGTGCCGCTGGTCGTCAGGTCGTGTCTTCGAGGGTGACGAGAGTGGCCGTCTCATCACCTGGACGCTGACGGGCGACCCTGTGGTCACCGAGCTGTACGAGTCTCTCGGAGCGGTGTCCCGGCACAGTTGTTCGAACGCGGATGGCACGCGTCTCGCCACCTTCTCATCGATGGACTCGGACACGACTGCGGACACGCTCGTTCACGTGTGGGATACCGCCGACGGTCGCCTCCTCCACACGCTGGAGGGGCACACCGCGTCGGTCCGGGCCGCCGACTTCTCTCGCTGCGGTTCGTGGCTCGCAACAGCCGGCTCGGATCGCACCGCTCGAGTGTGGGATCTCGAGAGCGGCCTCCTCGTGGCCACGCTCGATCACCCCGGCCAGGTGCACGACGTGAGCTTCGGCAAGGACGGCCAGACCTTGGCGACCGGCTGCGATCCGGGCGACCTGGTCGTCGAGTCGGGCGAGAGCGCGTTCGTCTGGGACTGGCGTTCGTCGCCCGAGACTCCGCTCTTCCCGCTTCGCCAGACGGGCGGTCGCGCGACCTATGCGATCCGGCACGACATGTCCGGCGACCGGATCGCCACGGCCAACCTGAGCGGCCGTGCAGTGTGTTGGGACGCCGCGACCGGCGAAGAGCTGGACCGGTACACCACGTCCACGATGTTGGCGGACGTGCAGTGGGGGCCGAAAGGGAAACAGATCGCCGTGACCGGCGTCCGCTGGTCGTTCGTCTGGGCGCTCGATCGCCGGCCCCCGCGCGTCTTGCTCGGCCACGGCGGTCCAGTCTTGCGAGCGACGTTCGCGCCGCAAGGGACCCGCGTGCTGACGGCATCCTCGGACGGCACCGCCAGGACCTGGGATGTCGCCAGTGGTCGCTGCGAGACGACGTTGGTGCACGATGACGTCGTGCGCTGGGCGGAGTTCTCGCCGGATGGCACCGTCGTGCTCACAGGCTGCGATGACGGATACGCCCGCCTCTGGCGGGGCGCTGATCTCGTCGCCGTGCTGGGGCCGCACGCGGGGGGAGTGACGCTCGGCCGTTTCTTCGACGATGGGCGCGTGGTCACGGCCAGCAATGAGGGTGACCTACGCCTGTGGGACGCGAGAGGCACGCCGTTGCGCTCCTGGTCGGGGCACGTCGGCGCGATCCAGCAGATTCGGATCAGCCCCGGATCCAACCTTGTGGCCTCCGCAGGGAGTGACCGCTCCGTGCGGCTCTGGTCGTGCGCGCAGGATGAGGCCGTCATGCTCAGTGACGACTGGAACTCCGAGAGGACGAGCCTCTCGGAGAGCAGAGTGTTCGATCTGCTCTTTTCCAAGGACGGCCGATCTCTCGTCACTGTCGCGCAAGACGAACACCTCCGGCGCATTTCGATCCCAGCCGGCGAGGTCCTCTTCCGTGAACACCAGGTCAACTTCGGCAAGATCGCGCATCTCCCCGGCGGCCGGTTCGTGGCCTCGTTCAAGTGGTCCGGCGCGACTTCCCTTCTCGATGACGAGTTCACGCGCGCATCGGGTGGGACCTGGCACACCAGCTTCATCACTCACCTCGACGTCTCGTCACGCGGGCGCGTGCTGACGACATCCGGAGATGCGACGGGCTTCCTGTTGCGGATCGAGAACGACGAACTCGTGCCTCACGTGCGGCTCGTTGGTCACGACGACCACGTGACCCATGGTGCGTTCAGCCCCGACGGCAACCTCGTCGTCACCGCGAGTCTGGACGGCACGGCTCGGCTGTGGCCGGTGGATCCCGCCGTGTCCGGTCTCGCACCGATCGAGCTCAGTGACATCGAGCGAGCCGACATCGGCCTCGGGCCCGCCGCTACTCGATGATGCCTTCGGGCATGCGTTCCGCGACGAGGCGAGCGCGCAGGCGTTGCCAGCGCTTGTGGGCCGCGGCTTCCGTGATCTCCAAGCGCGCTGCGACCTGCGCGATCGGCTGTTCCTCGATGCCGCACTGGACCAGCAACACCTGTTCGTCGTGCGGCATGCTACCGACGCGCTGGAGAAACGTCTCGAACGCTTCGGTGTGCGCCACCTGAAGCCAGGTCGACGGCTCGCCCGTGCTCTTGGCACCCAGCTCGTGCACCGAGCTCCCACCCCGCGCGTCGGGCGCCCCCCGATCCTTCGCGCGCCCGTACTGCCGCAGCACGTCGATCGACATGTTCTTGGCGATCTTGAAGATCCACTGACGAAACGTGCCGCGTGCGGGATCGAACGAATCGAAATGGCGCGTGGCGCGGATCCACACGTCCTGCACGAAGTCGTCGGCGTCCATCGACGCGCGCAGATGCCGATGCAGGGGCATCCTCGCCCACGCGAGGAGTGACGGGCTCAAGCGCGCATACAGCGCGTCGAAGCGGCCCGGCTCTCCCGATCGGGCACCCAGGGCGAGTTGGCAGGTCACCGACGGATGTGCGCGGTCGCCGAACTCCGCCGGCTTGTCGAGTTTCCGCTGCAAGCAGACCTCCTCGTTTCCCCTGACCTGCCCCGAGTCGTTGTGCTGCTCACGAGAGAGAACCCGCGCGGGGCGAGGTCGCCCGACGCAGCCCACCGTGACGCGATGATCACGCCACCTCTTCCAGGCACTTCGGCAGCATCGTACCCGGGTCGCCCCGTCGTGGTCGCCGTCCTTCCCCCACGGGTCCACGCGGTTGGGCACGCCGAGCATTGGCGTTCCAGGCAGGACTTGAAATCCGGAGGCCGGTGACGCAAGTCGCGATGAGAGCGCGACAAAGTGCGGCAGACTGAGTTGCGCGGCCAGGGGTGTACGTCGAAAGCCTCCGGCCGTGATCCAGCCGGCGGCTATTCGCGCCACTCCGCCGTCGCCAGGATTTCGGGCATCCGGTCGGCCTCGAGGTAGAACGTGGCGAAGGTCTCCACCTCGGGCGTGTCCCATCGCATGAGTTCGGCGGCCCATCTGGCGCTCAGCGATTGGTAGAGGAGGGCCGCCTCGATCGTGAGCTGCCCGTCGGAGGCCGCGGCGATCTCGTAACGGACCCGATCGGATCCCGCGACGAAGTCCGCGTCGCCGTCGACAGCGACCGGGGTGGTTCGTTGTGCCGCGGGATGATCCGAGCTCCAACCCAGGGGGAGCAGCCTGTCGTCCACGAACCAGGTGGCACCGCGCAGCAGGGTGTGGGTGGGACGACCTCGGGAGTCGGCCATGGTGGCCTGGTAGGTCGCGACCTGGCCCGGTTCGTTGATCAACTGGCGGTGGGGCTCGATGGGACCTCCCGCGAACTCCGAGGGACGCGGCGCGCCATCCTCCCCCAGGATGCGACCGCTCGAGTCCGTGTTCCCCGAGGCGAAGATGACTCCGGCTCGCTCGTCACGAACCACGACGCGCAGCCAGGCGCGTCGGGTCGGATGGCCGGTTGGCAGCTTGTGACCGGTGAGGTTCTCGACATGGACAGCGAACGTCAGCCGGGAGTCCTGTCTCAGGACATCCACGATCGAGACCCTGGCCGTGAGCTCACGGAGCTGCTCCCGAGTGGCGTCCAGGGTGGCCTGGAGGGCTGCCGACGACGCCTGCACCTCCAACTCGTCGGCGTGGTCGCGCAGCATCTGCGGGACGAGCGTGTTGCCACCCACGAAGATGTGCCGCCCGAAGGGCTCCCGGGGGCGCGTCGGTGGGAAGTCCCGGCCGCCGGGATTGCGGGCGATGCGTGTGCGGATCACCCGGCCGTCCTCATCGGCTGTCGGAGTGTGGCAGTCCTGGCAGGTCGCGGCCAACGGTCCCGGGTCATCCCCCGCGTTGGAGAAGTCCGAGTTGAGCCATTCGAGGTACGGTGCCTGTTCCAGGAAACGGGTCCCATGGGCGTTGCCCTCCGCATCGAACGTGTCGGTCTCGAGCGTGTGGCAGGTTGCGCAGAGCGACGAGCTCTGCAGATGGCGACCAAGGCTGGGAGTGAACTCCGTGTGGTGGCGCATGGGCATCGAGAAAGGCGCTTCGTGGGGACCGAAGAGACGTCGCTGCGAGTCGAGCAGGTAGTTGCCCGAGAAGCTGGCGTCGGTCCCCAGTCCCTCCTGTGTGATCCCGTGGCAGACCGTGCACGAGACACCGTCACGAGCCAGCTCTCCGAGAGGCGAGTCACAGTCCAGCACGTGCAAGAGCGATCCCGTGCCATGATCCTCGAGACCGGCTTGGCGCGCCATGGGTGCATGGCACCGGAGGCATGTCTCCTCGATCTCCGTTCGCCGAGACGGCGTCGCGGCGACCTCGGCCGAGACGGCAGCGCGCCAAACGGGATCGCGAGCCGAATTGGCCATCATCGTCCCGCGCCAGAGGTCGAAGGGCGCGATGGCACGCCCTTCGCCGTCCCGCATGGCACTTGCGCGCGGAGCGTTCGAGTGGCAGAGGGAGCAAACGCTCGACGGCTGCACCGCCGGACCGTCGCGTAGACCGCCGTCGTTCTGGAGGACGACGGCGAGCACAGCCGTCAAGGTCAGGGAGATCAGCATGTTGACGGCACCTCGCAATCGAGGTCTACGGAGAGGGCCGAGGCCCGGTCAGCGAGAAGCCCGCGGACGAGGCGCGCACTCCTCGGGCTGGAGCCAGCCTTCGTCGAAACCGTGCCACGTCGCGCGGTCGCGCACGCGGGATGTGTCTTATCTGGCATCAGGCGGTGGCTGTCCATACGACCTGGTGCGCATCGTTCGAGCCGGTGCTGACCATCGGCCGGTACGCGCATACGCGAGTGGAGGAACTGGCCGACGTTGCCGAGCGCGTGTCGGGGGCCGCGCCCGGGGCGCCCGAGGAGGACGACGACGAGGATGGTGACGGTGGTGACGCTGAGGGGGCGCACCAGAATCGTCAGCACTCGGGGTGCGCATGGCGCAAGCTGATGCGTCCGGGTGCGACGTGGTGTCTTCGTCGAGACGGAAGACAGCCGGACGCAGGGTGGTGCGCAAGAGCGAGTTACGCGACAGCGTGCGAGCTGGTGCGAGCGCACGCGATGGCGTTCCCGGCAGGACTTGAACCTGCGACCGCCGGATTAGAAATCCGGTGGGGGTGTGGCGTAAGCGGCGTGGCGGTCGGAGATTGCGGCGACGGCGAGATGCCCGGATACCCCTTTGGATACCCTGTTGCAGCTGGGGCGTGGGCGCGGCGTCGGCGCGGTTGGAGACTGCCCAGCGCCACACTTCCAACCGACTGAGCCGCGACCACGGCGATGGTCGAGCAGCGTGGCTCTTCGGAGAACGACAGCACGATCTTCAACGGCCATCGCCCTCGGCCTCCGGCAATGGGGCCTCAGGCGACGGTCCCGGCCGCAGAAGGTCTGTGAAGGGCTGTCCGCAAGCGGCTTCGAGTTCAGGAACCGTGCGAGCGAGGGCTTCGAGCTGGCCTACATACTCGCGCCTGGCGGTGACGAGGCGATTCTGCGCTTCGAGGACGGAGAGGAACCCGGTCTTGCCGGCGGCAAACGCCTCGCGAGCAAGGTCGAGGCTCGTTTGCCGAAGAGGCAGAAGGTCCTGTTCGTAGAGGCGGACGGTATCGCGGGCGAGGGAGTAGCGCGCGTGCGCTCCTCGGACCTGTTGGGCGACAAGCGTCGAAAGAGCTTCGAGGCGCCGCTGCGTCTGGGCGAGACGGAATTCTGCCTTGGCGATCTGCGCCTGGTTCTGGTCGAAGATGGGGAGCTCGACTTCGACAGCGGGTCCGATGGCCCAGTCCCCCCCCTCCGATTCCAGCGCCACTCCGGCTCCTGCACTTCGGAGGAGGGGGCTGCGCTCGAGGTCAAGGGCGTGGACGGCGGCCTCGGCTTCGCGCTCAGCGGCGCGAAGGTCGAGGCGCCGGCGGAGTGCTCGCGAGATGAGGTCGTCCAGATCGAACGACGAGTCTGGCGGACCCGCGAGTGTGTCGGTGAGCTCGAGCGTATCGGGAGAGTGGTCGAATCCCAGGAGCAGCGCGAGCTGACGCTTCGCCTCAAACGCGTCGAATCTCGACGCGCGCGCCAGAACTTGTTGCTCGAGGAGCTCCGAGCGTGCCGCGTTGACGTCCACTTCGGTTGCGGCGCCCGCTGACTGCCTCTGCAGCGTGAGTTCCAGGAACGCCCGGGCGGTCTCGAGGTTCTCGTGGGCGACGGATTCGGCGTCGCGGGCCGCCAAGGCCGCGACGTAGGCGGATTTCGACTGGGCAGCCAAGCGTGCCGCCGTGTGGGCGACCTCGAGCACGGTTTGCTCGAGGCGGCGTTCTGCGAGGAGCTCTCTATCCGGTAGCTGCCACAGTTCCACGAGGTTCTGGATGATGCCGCCTTCGGTGTTCGTGTGGTTTCCATCCGTAGGAATGCGGATCATCAGTTCGAGGGAGGGATTCGACAGCAGGCCTGCCTGGACGGCGTCCGCCCGAGCCATGCCGATGTCCAAAAGGGCCGCCTGCAGCTCCGGGTTGTTGAGCAGGCAGCCCTGAACCGCCTCTTGGCTGGTCAGCCCGTCCTGGAAGAGCTGGTCAAGGAGTTGGCGAGTCGCCTCGTCTTCGCCGGGGTTGTACAGGCTGGGTCGCCCGGTGGCCGCTTCGACCTCTTGACGAGCCAGCTCGTAGTCGGGCGAGGGGTCGACCGTGGCGCAACCCGCGAGAGCGACGAGCAGCAGCGACGCCCGGATGACAGGTGTCGGCCATTTCGCGCAGGAGGTCGCGCGCTCTCTGCCTGAGGACGCGGCGACGGTGTTGCTCATCCCCTGCATGCGTCTACGAAGCCTCCAGAGTGGAGACAGCCGGCTCCTTCTTCGTGACGAGCAGATAGAGAATCGGCAGCACGAAGAGTGTCAGCGCGGTGGAGGTGAGCACGCCCGCTACAACGACGGTGGCAAGGGGGCGCTGCACTTCGGCCCCAACGCCCGTTGAGATGGCCATGGGGAGGAACCCCACGGCGTCGGTGATGGCCGTTGCAAGCACGGGGCGAAGCCTTTGCTTGGTGGCACCAACGACTGCAGCCCGGAGGCCTTGGCCCTCGGCGCGGAAAGCGCGGATGGCCGAAACGAGAATCTGGCCGTTGAGAACGGCGATGCCCCCGAGGGCGATGAAGCCGACGGCAGCGCTGACGCTGAAGGGAATCCCTCGGAACCAGAGCGCAAAAACGCCCCCGACAGCAGCGAACGGAATCCCGGTGTAGATGAGGAGGACTTCTCGGAGGTTCTTCAGGCTGAAGAACAGGAGGAAGAACACGAGAAGGAGCGTGACTGGAACGATCACGAGGAAGCGCAGCTTGGCCTGGGCCAGGTTCTCGAACTGTCCACCCCACTCGATGACGTAGCCGTTGGGCAACTCCAGCTCTTCCGCGACGCGCCGCTGAGCCTCTTCGACGAACGAGGCCACGTCCCTCCCGGCAACGTTGCACTGCACACGGATGAGCCTTCGACCCCACTCGCGGTTGATGGTCGCGATGCCCTCCTCCTCGACCACGTCGGCCACGGCGCGAAGGGGGACTCGAAGGCCGGACTCGGTGGGAATCAGTGTCGAGCGAAGGGCATCCGGCTCGGTGCGGTGTTGGTCAGGGAGTCGTACAGCCAGGGGGAACTTCCGCTGTCCCTCGAAGACGTCGCCCACCTGGCGGGTTCCGATGACCTCCACGAAGTCGAGGACTTCCCGTCCGGACACCCCAAGGCGGGCGATTGCTTGGGGGTTCACCCTGACGCGAAGGGTGGGCTGGCCCGTGAGCTGGTCGACGGCGACATCGGACTGTCCCGGAATCCCGACGAGAATGCGCTGCACGTCGTCGCTGATGCGGACCAGCTCGTCGAAGTCATCGCCGTAGATCTTGATGCCGATGTCCGAGCGGATACCGGAGATCATCTCGTTGAGGCGCATCTCGATTGGTTGAGTTGCGATGATGTTCAGGCCAGGCAGGTCATCGACGAGTGCCTGCATGGCTGTGACGAGCTCGGCCTGGCTGTTCGCTTTGGTCCACTCGTTGCGAGGGGTCAGTGAGACGAAGATGTCCGTGAGCTCTAGGCCCATGGGGTCAGTAGCGATCTCCGCAGTACCGATGCGGCTCCAGACGTGACGCAGCTCGTCGGGGAACTCCACGAGGAGAAGGCGTTCGATGCGCGAGTTGTAGCGCACCGATTCGTCGAGGGAGACGCCTGCCAGACGGATCGTGTTCAGGACGACGGCACCCTCGCTCAAGCGAGGAATGAACTCGCCCCCCAGGCGAAGGCCTGTCCATCCCGCCGCGATCACCAGGAGCAGGGCAGCAGTGAGGACGAACCACTTGAGCCGTAGGGCGACGGAAAGAAGCCAGGAAAACGCGGGGTTCAGCCAGCGGGCGACGCGCCCTTCTTGCTCGCTCACTTGCCTTGGAAGGAAGTAGTAGCCAAGAACAGGCGAGAGCGTGAGCGCGATGAGGAGCGCGCCAGCTAGCGCGAAGATGAACGTCCAGGCCATCGGGCGGAACATCTTGCCCTCGATGCCGGCCAGCGCGAGCACGGGCAGGAACACCACGATGATGATGGCCATCCCAAAGACGATGGGTCGGGCGACCTGCTTGCTGGAGCTCGCGATCGCTTCGAGGCGCTCGCCCGATGTCAGTGGGCGCCCCAGTGCGCGAGCGCGCTCGGCGAGGTGTCGCATGTTCGATTCGGTCATGACGACCGAACCGTCAACGATGATCCCGAAGTCGATCGCTCCAAGGCTGAGCAGGCTGGCTGCGATGGCGAACTCGTACATGCCTATCAGGGCAAAGAGCATCGCAAGCGGGATGGCCAGCCCCACGAGCAGCCCGGCGCGGAGATTGCCGAGGAGCACGAACAGCACGAGGATGACCAGCACCGCTCCGGCAGCCAGGTTGTGCTGGACGGTGCGGATGACCTCGCTGGTCAGCTCGGTGCGGTCGTAAACGACTTCGACGACCACGTCGTCGGGCAGGGACCCGCGCACGCTGTCGAGGCGCTCCTTGAGCTCCTCGGTGACGGCCATGGCGTTGCCGCCCATCAACATGAAGGCGAGACCAAGGACGACCTCACCTCGACCATCGGCCGTGACAGCCCCGCGGCGGATCTCGTGATCGATCTTGACGTCGCGTGCGACATCTCGGATGAGCACGGGCACGCCATCGAAGGCCGCGATGACGATGTTCTCGATCTCTTCGATGGAAGCGACCCGCCCGAGGCCATGGACGAGCTTCGACTGGCCACCGGCGGTGAGCACGCCACCGCCGACGTTCTGGTTGTTCTGCTCCAGTGCCGCGAAAACATCCCCGAGCGTGAGGTTGTACTTGAGGAGCGCTTCCGGGGAGACGACGACGTGGTACTGCTTCTCGTACCCTCCCCAGGAGTTGACCTCGGCAACTCCTGGGACCTTCCGTAGCTCGGGCTTGATGACCCAGTCGTGCAGCGTGCGGAGCTCTTCCAGTGTCCGCTGGGGACTCTCCGACCGGATGACGTAGTGGAAGATCTCTCCCAGCCCCGTGGCGATGGGGCCGAGCTGGGGACGCTCGATGCCCTCGGGGAGTTCTACCGTTGCGAGGCGTTCGGAGACGTACTGGCGAGCATCGGTGATGCTGGCGCCATCCTCGAAGGTGGCCACGACCTGGGAGAGGCCGAACTTCGAGATAGACCTGACGTTGGCCAACCCAGGGAGGCCGCCAATCGAGAGCTCGACAGGGAGCGTGAGCTGCTGCTCGATCTCCTCCGGGTTGAGCGCAGGGGCGACCGTGTTGATCTGGACC